>NZ_CP151951.1:5352500-5603820 GCF_038592985.1 Paenibacillus sp. FSL R10-2782 | reverse complement strand
AGACGTCACTCCTTTTAAATCCTGACATTTTGCCGTTTAAGCTGCAAAGAGCTGCTCCCAGCGCTTCGGCAAAACGCCTAAAATCCCAAAAATGTTGTTGAAGGCCATAAAAAGACATACCGCCGCCTAAATCATGCGGCAGTGTGATGAGAGAACGCAGCACAAAATGGTCCTGAAAAATAGCTAATGGAAAAATCCGCTGCTGATCGGCAGAAGAAAGGCGATATTTCTCAGGAGGGAATGTGCGGCACGATCCGTTCTCTTGATCCCGCAGGCCAAAACGGGACTGCAATATGTCGAAATCAAATGATAAATGTAGAATATATCCCCAGAATCCCGAATCCGCACAAAAATAAAAAGATGGATAAATTGAACTTGTTCACAACTTTATCCACAGGGTGTTGATAATATGGAGGGTAAAACAACATATTCACATTCAAAAGTAATATCATCATAGCAAAAGAAGCCTTGTATTTCAATGACTCGTGGTTATTTATCCACAAATTCAATCTGTTGTGTACAATTTTTATTCACAACACAAGATATTGTTTATAATTTGTTCAGTTTTCGACAATAACTCTTTTTCGTCTCAAAATGTTATGCACAGGTTATGACCATTTAAATCACAATTCAGCTTTTTTTGTGGAGCTGTGCATAACAGCTGTTGCCTTTTGGTCACAGGAGGCGTTTTTCCTGTTGAAAATTTCCGGTAACGTTTCCGACAATATTTTTAATGATATGGTTATGATGCCTGGAAATATGCGATCTCAAAATAAAAGACGGTGTAAAGAAATTAGGAAGTAGGAAGGAAGAACGAACTGTAAGGAACAGGAGTGGTGGAAGGACCACAAAATGTAGACAAGCTGATATTGAAGAAGGAAAGTCGAAGCAAATCCACGAATCCACGATCAAAAAGGGGAAAAGAGCGTGGGATCAGTGAACTGGATGAAGGAGCGAAATCTTTGGTCATGAAAAAGAGGGAGAGGATTGTGTGATTTAGGGGGAGAAGATGAAGCTGTACATTGACTTTGGCCGCTATTTATGGTTAAATGTACAAAGGTGTTTTTTGTGGAGATTGCTATGTTAGGTATATTCCATATAAAACGTATTCCTTGTAAGGAGGTGCAGTACAATGAGACCGACTTTCAGACCGAATGTCAGCAAGCGTAAAAAAGTTCACGGCTTCCGTAAAAGAATGAGCACAAAGAATGGCCGTAAAGTTTTGGCAGCTCGTCGCCAAAAAGGCAGAAAAGTATTGAGTGCGTAATGCGTGCATAAAGACCACTACGGTGGTCTTTTTTTTCATAATGGAGGTATTTATGGGGCGGATCGCTTTCCCTGTGTCTGTAGAAATGCAGTGAAAAAAGAGGGAGGAGCACCGCAACCTGCTCTATATTAGATGAAGCTTTTGAAAATGGATGTAAAATAAGCGAGATTACCATGGGGGAATGTTGTCCATACTTCTTACTATATAAGGGGTAAGGATTGGCATGCCGGCATGTGTAAAAGAGATGAGCAAGGAGAAGCGCCGTGCAAAAAAAATTGCGTCTACGAAACCGGGCGGACTTTGGGCGAGTATACCGCCATGGCAAATCTTTTGCCAACCATCAGTTTGTGGTGTACTGGTTCCGCCGCAGAGAGGTAGAGCAGTTCCGCGTTGGAATTTCGGCCAGCAAGAAGATCGGCAACGCAGTTGTCCGCAACCGGATGCGCAGGATCGTTAAGGAAATTGTGCGCCATCATGAGCATGAATTGGTGGAGCAAATTGACCTGATTTTTATCGTCCGCAAGGGAGCGGTTACAATGTCGTATCAGGAGCTGGAGAAAAGCGTGCTGCACGTTCTGCGCAAAGCCTCGCTGCTCAAGTCTTCACGCCGATAGTCAGTATCTTTGTCCTACAGGATATGGTATGATTTACGTTGGAATGGATTGGTTAAGAAAGGGGTTATGAAGTGTCGCGTTTGAAGACTCAACGGGGGAAATGGTTCCTCCTGATTGCCTTATTGGCACTTGTTGCTGTGCTGTCTGGATGTGCTCCGACAGTCCACAATTCTTACACGACGGCAGACTTGGCCAATGGATCTTGGTGGCAAAGATATGTCGTTTACTGGTTTTCGTATGCGCTGGATACGTTTGCCCAATGGTTCTCTGGAGAGTATGGCCTGGCCGTACTGATACTGGTGATTATCGTGCGTACCATTATTTTGCCGCTTACACTCAAGCAAGTACGCAGTTCTAAAGCAATGCAGGCCATTCAGCCGCAATTAAAAGAAATTCAAGCGAAATACAAGGATACGCCTGAGAAGGTCCAGCAAGAGACGATGAGGCTGTTCCAGGAAAACAAGGTTAACCCGATGGCGGGCTGTCTTCCTTTGATCGTTCAGATGCCGATTTTCATCGCGCTTTATAATGCCATTTACTATAATTCGGCATTGCGGGATCATGATTTCTTGTGGCTCCAGTTAGGTAAACCGGATCACTTCTTTATCCTGCCAATTCTGGCGGCAATTACAACATTCGTCCAAACCTGGATGATGATGAAAATGAATCCGACTCCGCAGCAAGGACCGATGCAATTTTTGCTGTACGTCTATCCGGTTCTGATTCTGTTCATGTCGTATAACTTCCCATCTGCTTTGCCGTTATACTGGTTCTACAGTAATATTTACACGATTATTCAAAACTATTTCCTTTATCGGAATAAGGATAAAGAAGTTGCGCTGGCAAATGTGAAAACAGCCAGTCTTACGAAAACAGGTTCCTCCAATAGCAATAACAAGAAAAAAGGTGGCAGAAACTCGAAGGGGGCTAAAAAGTCGAGATGACCAAAGTCGTGACTTCAGGAAAAACCGTTGAAGATGCTGTAAAACAAGGACTCTCCCAGCTGGGAGTAAGCCGTGAGCGGGTAACCGTAAACGTGTTGGAACAGCCGTCAAAAGGATTCCTGGGGTGGCTCGGGGTCAAGAAGGCGAAGGTAGAGCTTACGCTGCTATCTGATCCGTCTCCCGAAACCACACACACGGCTGAACATCATGTATCGGCTCAGGTGTCTACCATGGGACAGGCTGTTGTTCCAGAAGCTGAACCTGTTACGCAGCAGGAAGTACGCACGAGCAAGGAAGCCTCCATAGGCCATGCAGACCCCTATGAAGAAGCTGTACGTTTTATCCATGAAACAGCAGCGGGAATGGGACTGGATGTTGAAGTGGATGTTCGTCACCGCAAGGATGAAAGCATACTGGATATATCCGGTCCGTCGCTCGGCATGCTGATCGGCCGCCGGGGACAGACGCTGGATGCATTGCAGTACCTAACGAATATCGTTGCCAATCGTCATTCTGACAAATTCATCCGAATTGTGCTGGATGCCGAGCAATTTCGCGCACGTCGGCAAAAAACGCTGGAGGATTTGGCGGATCGACTGGCCAACCAAGCTATTCGTTACGGCAAGGAAGTAGTGCTGGAGCCAATGCCGTCACAGGAGCGGAAGCTGATTCACGCCAAGCTTCAACAGCATGCGCAGGTTAGAACATACAGTAAGGGGGACGAGCCAAATCGGCGCGTCGTCATTGCCAAAAAATAATCCGACGCAATGGCTCTCTGCAAGGTGCAGAAGCCATTGCTTTTTTTCAAATGAGGATTTTGCAAAATTTTGAAATATAAGACTTTATAAGTTTCACTCATTTGTTCTTATATTTCTTGCTGAAACGGTTGCCGTCCTTGATGAAGGACGGCAATCCGTTTCTACTAGACAGGAGGTAGAAACCATATGCTGAGCGAAACCATAGCTGCCATTGCAACGGCAGTCGGCGAAGGGGGCATTGCGGTTGTACGGGTCAGCGGCCCGGAAGCCGTTACAGAGGTGGAAGCTTTGTTCCTGAGCAAGACGCCTCTAAGCAAGGCTCCATCTCACACGGTACACTATGGACATATTATAGATCCTCAAAGCCATGAAAAGGTGGAGGAAGTTCTAGTTACGGTTATGCGAGCGCCCCGCTCTTTTACAACAGAAGATGTCGTAGAAATCAGTACCCATGGCGGGGTTGTAGCCGTTAAACGGGTGATGGATTTACTACTGCTGCAAAATATACGTTTGGCCGAGCCGGGCGAATTCACGAAGCGTGCTTTTCTGAACGGTCGTATTGATCTGAGTCAGGCGGAGGGAGTCATTGACCTGATTCGCTCGAAGTCGGATAAAGCTTTTTCAGTCGCTTTGAAGCAAGTAGATGGACAACTGTCACAAAATATCCGCCGTTTGCGGCATGTTCTGGTAGAGACACTGGCTCATATTGAAGTGAACATTGATTATCCTGAGCATGATGTGGAATCTTTTACGTCTGAGTTGATCAAGGATAAGAGTAGTCAGGTCATGGCCGAAATTGATCGGCTGCTGCATACAGCGGAGCAAGGGAAAATTTTACGTGAGGGCCTGAACACAGCAATTGTTGGAAGACCGAATGTGGGGAAATCCTCGCTGCTGAATACACTGGCTCAGGGCGAACGGGCGATTGTGACCGATATTCCGGGCACGACCCGTGACGTTATTGAGGAATATGTGACGATTAACAGCATTCCTTTGAAGCTGCTGGATACGGCTGGCATTCGGGAAACGATGGATGTAGTGGAACGGATCGGGGTAGAGCGTTCGAGAACAGCGGTCAGTGAAGCGGATCTGCTGCTCATCGTAATTAACGCCAACGAACCGCTGCATGAGGATGAAATGGCATTAATGGAACAAATCCGCGGTAGACAAGCGATTGTCATTATGAATAAAATGGACTTACCGGCCCAAGTAGACCGGGATTTGCTGCTGCGGTATGTTCCAGAAGAGCTTATCGTACCAATGTCTGTAAAGGAAAATGAGGGAGCAGATCGGCTGGAGCAGGCCATATCGCAGTTGTTCTTTAGTGGTAAGCTGGAATCAGCCGACATGACATATGTCAGCAATGTACGGCATATTGCCTTGTTAAAGAAGGCTCGCCAATCGTTGGTAGATGCCTATGAGGCCGCTGATCAGTTCGTTCCGATTGACATGATTCAGATTGATGTACGGCTGGCGTGGGAGCATTTGGGCGAGATTGTGGGCGATACGGCGCATGATGCGTTAATCGATCAAATATTTTCACAATTCTGTCTGGGCAAATAGGACATTCGAGTATGGCTGTGTTAAGCCCTACTATCGTTATAGATATACAAGAGCATATTTGGTACGCAAAGACCGAAGTGCATAAGGAGGTAAGAGAGGTATGGGATATCAAGGAGGCGACTATGACGTAATTGTCGTGGGCGCGGGCCATGCGGGTGTGGAATCCGCCTTGGCAGCAGCCCGGATGGGCTGTCGTACGTTGATGATTACGATTAACCTGGATATGGTTGCGTTCATGCCCTGCAACCCGTCTATTGGTGGTCCTGCCAAGGGGCATGTGGTGCGTGAAATTGATGCTCTGGGCGGCGAAATGGGCCGGAACATCGACAAGACGTTTATCCAAATGCGGATGCTGAACACAGGTAAGGGGCCTGCGGTCCACGCATTGCGCGCGCAGGCTGACAAGTTCTCTTATCAGCATACGATGAAGGAAACGATGGAAAAGGAACCAAATCTGACCTTGCGCCAGGGAATGGTGGAAGAGCTGATTATTGAAGACGGTCATTGCGTGGGCGTCATCACGAAGACTGGTACGGAGTACCGAAGCAAAGCGGTTGTATTGACTACAGGCACTTATTTACGTGGTAAAATCATTATGGGTGAGCTGATGTATGAGAGTGGCCCGAACAATCAACAGCCTTCGTTGAGACTGTCTGAGCATTTGCGCGAGCTGGGCTTTGATTTGGTCCGCTTCAAAACGGGTACACCGCCGCGCGTGCATAAGGACACGATTGATTTTAGCAAAACCGAAATTCAGCCGGGGGACGATCAACCGAAGTTTTTCTCGTATGAAACGAAGTCTTCGGATAATGAGCAACTTCCTTGCTGGCTGACCTATACTTCAGTGGAAACTCATCAGATTATTAATGATAATTTGCATCGTGCACCGATGTTCTCCGGTCTGATTGAAGGAACAGGACCGCGTTATTGTCCATCTATTGAAGATAAAGTGGTACGTTTTAGTGATAAGCCGAAGCACCAGATCTTTTTGGAGCCTGAGGGTAAAAACACATCTGAATACTATGTTCAAGGCTTGTCGACCAGCTTGCCTGAGGATGTGCAATTAGCTGTGCTGCGCTCAATTCCGGGGATGGAAAAGGTAGAAATGATGCGTAACGGCTATGCGATTGAGTATGATGCCATGGTGCCTACACAATTGTGGCCTACGTTGGAAACAAAAAGAGTACCTGGCCTGTTCACGGCGGGTCAAATTAACGGCACTTCCGGTTATGAAGAAGCTGCGGGCCAAGGGGTTATGGCAGGCATTAACGCGGCTCGTAAGGTGCAGGGCAAAGAACCTGTCGTGTTGGACCGCTCACAAGGCTATATCGGGGTTCTGATCGACGATCTGGTGACCAAGGGGACGAATGAGCCTTACCGTTTGCTAACCTCCCGTGCAGAATACCGTCTGTTGCTGCGTCATGATAATGCAGATTTGCGTTTGACTCCGATCGGACATGATATCGGCCTGATTACGAATGAACGGTACGAGCGCTTTTTGGATAAGAAACAAAAGGTAGAGCAAGAGATTGAGCGTTTGCGTCTGGCAAAAGTGCGTCCGGTTGATGTCAATGAGATGCTGGAGCAAGGTGGATCTGCACCGATACAGGACGGCAGTAATTTGTTAACCGTGCTGCGTCGACCAGAGATTAGCTATGCACAAGTGGCACAAATTTCACCTTCACCTGTAGCTCTGACTGAGGAGGAACAGGAGCAGGTGGAAATCCAGATTAAGTATGCGGGCTACATCGAGAAACAACTGATGCATGTAGAACGTCTGCAAAAAATGGAGAAGAAAAAGCTTCCAGAGGATATCATATACGATGAGATTCAGGGTTTGGCGATTGAAGCCAAGCAGAAGCTTGCCAAAATTCGTCCGATGTCCATTGGTCAGGCATCTCGTATTTCGGGTGTGACTCCTGCGGACATTTCCATCTTGCTCGTTTATCTGGAGCATTATAACCGCGTAACGGCAGCAAGGGGATCATAATGGACGCGATACAACAGCAATTTAAGCAGCGACTGGCAGAGCATAGCATTGTGATTAATGACAGTCAGCTAGAGCAGTTCGAAACGTATTACCGTGTGCTGGTTGAGTGGAATGAAAAGATGAACCTGACAGGCATTACAGAGCGTGATGCGGTGTACACCAAGCATTTTTACGATTCTCTTTCACTGGCCTTTTATGTTCCGTTAAATGATGTGAAAAGCTTGGCGGATATCGGATCGGGGGCAGGGTTCCCGGGGATTCCTTTGAAAATATGCTTTCCGCAGATTCAGTTGACTATTGTGGATTCATTGAACAAACGTATACAATTTCTGGCGCATGTGGTGGAGCAGCTAGGCTTGGAAGACGTGGAGCTGATCCATAGCAGGGCAGAGGAATTGGGTCGTAAAACGGGATACCGGGACAACTATGATCTGGTCACAGCCAGAGCCGTTGCCCGTCTTGCGGTGCTGAATGAATTTTGTTTGCCTTTTGTCCGTGAAGGGGGTCACTTTGCTGCGATGAAAGGCAGTGACCCAACGGAAGAAATCAAGGAAGCTTCCTATAGCTTGAAAGAGCTTAAAGGGAAGATTAAGCATATTCAGGCTTTTCAGTTACCTGTGGAGGATGCAGCTAGACATATGATTATTATTGAAAAAAGGGCAGCTACACCACGGAAATATCCGCGTAAGCCGGGTACGCCTTTAAAAACACCGTTAGTGTAACCAATTGAAAGAAAGTGAATGTTTCACGTGAAACATTCACTTTTTTTATGGCTTGCAATGCTCTTAACATAAACAACGTACAGATGCAGAAGGTCTTTATTTACGGCGTAGAGAAGCATGGATAAATAGGCATCTGATTGGGTGTGCAATTTATTATCTGATCCTTCCGAAAAGCTGGTAGAGACGATAGGATTATGGCTGGAAAAGTGATAGAATAGAGATAATCGTTTTTGATGTAAGTTGGCTGCTTCCCGTACCGTTCGATTCCGATATACATAAGGGGAAGCGGGACAACAATGCCAGGGAGAATACGTGGAGTGTACCCGATTACGACGCTGTCTCATATAAAAGGGGCTACGATCCGCGTAAGGAACTGTTTTTCACGAAGCGCTGTTAGTATGGTGCTATTATGAAATTAGGTGGTATTATACGGAATGAAAGAACAATTTTCCAAGCTATTTGGTTTGACGGAGCGATCCACTGGGGACGAAATAAAGCAAATTCCAGTTCGGGATATTGTCAGCAGTCCTTATCAGCCCCGCACCATATTTGACGACGAGAAGATTGATGAGCTATGCCAGACCATTAAGACGCATGGTGTAATTCAGCCGATTGTCGTTCGTTTCCGTAATGGACAATACGAAATTATAGCAGGGGAACGTCGATGGAGAGCTGTCACCAAGCTGGGGATGGATACCATTCCAGCCATTGTTCGTGAGTTTAATGATTCACAAGCTGCTTCTATCGCGTTGATTGAGAATCTTCAACGGGAAGGGCTAACAGCGATTGAAGAGGCTGTAGCTTATCAGAAGCTGATTGATCTACATCAGCTCACCCAGGAAAGTCTGGCTCAGCGACTTGGCAAAAGCCAATCCACTATTGCTAATAAGATACGGCTGCTTCACCTCCCAGAGAGAGTGAAAAATGCTCTAATGGAACGGAAAGTGTCCGAGCGTCATGCCCGTGCGTTATTGTCATTAGAGACTGAGGAGCTACAGTATAAGGTTCTGGATGAAGTCATCGCCAAGGAACTCAATGTGAAGCAGACAGAGGCGAGAGTCGCCTTTTATAAACAAGTGTCCACGATGAAGAAATCCAAGCGGATTTCCTTTACCAAGGATGTCCGGCTTGCGCTGAATACGATTCGTCAATCCATTGATATGGTGTCTGGCTCAGGCTTGGATATCAAGACCAAGGAATCCGATCATGAGGATCACTATGAGATTGTCATTCAAATTCCCAAACGTAAGTAAGGGATGAAGCGTACAGGCGGCAGCAATTGCCGCTTTTTCTGTCTAACGCCAATTAAAGCCGCAGCATACTCGTATTCTATTCTAAAAATTGCCGTTATCCGTAAGCTAATGATGGAGAATCGTCTTACTAAAGGATTTTGCAATAAAGGAATATAGCAGGATTCCGATTAAATTATGAGGTGAATGAAGTGTCGAAAATAATAGCCGTAGCCAATCAAAAGGGCGGAGTGGGCAAAACAACTACTTCCGTGAATTTGGGCGCCGGACTTGCTTCCCTCGGCAAAAGGGTATTGCTCGTGGATATCGACCCCCAAGGTAATACAACCAGCGGTGTGGGTATCAATAAGGCGGATGTGGCCAATTGCATTTATGATGTACTTATTAATGAGGTTGATCCTAGCGAAGCGATTGTCAGTACACAGATTGAGGGATTGGATATTATTCCAGCCACCATTCAGCTGGCAGGAGCGGAAATCGAGCTGGTACCAACCATTTCTCGTGAACTAAGATTAAAAAGATCGCTCCAGCTCGTCAAGCATAAGTATGATTATATATTGATTGATTGCCCTCCATCGCTGGGGATTTTGACACTTAATTCTTTAACAGCTTCTGACTCGGTCATTATTCCCATTCAATGTGAATATTACGCATTGGAAGGTTTAAGTCAGCTACTGAATACTGTACGATTGGTACAAAAACACTTAAATACCTCGCTGCAAATCGAAGGCGTGCTATTGACGATGTTTGACGCCCGCACCAATTTGGGTATTCAGGTGATTGAAGAAGTGAAAAAGTATTTTCAAAGCAAGGTTTATCAAACGATTATCCCACGCAATGTGAGACTCAGTGAAGCACCATCACATGGCCAGTCCATTATTACGTATGATCCCCGCTCCCGTGGGGCAGAGGTATACATTGAGTTGGCAAAGGAAGTGGCATCTTATGAGTAAACGGTTGGGAAAAGGACTGGATGCACTCATTCCCTCCCTTACGGTCAATGATGAGGACAAGGTTGTTGACATTCCGCTTAGCCAGTTGCGTGCAAATCCGTACCAGCCTCGAAAAACGTTTGATGAGGAATCAATTAAAGAACTAGCAGAATCTATTCGTCAGCACGGTGTTATCCAACCTATTATTGCACGTAGTGTATTAAGAGGCTATGAAATTATTGCAGGTGAAAGAAGATTTCGGGCTTCCCAATATTGTGGGAATTCGACGATACCTGTGGTTGTTCGCAATTTTACTGATCAGCAGGTAATGGAAATTGCCCTGATTGAGAATTTGCAGCGTGAAAATCTGAACGCTATGGAAATAGCAGTAGCTTATCAGGGATTAATGGATCAGTTCTCATTAACTCAAGAGGAATTGTCCTTGAAAGTGGGCAAATCGCGCTCTCATATTGCGAATTTTCTTCGTTTGCTTGCATTGCCGGAGGAAGTTAAGGATCATGTTTCACGTGGAACATTATCTATGGGACATGCCAGAGCGATTGTTGGGCTTAAAGATCCAGATATGGTGAAGCAACTGGCAACACAATGTATTGAGCAACAATGGAGTGTTCGGGAACTGGAAGAAGCTGTACAACAGTTGGATCATAAGCTTGGTGAAGCGAAGGCCAAGCCCAAAGTGAGAAAAAAGGACCCTTTTATTGATCATATGGAAGAGTCCTTGCGTGAACGTTTTAAAACGACTGTGAAAATCAAGCATAACAAGGATAAAGGTAAAATCGAATTGAATTATTACAGCCAGCAGGATTTGGAAAGATTACTGGAATTATTACAGTAGTCTATACGAAATAGGACATGTCTCCTTGATCAAAATGGGAAGTGAGATATGTCTTTGCTTTGTCTGAAAATGAAGGAATCAGAATGGTCTAGATGGATAAACTAATAGCCTTCTGTGATTTGTTTCGCTGTTCTCAAAGGTATAAAATAAGAGGTATGCAGTGACATGATTTTTGAGGTAGAGGAGTAGAAGCAAGCATATGGCTGAATTGAACGGACTAATCATGGAACAGCTTGCCGGAATCGTTGCAGGGATTGTGCTCATTTTGCTCATCCTGTTGATTGTTATCATTGTGCAGGGCGCAAAGTTGAAGAAGATGCGGCGAAAGTATGAAACCATGATGGCAGGCAGCGGTGTCGAGAATTTGGAAACGCTGCTGATTGATTTGAAGGTGCAAATGGATACGATTGAGGATGAGCAGGAAGCACATCGTGCAAATATGAAATCTCTACACAGTAAACTGGCTGGCCTGAAGGGACATATAGGTATCAAACGCTATAATGCCTTTGGCGAGCGAGGGAGCGATCTAAGCTTCTCCATGGCTATTGTAGATGACAATCAGGATGGTATCGTATTAACCGGTATTTATAACCGGGATGGCTCTTATGTGTATGCCAAGCCCCTGGAAGCGGGGCAATCATCTTATTCCTTATCCCCTGAAGAGAAAGAAGCTGTTACTCTTGCGCAGCAAGCAGGACGGAACGGTAATGCCACTCCTTAATCGCGGAGTATAAGCTGCCAGCAATGATATCTGATAATTTCATTACCAGATTTAGTCTTGTATTTTGCAATACAAAGTATTCCATAAAGCCGCCGACGTTAACGATTCCTGTCAAATGGATATCGCCGACCGGCGGTAATTCTTTATTTACCCCCGCTCCAGGCTTCAAAGGCCCGTCCGCAACCTGGATGCATCCGACGCTGGAGGTTTGTCCAAGACATGCGTCTATGCCGATGATATAGGGCTGGTCGTACCGGGTGTGTATGCCGTCCAGTGTTGTTTGCAGATTCATAGCATGTACAGGCTCCTCCAGGGTTCCGTAAAGGTGAAAGAGCGGGCTTTTATAACGTGACAACTGGGTACCTACGAGCGGGCCGAGACAGTCTCCAGTAGAACGGTCGGTGCCGATGCAAATAATGACTATATTTTGCAGACTAGGCGCCTGGTGCAAATGGAACAGCAAACGATGGATGATGGCTGATTGGATCCCGGGGTCGGTGTGTGATATTTTTAAGCTAAGGGGTTCTTGCCCCGGAATGAAGTCAGATGGATGAGTCATGGAATCTTCCTTTCGCTCTGTAATGGAGTGTGCAGGTTGCGCCCGCTTTATATACACCGCTAGCTGTTGGCATAGCATTGATCAGAAATGAAAACCAGCAGTATAACTGACTTAGAGAATAATAATTAGCCTGCGGGTAACATTTATTCTCAAGATAGTAGCTAGTATATGGATAAGTGTGGGGTTTTATACTCGGCGAAGTAGATTATTCATAGCAAAATGAATGAAGCCTATAGATGGGCTTATGTAGTAGAAAATAGAATGTGGGAAGCCAGAGGATTAGGTCCCTTGTGTAAGGAGGAGCAACTGAATGACCTTAATGCGTTGGTTGGAGAACAATACAGGGACGGCTGCTGTTGTGAAGGATGCGATGCATTGGAAGGATGTTATATGGGAATGGCTTACTGATAGTTCAATGTGGTCGACCTTGTTGTTTGTGGTTTTGAAGATCGCTATTATTTTCATCATCACACGTATTTTTATTCGGGTTATTAATAAGATTATAGATAAGTCGATGCAGCAAAAGGGAGAGAATGGAAGATTTCGCTTGAATACCAGGCGGCTAACAACCGTTGGAGAACTGCTGAAAAATGTAACTAATATCGTATTCAATTTCATTCTGATTATGCTGGTATTGTCTCAAATGGGCATTAATCTCGGGCCTCTGATTGCCGGAGCTGGAGTGCTTGGATTGGCCGTTGGTTTTGGGGCGCAGAGCTTGGTCAAGGATGTGATTACCGGGTTCTTTATCATTTTCGAGGATCAGTTTGCCGTAGGAGATGTTATTCAGACAGGAACCTTCAAAGGTACAGTAGAAGTGATCGGGCTGCGTACAACCAGGCTGGTGAGCTGGAAAGGGGAGGTTTACATTTTACCTAACGGCTCCATTACAACGGTTACGAACTTTTCCATGTCCAACTCGTTGGCGGTGGTGGATGTACCCATGAAGGCGGAGCGTACTCTGGAGGAAGCTGTTGGCTTGGTAAAACAAGCGATCCATGGAATTGAGGAGTCCAATGTGCAGGTGCTGAATATACCGGATGTTCTGGGGGTTCAGTCCATGACGACATCAGAGTATATTGTGCGTGTTGTGGCGGAGTGCATGCCGAACACAGGGGCTGCGGTAGAACGTGATATTCAGAATAACATCAAGAAGGCACTAGAGGATGAGGAACATCGTCAGAGCGCGCTAGAGACGGCGGTAACCCTTGAGAAGGAAGACGAGCAAGAAAGAAAAGGGGGAGAGAAGGGTGGAGCGTAAGTCGTTTGAACTGGGGGACATTGTGCAGATGAAGAAGCCCCATCCCTGCGGAACGAATGAAATGGAAATTATCCGTATGGGGATGGATATTCGGATCAAATGTGTCGGTTGCCAGCACAGTGTGCTGATTCCGCGTGCCAAGTTCGAAAAGAATATGAAGAAGGTGCTGCGTTCAAAAGCCAACGCTGACGGGCAGCATTCGGAAACGAATTGAGCCGGGGGAGCTGAGTGATTTTGGGCAACGATGAACTTGCATCATGGGCAAAATGATGATATAATAATCCTTGCTGCGGAAAGGTACCCAAGAGGTCTAAGGGGGCTGACTCGAAATCAGTTAGGCGTCGCAAGGCGTGCGTGGGTTCGACTCCCACTCTTTCCGCCACTAACTTCATTCAATAAATAAACCGATCTCTTACGTCTATGGCGTAGGAGATTTTTTGATTTATAGAGAATGCATACAGACCAGTTATCGTATCATGATATGGAAAATTTGGGAGGAGGTTGCCCTCTTTTTGTCGAAGTATAGGGAAAGGGAGGACGTGAACTTGATATACGAGCTAGATTTACATATGACACAAGAGAACATGGTTATAGGCAAGTTAACACAGGAAATAATTGACTTACTCGAATTACCTTATGAAGAAAAAGATATTGTCCTTTGGAAGGGCAGAATTAAATATCTAGAGAAACATCAATCTGATTTTCCTTCGGAGGAAGCTTTCATAAAACATTTAAAGGCAATTCCCTCGGTAATTAAAACACCTGAGTACGTAGGTCTTCACCCCAAAGGGAATAGTATTCAATTTATCAAACGAATTGATGATCTTATGTTAGTAGCAGTCCGTATAAGTCATAATCAAAACTGGGCTTTTCGGTCAGCTTATCCAATCTCACAAGATACATTTAACGCCTATCTTCAGGCTAATACCGTAAAAAAGGTTTGACAATGTGGAATATTTTGTGTATAATTTGGGTAAGTATTAGGAGAGAATTTGTTGCTGAGGTCGGAACAGCCAGCCGACACGCCCTAGTGGTCTTTAAAGAGATGGAGAAGTGGCACTCTCCCTCAACTTATTCTCTACGGATAAACCTCGTCATATTTGGCGGGGTTTTTTATATTTATATTACAAAGGCGTAAGTTCTCGAATGAATTATTTTCGAGAGCTTACGCCTTTTATTTATAAGCTTTTTGGACCACACAAATAAAATTAGACGCGATACCGATATTCATTTACTTATCAGCATCTACATATTCAACTCGTAATAATTTTCCTATATCATCTATATCTAAAACATTAATGATTTTTTCCAATGCCTGTCGGGGGAACATCTTGTTTTTATTTCTGACCATTTCTGAAATGGTAGCTTCTCTAATACCAGTTAGCTCGGCTAATTTCTTTTGTTCCCAACCCTTTTCGCGTAAGAGGTTCTTTAAATCACAGACGAGCAATCGTTGACTCAATGTCTTTCCTCCTTTCTTATTTCACATAACTAAATATATAGAGGATACGAGAAACGTAATAAACGTTGACAATTACGCAAAACGTAATTAAAAGAAGTGTTTATGTATGGATCACGGGGGGAGGGACTGCATATTTCAAGAACTCGGCATAACATAGTTTTTTATTTCCTAATTATAACGTGTGCTCTGTTCTTCATCTATAAGAGTTATTATTTCGCGGATATCTGAAATGTCTAATGCTTTTGCAACTTGTTCAATATGCTTGAAATTAATATTTTCTCTCTTATCGTTTGCCAGTTCAGAAAGTGCTGCTCTGCGGACACCTGTTTTATAGGATAGCTGGTTTAGAGAGATACCCTTACTCTTAATTAACTCGCCAAGCATTATTTTTACTTTCATGTTACACACTCCTGAATTTATTCCAGACAATTAATCATTGTACTCATAAGCGTACGATAAAATCAACAATAACATTATATGTATAAGGGATCAGTTGGTCATAGGAACACTATGTTCTATAAATAGATTGAAAGAGGAGAGGAGATTTTATCTATGGATTCATTAAAACTGGAACAGGCGGCTATGGTGTATGGACCTTATGATCTGCCGCATATGTATGAGATATTCGAGGGAGTTGTTTATGAGGGGTGTTATTTCTTTTATCTCGAAAATGGCGCTTTGTGCTTACGTCATGTACAAAAGGTGGAACAGCCGTATCATACGCACCTTTATGTAGAAGGAGAGTGTGGCGGGCTTCAACTAGCGAGAGGTGTACAGCGTGAAATTACGGAGGTTGTCACGGACATTATTCAGTGCTGGAGAGATAAGAGCGGACTGGCTTTTTTATTCGATGAATTACTTTGTCTGCCGGGGAGGGGAGATATGGAGCTGGACCTTTTGAGGAACAAGGGATGAGTGTTGAGGTGGAATAAAAAAAGAAGATGCCCTTCAACAGTGACAGGTATCAGCTGTTAAAGAACACCCCCTTTGTGGTTATAGCTGGTTCGGCGGGTAGTTATAGCGTTTTGTTTTTTTCGAGCCGGAGATCATCAGTAGGATGGCTGCGATCAGATGGAGAACCCAGCCTACGACGGGGATCCAGGCCAGCAAAGAAGTGAGTACTCCCCATACAGAGCCGTAGATCGCTTCCTGATTGCGTAACGACAGGATGAGTGTTACTGCATGCAGGATAAGCATGAATCCCAGAGCCGAGTAACCGGTCCCCATGACAATAGCTCCTCCTACAATCGGTACGGCAAGCACCAATTCGAATATACCTGATATCCACTTTAATATTCGAGAATAACTCATCTTAAAACCTCCGTAAAAGTAGGTCTTTGTACTTGGATATATTCTAGCAGAAGGAGCCGGATTAATCTGCATTTTACCAGTATATGCAAAAAGTCCGATCATACAACAAAGGAGGACCTCAAAGGTCCTCCATCGTAGGCGATACATTTTTAACAGGATACGATCTGTCCAATCACATCACGAAACTCGGTGTACTGACAAGCAATACCAGTGTTGAAAAGACAGAGTCCTTTTACACAAACCTAACGCTTCTAATGCCCGGAATGGATCTCCTAACAGTTTGTTCGGCTACGTCATCCAACGGAACCACACCTCTCTGTTGTATCGCCTGATTATAATATGGCCCGAATTTCGAGAAAATATACATTAATGAACGCGGGCTTTCGTTTTTTTCTTCCATTTGCGATTATGGTTGGTCGTCTCCGGAAAAGAGTCGCCTCTTTCCAGCGTTACTGACTGCGGATTTTGAATTTCGGTATGAAAGCTTTTTTCGCCCACTTCCATATATACGCCGTCATTTGGGACCTTGTCACCTGGTTCGAATTCGGTTTTTTCACCCATAAGGTTGTTCCTCCTTTACTACATGGATTTGAACTGCAACGGTTATTGTGCGCCGATATGAGCAAAAACATCCGGGAACAAGCACACTGAATGTCAGAAAATCGAGTTCTTTCCTACTATATAGATAAATCTTAGTGTACATATAAAATTGTGAAGAATGGAATGTATGAAGCTTATTAGCTGATTTACATCGCATTGACTCAATTGCAGGTTGCAATCAGTTGCTCGATTTGGTAAACTGTTTTAGTGCGAGTTTAGGCTCGTTCCTTGCTCTCAACCGAGATTGAGGGCCTTATGTCCATAAGGAGGTGTAAAGAATGCGCAAATATGAAGTGATGTACATTATTCGTCCTGACATTGAACAAGAAGCTGTTCAAGCGGCAGTCGATAAATTCCAAGGTATCATCTCCAACGGCGGTGGCGAAATTACGAGTCACGATGTAACTAAACGCCGTCTTGCGTATGAGATTAAGAAATTCCGTGATGGTTCTTTCGTTCTGGTAAACTTCACAGCAGAACCTGCTGTAGTTGCTGAGCTTGAGCGTATCATGAAAATTTCTGACGAAGTAATTCGTTATCTCATTACGAACGACGTAGCTTAATTATTGTACGTGATTATGTAATGAACAACGCTCAAAGGAGGGGATTGGATTGTTGAACCGTGTCATTTTGATCGGTCGTTTGACCAAAGATCCAGAGCTGCGCTATACACCGTCTGGTGTAGCAGTAACCCAGTTCACCCTGGCTGTAGACCGTCCGTTTACGAGTCAAGGCGGCGAACGGGAAGCGGATTTCTTGCCGATCGTAACCTGGCGTCAGCTTGCTGAAACATGCGCTAACTATCTTCGCAAAGGTCGTTTAACGGCTGTTGAAGGCCGTGTTCAGGTACGTAATTATGAGAACAATGAAGGAAAACGTGTATACGTGACTGAAATTGTAGCTGATAATGTGCGTTTCCTGGAATCTAACCGCGATGGCGGTAACGGTGGCGGCAATAGCGGTGGAGCTGCGCGTGAGGAGTCTCCTTTCGGAGGCGGTAACAGCAATAGTGGACGCGGGAATAATAACTCGCGAAACAATCAGGATCCTTTTTCCGATGACGGAAAACCGATCGACATTTCGGATGATGATTTACCATTTTAATTGGGAAAGGACTGACAAAGAATGGGCTTCAGACAAAGAGAAGGCGGAGACGATAACAAAAGACCAGCTCGTCGTGGTGGTCGCAACAAACGTCGTAAAGTATGTTTCTTCACTGTGAACAAAATTACTCACATTGATTATAAAGATACAGACCTGCTTAAAAAATTCATCAGCGAACGTGGAAAAATTCTTCCTCGTCGTGTGACTGGAACAAGCGCGAAATATCAACGTATGTTGACAATTGCGGTTAAACGTTCCCGTCAAATCGCATTGCTTCCTTACACTACTGAATAGTAGTTTGTTGGAAGAGAAAAGAGGCGTTCCCGATTTCGGGGGCGTCTTTTTTATGATATTTCTTGTTGACAACAAGTCCCATGTATTGTAACTTACTAATAATACAATCCATGTTTAACCAGTATGCGTAGCTCAGCTTTTCTAGTCGCATTTGTGATTGTACATTCCCCAACTCGCCAGAGTAAACATATCAGATATCTGATATGTTATTTTATATTACATGAAAATTCATATTATTAGTATTTTTTCTAATATATTTCATAAAATGTACAAAAAATAGATGTTAAGCATTTTTACTTTATACAAAAAAGATATTGACGTGATATTATTTTACACTTAAGATAAGCCTTAATAAAAATATAAAGGTTATTAGCACCTAAATTGACCAAGGGTCTAAAACACGTGTTTACGCTATCATTGGTAACGGTAAGGAGGATGCACAGACTTTATTTTCAAACCTCAAGCTTTAATGAATCAACGCAGAAAAGAGACAGGTGTTAAATAAAAGAACCGACTAAGGGGGATGAACAGAATGGTGCAAACGAAGAAATGGGTTTCTTTGCTTGTGATACTGACGGTCGTTGGTGTATTGTTTGCAGGATGTAGCGGAGGGGCTAATGAAGCGCAGCCGGGCAATACGGAGAATAAAACAGAGGGAAAAGAAGGCAGTGCACAAGTCACAGAGGGTGTAATCAAAGCAAGTGATCTGACGCAAAATCCGCCTGGTGCTACGAACCGGAAGGATAACATTGTGGTAGGTATGGTATCACCTAAAGGGGTATTTAACCCGTTATTCTGGCAAACAACTTACGATCTATATGTAGTCAGAACCGTATTTGATTCCTTTTTACAGGTGAAAGCAGATGGTACATACGAAAATAGCTTGGCTGACAAGATTGATGTGTCGCAGGATGGCTTGAAATATACGTTCCACCTGAAACCAGGTGTGAAGTATAGTGACGGAACGCCAGTAACAGTGAAGGATTATGCTTTTGTCCTGAAGGTACTGCATGATCCGAATTATGATGGAGAAACCGATATTCTGTCCTTCAAAATTAAAGGCGGCAAGGAATATCACGATGGCAAGGCGAATGATATCTCCGGTATTAAAGTTATTGATGATAATACGGTAGAGGTAACCGTTACAGAAGCAACAGCTTATACAAAGGATTTTCTGGGTGAGCAATACTTCATGCCAGAAGCTTATTACGGAAAAGGTTTCAAAAAGGGCAGTCTGGACAGCATCAAGGCGCTTAATAATAAGCCAATCGGCTCCGGGCAGTATGTGTTGAAAAGCTTCTCCCCGGGTCAACAAGTCGTACTTGAAGCCAATCCAAACTACTTCAAGGGCGCACCAAAGGTAAAATCGGTTATTTTCAAAACGACAACAGGAGAAACCAACTTGTCTATGCTGCAAACGGGTGAGACCGATATAGACAATGTTACGGTTACAGAAGATAACGTAGAGGAATTGAAGTCTCTGGGCTTCCTGGACGTGAATATTATGCCGACCAACGGCTACGGATATATTGCATTTAATCACAAAGAAAAGAAATTTCAGGACCCTAAAGTACGCCAAGCTCTGACCATAGGTTTGAACCGGAAGGAGATTGTGGAAGGGGTGTACGGTCCGTATGCAAACGTCATTAACATTCCACAATCTACAGAAGCTTGGTCTTATACAGATGAAGGCATTAACAAATATGAGTTTGATACCGCTAAAGCAAAGGCTTTGCTGGATGAGGCTGGCTGGAAGGTTGGAGCGGACGGTATCCGTGAGAAGGATGGTGAAAAGTTTACCATTAACTTCTCAGCGACTGCGGATAATCCAGTAGTAGAGGCCTTGCTGCCGATTATGTCCAACAACTACAAGGAACTGGGCATTAAGCTGAATTCTGAAACACTGGATTTTAACGCGATTATGGATAAAAAAGATACGGGCAAGTTTGATATGTTCTTTGCCGCCTGGGGATTGACACCTGATCCAGATACAACGGTCTACCTGACGAACGGCTCACAAAATGATGTCGGCTACTCCAATAAAAAGGTCGATGAGCTGACGATTGCGGGTAAAAAGGAATTGAATCAGGAGAAGCGTAAAGTGATCTACAAGGAGCTGTATCAAGAGCTGAACAAGGATTTGCCAGCCATCTTTATGTATCAGCGCAGAGATATGTGGCCAGTTAATGGGCGTGTATCCGGCTTAGAAATTACACCATACAAGGATTTTGAATTCAGTCTGTATAACGCTCAGCTCGCACAATAAGGATTGCCAATCGTATGCTCAGCTCTCACGGGCTGGGCATATCACTTCTTTATTTGTCTGGAGGAATGATTATGAAGCAGTATATTATTCGAAGACTGCTGCAACTCATCCCCACACTCATTGGCATATCCATTATCGTATTTGCGATTTCAGCCATGGTGCCGGGTGATTATATTACAGCCAAGCAGAACCCGAATATGACCGCCGAAAAGGCACAGCAGCTACGACATATCTACGGGTTGGATAAGCCGGAGTACCAACGCTATTTTATATGGGCCGGTAATATGTTGAAGGGGAATATGGGGGACTCATTACAGCATAAGCAGCCAGTAACGAAGGTCATTGGCAATTATGTATGGAACTCTTTTATTATCGCTTTTTTCAGTCTTATTTTTAGCTGGCTGATTGCGGTTGTTGCCGGGGTATTTTCAGCCAAGTTCCAATATTCGCTATTCGATAAGTTCGTTACGTTATTCATATTTTTGTGTATGTCGCTGCCGTCTTTCTTTATCGGTCTTTTGGTGATCAAAATATTCGCACTGGAATGGGGTATCCTTCCAGTTGGAGGCATGACAACTGCAGGGATGGAGTCAGGCTCATGGGCTTATATCGTGGATGTTCTCAAGCATATGTTCCTGCCAACGCTCGTGCTTACGATGCTAAGCACAGGCAGCCTGACGCGGTATTTCCGTACAGGTATGCTGGAGGTTATTCGTCAGGATTATATTCGTACCGCACGCGCTAAAGGCTTGAAGGAACGGACGGTTATTTTCAAGCATGCGTTGCGCAACGCACTAATTCCGGCGATCACGCTGCTTGGCTTTGAGCTGCCGGCTTTATTTGGCGGGGCGATGATTCTGGAAAAGGTATTTGTGTGGCCGGGTGTGGGGCAGGTCTACTTGGAGTCGATCAGTATGCGGGATTATCCGTTTATGCTAGGCTTCACTATTTTCCTGGCGGTCCTTACGCTCATCGGTAATTTGCTCTCGGATGTATTGTATGGCATGGCAGATCCAAGAATTCGCTTGAAGTAGGAGGGATACCTATTGCCCGCAGAAACAGTCACGATTGAAACTAGTCCAAAGGCGGCGATCCGTCCTGAAGCGTCTCCGTGGAGAATCGCCGTTCGCCGTTTTAACCAGAACCATTTGGCTTTGGCCGGACTCATTATACTGATTCTTATGGTGATCATTTGCGCATTTGGACCGATGATTTCACCTTATCATCTGGGTGATTATAAGCTATCTGACAAAAATTTAGCCCCGAATGCCCAGTACTGGCTTGGTACAGATAAGTTTGGCAGAGATATTTTGCTGCGTACAATGCTGGCTGGCCGTATTTCTTTGACGGTGGGACTGGTGGCCACGTTTATTTCAGTCGTGATCGGTGCGACGTTGGGAGCACTGGCAGGTTTCTATCGCAAGGGTGTGGATACGATCATTATGCGGATTGCCGATATTTTTATGGCATTGCCTACCTTGCCGCTGTTGATCATTTTAGGTGCCGTTCTGTCCGATTTGAAGGTTGATCCAGCGAACCGGATTTATTTTCTAATGCTCATTATCGGGATCTTGAGCTGGACGAGCTTGTCTCGTCTGGTCAGGGGGCAAATTCTTACGCTGCGTGAGCAGGAGTTCATGCAGGCTACGGAAGCGCTCGGCTTGAGAGACCGCCGCAAAATATTCCGTCATCTGCTGCCAAATACGATTCCTACGATTATTGTTACGGCTACGCTCGGGGTGGCCGGGGCGATTATCACGGAATCTGCGCTCAGTTACCTGGGGATCGGCGTTGTGCCGCCCACACCTTCGTGGGGAAATATGATTTCGGCTGCGAACAATTTGATCGACTTCCGCAAACGGCCTTGGATATGGGTCCCACCGGGAATGTGTATTTTGATTACGGTTGTAGCGATTAACCTGATTGGCGACGGTTTGCGCGATGCACTGGACCCTAAAATGAAGAAGTAGGAGACGAACGTTTATGGAAAATGCTTTGATTGAATTTCGTAACCTGAAAACCCACTTTCATACCTCCAGCGGAACTGTCAAAGCGGTCAATGACGTCAGTTTTAAAATACGTGAGGGTGAAACGCTCTGTGTGGTAGGAGAATCGGGCTGCGGCAAAAGTGTAACGGCCATGACGATGATGCGGCTGATTGATTCCCCCCATACCTCAGACGGTGAAATCTGGTTTGAGGGCAAAAACCTGTTAACGCTGAATAAAGGTCAGATGCAGCAAATTCGCGGCAATGACATTTCAATTATTTTTCAGGAGCCGATGTCTTCTCTGAATCCCGTGCTTACCATTGGAGAACAGATTACGGAGCCGCTGCTGATGCATACATTAATGAGTAAAAAGGAAGCACGCACCCGGGCGATTGAGCTGATCAATTTGGTGGGTATTTCGCGTTCGGAGGAAATATTTCATTCGTATCCGCATGAACTGAGCGGTGGTATGCGCCAGCGGATCATGATTGCTATCGCATTGAGCTGTAATCCGAAGCTGCTGATTGCGGATGAGCCGACAACGGCGCTGGACGTTACCATTCAGGCGCAAATCCTCGATCTGATGCGAGATTTGAAGGATAAGCTCAAAACGTCCATTATGCTGATTACGCATGATCTAGGTGTTGTGGCGGAAATGGCCGATTATGTGGTCGTCATGTATGCCGGGAACGTGATTGAAGAGGCACCCGTCATTGAGCTGTTCAAGAATCCGCAGCATCCATATACGCAAGGGTTATTGAAGGCGAAGCCTGTCATTAATCAGAAGATTGATCGGCTGTATTCGATCCCTGGTCAGGTTCCCAACCCGATTGAGCTGGAGGAAAACTGTCATTTTCATGATCGGTGTGCGCAATGTATGCAAATCTGTAAGGATCAGGCCCCTCCCCTGCACGAAAAGAAGAACGGTCATAAGGTTGCCTGCTGGCTATATGAGGAAGAAGGAGGGCAACAGGGATGAGCGAGCCTTTAATTCAAGTGGAAGGTCTGAAAAAATATTTCCCGATCACAGGCGGGATTTTTCAGCGTACTGTGGGACATGTGAAAGCGGTCGATGATGTGTCTTTTAACATCCATAAGGGAGAGTCCTTCGGTCTGGTAGGAGAATCCGGTTGTGGCAAAAGCACGATTGGGCGTACGATTCTCAGACTGATGGATAAGACAGAGGGCTCGGTGCGATACAAGGGAGAGGACTTGCACGCGTTAAGCAAGGAGCAGATTCGTGCGCTTCGTCCGAAGCTGCAAATTGTCTTTCAGGACCCTTTTAGCTCATTGAACCCGAGAATTAAGGTGGGCGAAGCCATCGGGGAAGCACTGTTGGATCACGGATTGATTGACCGTAGCAAGCTGCGGAAAAAGGTGAACGAGACGCTGGATATCTGCGGGCTATCCTCCTATCACTATGATCGGTATCCGCATGAGTTCTCTGGTGGTCAGCGGCAGCGGATCGGGATTGCGCGGGCTTTGATTTTGAATCCTGATTTTATCGTGGCTGACGAGCCGGTATCTGCACTTGATGTGTCTATTCAGGCTCAGATCATTAACTTGTTAAGTGATTTGCAGCAGGAACGGCAGTTGACGTATCTGTTCATCTCGCATGATCTGAGTGTGGTCGAGCATCTATGCAGCCGTATCGGTGTGATGTATCTAGGCTCGATGGTGGAGCTGGCTTCCAAAGAGGAGCTGTTCCGCAATCCGCTTCATCCGTATACGAAGGCGCTGCTGTCGGCGGTTCCCATTCCCGATCCAACGATCAAGAGACAACGAATTGTACTAAAAGGGGACATTCCTTCCCCGGCAAATCCGCCGTCAGGCTGCAAGTTCCATACACGTTGTCCTATGGCGGAGGCCCGTTGTAAAACGGAAATTCCGGCGTATCGGGATGCGGGCGATCAGCATTTTGTGGCCTGTCATTTTGCCTAGAACGATAGTAGAAAGCCTTTTTGAATCATTTGATTTATAAAAATCTGTCAGCCTGCAAGCAGGAATTGGCGGGTTTTTTTCTGTGGAGTGGAAAAGACAAAAAAATTACATCTTTTTTTCGAAAAGTTGCAGACAAAATGGATTTTTCATCGTCTAATAAAGTATGGGGGTTATTACGATGATGAAAAAATACTGGTTACGTTGGGCTATTGTGGTCCCGGTACTTATTATATTGATTTTTATTACACTTGGACCAAGGCTGTTGGTCGGTAAGCCGGATGTGGATGCAGGAGCCGCGGTGCTGATGGACATGCAGACGGGAGAATTGTTGATGGATGTGAATGGCGATACGCCTATGCCTTCCGCAAATATGTCCAAGCTCATGACTGAGCTGCTGGTGCTGGAGGATATTCGTGCCGGGCGTTTAGGCTGGAATGATGAAGTGAAAATCAGTCGTTACGCAAGTACGGTGGGTGGTGTAAATCTGTCACTCCGGTATGGTGAAAGGCTGACGGTGTCCGAACTGTTCCAGAGCATGGTTGTGTATTCGGCTAATGACGCGGCTGTGGCACTGGCGGAGCGCTCGGCGGGCAATGAACCGGCTTTTGTGAAGCGTATGAACGACAAGGCGGCTAAGATTGGATTGACGTCCTACAGCCGATTCAGCAATGCATCAGGAGCGGGGCAGAGTGAGCTGGGTCCTAACCATCCCGAGAATATTCGGGGAGAAACGCAAATGACGGCAAGCGATACGGCGAAGCTGGCCTCCTACCTGATTACGTCGCATCCGGAGATTTTGAGAACGTCGAGTCGTACACAGATGGAATTGAAGGATAAGGGCATCTATATTAGTAATACGAACTGGATGCTGCCTTCCTTGGCGGGACCCTACTCTTACGCAGGAACGGATGGGCTGAAAGCGGGATACACCAGCGATGCGGGATATTGCTTCACCGGCACAGCCGAACAGCATGGCAGAAGGCTGGTAGCTGTGGTGCTGGGGGCGCCGAGCAAGGAGGAACGCTTCGAGCAGACACGGAAGCTGTTCGACTATGGTTTCGCTCTGTTCACCTCTTTTCCCGTAAGGGTGCAGAATTTAGTGAAGCTGGCTCCGCGCTAAGGTAAGGAACGATTTTAAAAGCTACTTAGGATACTGGCTATAACATCAAGCAAGGCTTTGACCGTGAGGGGAAGCCTTTTTTTGCGTGGATGTGGTGACGAGGGTCTGACTACGTACGACATGGCACTTTTGACAACAAGGTAGCAGACCTTTTATGCTGTGGGGGGAAGTTTCCGCTTCATAAGAGCCAAATTCGGTTTAATGAAGAGATGGGATTTATCGACGTAAAGAAGGAAGGAAACTGTTATGGAGCGAAGACATAGGAGAAGGACAGGCGGCAAGCCCAAGAATAAAAAAAGGTTTACCGCTCTATATATTTCATGTATTGTTTTGTTTCTGATTGCGGTGGGAGGATATCTGTTCCGTAAACAGCTAACGCTGGTGGCCTTTGACTGGTTTGTATCTCCGACGTTGGAGAGCAAGCTGGAGAAGTCCTTTCAGCCGCGCCAGTCGGAGGGACAGAAGCAGTCGGAGCCGGTTGCTTATCGGAAAGAGCCGTTTTCGGTGCTGCTGCTCGGTACGGACCAAAGGCCGAACGAGAAGGCGCGTGGCCGCTCGGATACGGTTATTTATGCGGCTGTACGGCCTGCGGAATCGCGTGTGCTTCTGGTTTCCCTTCCAAGGGATACGTATGTCCAGATTGTCGGACATGATCCAAATCATGACGGTGAGGATGATTTTGATAAGTTGGGGCATGCTTATGCGTTCGGAGGCGAGGATATGTCCATAGCTACGGTAGAGAAGCTGATGGAGCATAAGGCCGATTATTATGCTACGATTAATTTTCAGGGTATTCAGGATGCTGTAAATGCGGTGGGTGGGGTTGAGCTTCCCATCGATAAGCCGATTGAGAATAAAAATCCGCTGCATATCAAGTTCCGCATCGAGGCGGGCAAGCCGCTTTATAATGGTGAAGAAGCGATGTATTATGTTAGATATAGGGAAGACAGCGACTTTAACCGTACCAAACGGCAGCAAATTTTTCTGAATGCAATGGCAGATAAGCTGCTGAATATCAACGGGATTTCCAAGCTTCCGGAGCTGCTCGATATTATGGGAGCCAATTTCAAGACGGATATGGAGCCTACTTTTATTACAGGGCTTGGCAAGCAGGTCATTTCGCAGAGTCAACCACAGATTTCGAGCTTTACGATTACGGGGGAAGGTTTCAAGAAGAAGGGCCTGTATTATGACCGAGCCAATGAAAAGGAACTCGAATATGCCAGACTCATGATCGCAAACTGGCTGGATTCCGGCACAACCCCGCAGACGCTGAAGCTTCCCGACAAGCAGGACATTCAGTGAGTAATCATTTGATTTTACAATTGATCTTGAGGGGGATTCTTTTCTCATGAATATCGCTTTTTTCTTGCTTCCCAAACAAGAGGTTGCTTTTGTAATGGCGGATGCAACTTTACGGCAAACGTTGGAGCGAATGGAGTATCACCGTTTCACGGCGGTTCCGATTTTGGATAAGGAAGGTAGATATACCGGCACGGTTACAGAGGGTGATCTGCTGTGGCATATGAAAGAATCTGAGGGGAAGATCACCTTTGAAAACGCTTCGAAGTTTATGCTCAAGGACGTCCCGCTTCGGGTTTCAATAAAGCCGGTGTCCATTGATGCCAATATGGAGGATCTAATTAATTTGGCTAAGGTGCAGAACTTTGTACCTGTTGTGGATGATATGGAACGGTTTATCGGCATTGTCCGCCGTAGCCAGATTATTGAATATTGTGAAAAATTCGTGTCCAGAGAATCGCTTAACCCGTCATCTTAAAGCAAGCAGTGTAGCTGCGCAGAACAATAATGCTACGGACAGCAGTGGTGAAAAAGAGCTTAAAGTAAGCAGGCATAGCTGCGCTGAAAATAACGATTTACCCTATGGGGTAACAGTTATTTTCAGAATAGGATATGCTATAATGGAGAATAAAGCTTTTTCAGAGGGGTGTGACTCTTCATCATATGCCTAAAGAACTGGATGTAGTTAAACGAGCCAAGGTGATTGAATGGCTCAAAACTGAGGTGCTTGAACAGGTATCCCGTCTGTTTAAAGCGATGTGGGAAGGCAGTACAGCCCGCATTGGCGATTGTCTGGCGAGTCTGATGATGAGCAGTTATATTTTGGGAAGACGTCTTGGGGTGTCTTATCGTGAATTGGATGATCTCCTCATCGACAAGCTAAGAAAGCACAGAAAAGAAGGACACCAGCTGGAGGATTGGTATCAGGACATATCCGCACTGGAAGAACATATGCGTAAGAGGTGAAAACTTTGAAATTCCGCTTGGCAACTGTAGCATGGAGCGTTATTTATTTGCTGCTGCTGCTGTCTCTATTGACACCCTTAAGAATCTTTACCGTATTTTTGCTGATTGTGCCTGGCGCTGTATTGTTTTCATCGCTGCCTTTCAAGGGATTTCTGATTCATGTCATACCGGTGCTGTTGATTATAGCGCTACAAGATGTATATTTGCTGCTTCCCGCGATTTATTTTCTAATCCCCGCATTGTTGATGGGACGGGTTTATAAAAAGGGAGCATCTGCTTTTCAGGCACTGATGACCGGAACGGGTGTGGTTTTAGCCGAGTTGTTGGTTGTACTGCTCATCGCTACGTATACCTTCGGGTTTGATCTTTCCCAGTATCTTCGTGATCAGGCTGCTATATCGGCAAATCTGGTACAGCAAATCTTAAATGGAAATGCGATGCTTCCAGGCATGAATTGGACAGCAGAAGATACACAGAGACTCGGCACGATGATGATTGGCAAAGTTCCATATGTGCTGATCCTGACCTCATTTTTACTGGCTGTGATCACGCACGCTCTGACGCGTCCGGCATTGAGTAGCCTGGATGTGCCTGTACGCAAAATGAAGCCTGCTCGGGAATGGAGACTGCCACGAGCGCTCATCTGGTATTACCTGCTGGCGATTGTGTTTGAGTGGATAGCTATGTCCTCTGACAGCAGTTGGGTTCAGGCGGTTTCTGTTAGTATGTTGCCGCTGATCCATGCGTGCTTTATTATCCAGACGATCGGCTTCATTCACTTCTGGACACATAGCCGTAACATGAGACCTGTCATCGCGGTGCTGCTGTCGATTGTCGTTCTGGTGTTCCAACCGCTACGCATTATCGGTATTATTGATTTGGCCTTTCCGCTGCGTGAAGCTATTACAAGATCAAAGAAATAGGGTGAACAGTCATGCCTAAATTTCTACAAAAACGCTGGCACGGCTATCATACTGTCTGGGCGTTTTTACTGCTGCTGGTGCTTGTCATATGTATTTCCATGTATAACTGGGAACTGGGTGTGATGGGACTGCTGCTGTCATTCTTGCTCGGCGGGCTGATGCTGAAGACGGAATTGGATTTCCGTCGGGAACTGAATCAATATATCAGCGGCCTTTCCTTTCGCATCAAGCGGGTGGAAGGGGAAGCGGTCAGCTCACTGCCGTTCGGCATCATTTTATACAGCGAAAATCGAACGGTAGAATGGCACAATCGGTTTGCTGGGGAAATGTTCGAGGACCAATCACTGATAGGCGAGCCGCTCCAGGACCTTTTTCCCCAGCTGGCAGGGGCTTTGGGTGCCAAAAAGGAAACGAAGGAGCTTGTTCGTGAGCTAAAGGTAGAGCTACAGCATGATGAGCGCTATTATCAGTTCCTCATCGTGCTGGATGAGCGTCTGATTTATTTGTATGAAGTAACGGAGCTGGCGGTGCTGCGCAAGCAGTATGAGAACGAGCGGCTGGCGCTCGGCATCGTTATGCTTGATAATATGGATGAAGCTGCTCAGGGAATGGACGATCAGCAGCGTACCGCGCTTATTGCAAAGGTGTCGAGCGAGATCACAGCATGGGCGAACCAGTACAATATTTATTTGCGCCGTTTGTCATCCGAGCGCTATCTCATCATGCTGAATCACAAGGCGCTTCAGGAGCTGGAGCAAAGTCGATTCGTTATTCTGGATACGGTGCGGGAAATGACGGCCGATTTGAAAGTGCCGATGACACTGAGCATCGGTTTGTCCTTCGGCGCGGAGAGCATCAAGGAGCTGGGTGAGCTGGCTCAGTCCAGTCTGGATATGGCGCTCGGACGGGGGGGCGACCAGGCGGCGGTGAAGGCCGGACAGCGTCTATCTTTTTACGGCGGCAAGTCCAATGCTGTCGAAAAGCGTACACGGGTGCGCGCGCGGGTCATTGCGCATGCGCTGCGCGACCTGATGCAGGAGAGCGACCGCGTGCTGATCATGGGGCACAAAATACCGGACATGGATGCACTGGGAGCAGCCATCGGGGTGTGGAAGGCGGCAGCGCTCTACAACGTAGAGGCGCACATCGTGCTGGATAAATCCAATCCGTCCATCGACCGGATGATGGAGCAGGTGAACAAGGACGAGAATCTGTCGGCAGCGCTCATGACGCCGGAGCAGTCGCTCCAACTGATGACTGAGCACAGCCTGCTGGTCGTGGTGGATACGCACAAGGCCTCGATGACGATTGAGCCCAAATTGGTGCAGACGGCGAGCAGGGTGGTCGTTGTAGACCATCATCGTCGGGGCGAGGAGTTTATTAACGACTCTGTTTTGATTTATTTGGAGCCGTATGCGTCGTCGACTTGTGAACTGGTGACAGAGCTGCTGCAATATATTCATGAGAAGGTTCAACTGACGCCGCTGGAGGCGACATCGCTGCTTGCGGGGATTACGGTGGATACCAAGCATTTTTCCTTGCATACAGGCTCGCGGACGTTTGAGGCTGCCGGTTTTTTGCGGCGTAGCGGGGCGGATACAGTGATGATCCAGCGCTTGTTAAAAGAGGACCTGGATGAATATATTGCTAAGGCGGAAATTATTAAGCATGCTAAAATGATATATGGGCACATCGCGCTTGCGGTGACAGAGCCCGGACAGAAGATACCGCAGCTCCTGATTGCTCAGGTGGCGGATTCATTACTCAATATGACGGATGTACTGGCCTCTTTTGTGGTCAGTGAACGTCCTGACGGCCTGGTGGGGATCAGCGCCCGATCACTCGGACGCATGAACGTACAGGTCGTCATGGAACGGCTAGGCGGCGGAGGACATCTGACGAATGCGGCGGTTCAGCTGGATTGTCCGCTGGAGGAAGCCAAACGCAGAGTGGTCGACGTGCTGGCCGAAATTGATGGGGAAGAGGGGTTATTTGAATGAGAGTGATTTTTATTAAAGATATGAAGGGCCAAGGCAAGAAGGGTCAAATTAAGGAAGTATCGGACGGGTACGCAGCGAATTTCCTGCTGCCGCGCGGTATTGCCCGCCCGGCGACGGAAGGGAATATGAAGACGCTGGAGAACCAGAACGCTGCTGAGGAAAAGCGCAAGCAAGAAGAAAAGGAAGAGGCGCAGGCACTCGGCAAAAAGCTGGAATCCACAACTGTTCAGCTTAAAGCAAAAGCTGGTGAAGGCGGTCGACTGTTCGGCGCAATTACAAGCAAGCAAATCGCGGAAGCGGTCGCTGCAACGGGGATTAAGCTGGACAAACGCAAAATCGAGCTGGAAGAACCGATTCGTACGTTGGGCGTGACTCAAATGACCGTTAAGCTTCATCCTGAGGTCAAAGCTACGCTGAAGGTACAGGTGACCGAAGAATAATTATGGGCGGCGAATTTTTCGATCGGATTCCTCCGCAAAATCTGGAGGCAGAACAGGCGGTTATCGGGTCCATTTTGCTCCAGTCCGAAGCACTGATTACAGCGATGGAGCGGGTGCAGACCGAGGATTTTTACGATAAGGCTCACCAGATGATTTACGAAGCGATGATTGAGCTGGGTGAATCTGGACAGCCGATAGACTTGGTTACACTGACCTCGAAAATTCAGGACAAGGGTCAGCTGGAGGATATCGGGGGCGTCAGCTATCTGGCGAAGCTGGCTCACGGGGTGCCGACAGCGGCCAACGTGGATTACTACGCTCAGATTATTGAAGAAAAGGCGATGCTCCGCCGATTGATTCGTGCAGCCACGCAGATTGTGAGCGAAGGCTATAGCGGCGGCGAGGACGTCGCTGGTATGCTGAGCGATGCCGAGCGCAAGATTATGGAGATCTCCAACGGACGCTCGGGCAGCGGTTTTATTGCCATCCGCGATGTCGTGATGGAAGTGTTCGATCGGGTCGAACTGCTGCATCAGAACAAGGGTAATACGACCGGGATTCCGTCCGGCTTTGTTGATTTGGACAAGATGACAGCGGGTTTCCAGCGCAATGATCTAATCATTGTGGCAGCCCGTCCATCCGTGGGTAAAACGGCGTTCGCCCTGAATATTGCGCAAAACGTTGCAGTTCGGGCAAAGGAGACGGTTGCTATCTTCAGTCTGGAAATGTCGGCGGCCCAGCTCGTTCAGCGGATGATCTGCGCCGAGGCCAATCTGGACGCGAACGTCATGCGGACAGGTGATTTTAAAGGCGACGACGATTGGGCGAAGCTGACGATGGGCATTGCGGCCTTGTCGGAGGCTGAAATCTATATCGATGATACGCCCGGTATTACGGTTGCGGATATCCGTGCCAAGTGCCGTCGTCTCAAGACGGAAAAGGGACTCGGCATGATTGTGATCGACTACTTGCAGCTTATTCATGGGCGCGGGAAGTCGGGCGAGAATCGGCAGCAGGAGGTATCCGAAATTTCACGGACCTTGAAGCAAATTGCCCGTGAGCTGGAAGTGCCTGTCATCGCCCTTTCCCAGCTAAGCCGGGGTGTAGAGCAGCGTCAGGACAAGCGACCGATGATGAGTGACTTGCGGGAATCTGGTTCCATTGAGCAGGATGCTGATATCGTCGCGTTTCTGTACCGGGATGATTACTATAATCAGGAAACGGAAAAGAAAAATATTATTGAGATTATCATTGCCAAGCAGCGTAACGGCCCGGTCGGTACGGTAGAGCTGGTGTTTCTCAAAAATTATAATAAATTCGCCAATTACGAGCGCGCTCATTCGGATGCATTCGCTGGCTAGCGGAATGATATATTTGAAAAAAGGCTCTTTCGACGCGGTTCCGCGATGTCGAAGGGGCCTTTTACACACGGTATTCATATGTTTTCATATAAGGACCGAAACTCTCAATTACGAACAATACTATTTTCATGTGATATAATGTTCGCTTTTTATTTGACTTTGAAAAATGGTGCTGTTACACTTATAGTGCTGCTTCAACGCAGTGGGGAGATCATTACGCCCGGGGCTTTCCGTACCTACGGAATGTCTGCGACGGACGTTTTTTCCTGCTGTCCGAGAACGTTCTATATCTGTCCGCTCAGGCGGTTTAAGTCAGATATACGTAGCGCGTCAGCCCAAAATCAGAGTGTCTGTGGGCACTCCACGGAGGAATGAAACATGTCAACTGTAGTCGTTGTGGGAACACAATGGGGAGACGAAGGCAAAGGTAAAATTACGGACTATCTGGCGGAAAGCGCTGAAGTGGTGGCCCGTTACCAAGGCGGAAACAATGCTGGTCATACGATTCTCATTGACGGTAAAAAGTACAAGCTGAGCCTGATTCCATCCGGCGTTTTTTATGAAGATAAAAAGTGTGTCATTGGCAACGGCATGGTAGTTAATCCGGCCGCTCTTATTGAAGAAATTACTTACATTCACGATAATGGCTTTTCTACGAAAAATCTGGTCATTAGCGACCGTGCACATGTTATTATGCCATACCACATCACGTTGGATGTGCTGGAAGAAGACCGCAAAGGACCTAACCAAATCGGTACGACGCGTAAAGGGATCGGCCCTGCTTATATGGATAAAGCTGCACGTAATGGTATTCGTATTGCTGATTTGCTGGATGCAGAGGAATTCGAAAAGAAGCTGCGCCATCAAACAAAAGAAAAGAATCATATGATTGAACAAGTATATGGCGGCGAGCCGCTGGATGTAGAAGAAATACTGAAACAGTATCTGGAGTATGCTGAATTTATCCGTCCTTATGTAGGAGATACGTCTGTTGTGTTGAATGATGCGATTGATGCGAATCAAAAGGTACTGTTCGAGGGCGCGCAAGGCGTTATGCTCGATATCGACCAAGGTACGTATCCGTACGTTACATCCTCCAACCCGTCGGCTGGCGGCGTATGTATCGGTTCCGGTGTAGGCCCGTCCAAGATTCAACAAGTCATCGGTGTAGCTAAATCCTACACAACTCGTGTCGGTGACGGTCCGTTCCCAACGGAACTGAATGATGAAATCGGTGATTACATCCGTGAAACAGGCCATGAGTACGGTACCGTTACAGGTCGTGCTCGTCGTGTTGGCTGGTTCGACAGTGTAGTTGTGCGTCATGCGCGTCGTGTCAGCGGACTTACAGGTCTGTCCTTGAACTCGCTGGACGTATTGACAGGTCTGAAAACGGTGAAAATTTGCACAGGCTACAAGTATCGCGGTGAGGTGATTACGCATTATCCGGCTAGTTTGAAAATGCTGGCGGAGTGCGAGGCCGTATACGAGGAACTGCCAGGCTGGAGCGAAGACATTACTGGCGTGAAAACGCTGGAGGAATTGCCTGAGACTACTCGTAATTACGTACAACGTGTATCTGAGCTGACAGGCATTCCAATTGCAATCTTCTCTGTTGGTCGTAACCGTGACCAAACGAACCAGGTGCTTCCGATTTATCTGTAAACCAGCGGAATCGTTTTATCTGTTAAGGCGTTACGCCTATTCAATTGTATAGCTATTCCTGCACGTTCAAGGAGAGAGAGGCTGTTAAAGCCTCCCTCTCCTTTTTTAATGTAAAAAGCGTTCCTCTGATTTCTGCCCCCTTTACAAAATCTTATCGCCCATGTCGATTTGTGATAACAAACCCTCTCTATAATCCAGATAGAAAGAGATTCGGACGTCTAGACGTCTTGAGAGGGATGAATTATGAACTGGTATCTTCGCTCACTTGGCACACGCAAAATTGTGGAGTTCATCGTGCTCGTTATTTTCGTCATTTTTTTCCTGGGGCCTTTAACTAATTTATTGCTGCTGGCAATTTCGGGAAAATGGCAGTATCCTGCACCGCTGCCACAGAGCTTGTCACTGGAATGGTGGAAGTTTGTATTAACGCAGGATGATGTGCTCAGCTCCATATCTCTATCCTTCCTGATCGCTATTACCGTTACAGTCTGCTCGATTATCGTATGTGTTCCCGCTGCCTACGCCTTCGCGCGGATTTCGTTTCCGCTTAGCAAGTGGTTTTTGTTTTCATTTTTGCTCACGCATGCTTTTCCGAAAATGGGATTGTACGTGTCTATCGCGGTGTTGTTCTACAAATTCGGGCTGATGAACACCTTTACGGGCATTGTATTGATCCACATGGTGAACACGCTGATGTACATGACCTGGATTCCTTCCTCTGCGTTCCGCAGCGTCCATCGCGCTCAAGAGGAATCTGCCCGGGATGCCGGGGCGGGACCGTTACGGGTGTTCTGGAAAATTACGTTCCCCATGGCGCTGCCCGGCATTGTGGTCGCTTCCATCTTTACATTTCTCGCTTCATTAGATGAGGCTCAGGGAACGCTGCTCGTCGGGACACCGGACTATAAAACGATGCCTGTCATTATGTATTCCATTATTGCGGATTATCCGAGTACTACGGGTGCTGTATTCTCCGTCATTTTGACTCTGCCCACGGTGATCCTGCTGCTGGCCGCAAGGCGTTTCGTAAGCGCGGACGTGCTGGCTGGCGGATTCCAGGTGAAGTAATGCGACTGAAATCGAATTTTGCAAAATCCTGAAAAAAGGAGCCAAAGCTAATGTCCATTCAATTATCCATTCGTGAGTTAACCAAACGCTTTAAGACGGGAGACGGAGTCAAGGGCATCTCACTTGACGTGATGAAAGGGGAGCTTGTGACCCTGCTCGGTCCTTCCGGCTGTGGTAAAACAACCGTGCTTCGCTCCATTGGCGGCTTTCTGGACCCGGACAGTGGCGACATTCAGATTCAGGGTAAAAGTGTGCTCAAGCTGCCACCCGAAAAACGCCCAACCGCTATGGTGTTCCAAAGCTATAATTTGTGGCCGCATATGACGGTGTATGACAACCTTGCTTTCGGGTTGAAGATTCGCAAGGTGAAAAAGGCCGAAATCGACCGCCAGGTAAAGGAAGCGCTGGCGCTGGTTCGGCTGGAGAGCGCAGAGCGTAAAACGCCGGGGCAGCTCTCGGGCGGTCAGCAGCAGCGGGTAGCGCTCGCTCGGGCTCTGCTGCTCAAGCCGGATGTATTGTTGCTGGACGAGCCTTTTTCCGCGCTCGATGCCAAGCTGCGCATGGAGATGAGGGAGGAGCTGCGCGACATCCAGACCCAGACGGGGATGACGATGGTGTTTGTCACCCACGATCAGGAGGAGGCGCTGTCGATTTCCGACCGGATTGTTGTTATGAATGCGGGGCGGATTGAGCAGCTATCGTCGCCACAGGAGATTTATGATAAGCCACAGTCGCTTTTTGTAGCGGGCTTTATTGGCCGCATCAATTTATTAAAGGGGGTGAGTACAGGTCGCAGTGTCTCTGTGAGCGGCATACCGTTTGCACAAGAGCATGAATATACAGGTGAATCTATGGTCGGTGTAAGGCCAGAGGATATTGTTCTGACGACCGAAGAAAACGGCTCTCTAGCCGGAACGATCAGACAAGTGATGATTCTCGGGCATTATGCGGAGGTTTCGCTGGATAGCGGTACCGATCATCTGAAAATGTTTGTGCCGCGTGAACGGGCAGCCGAGCTGCGCAGTGGAGAGCAGATCAGATTCAGCTTCAGTAAAATGGTTACTTTTCCGGCAGCACAGTGAAGATTCACGATCAACCTCTACATCGCATCAATGTCCATCATGAACGCATCATCTGGTGATGCTGCGAACTTGTGCAACTATCTAAAGGAGGCAACAACGTGTTTGGGAAAAAGAAGATGGGTCTGATTTTGGCTGGAGTGCTTAGTTTATCGTTGTTGGCTGGCTGTGGAAACGGCGGTAATGCCGCTACAGCTACAGGGGAAGCCAAGGATACGAAAGCGGGAGCCGCTACGGGAACGACAGAAATCTCCTTGTACACTGGCGGTTCCTTGAACGTCAAAGAGCTGTGGGAAACGTTAATCAAGGACTTTGAAGCTAAAAATGATCACGTTAAGGTCAAGCTGGTGTATTTGCCAGCGGGAACCGGGGGCGCATCTACGCTGGATCGTCTGATTGCAGCTAAGAAAAGCGGGCAAACCGATACAGATATCGACCTGTACGAAGGCAGTCTGGATGACATCACTAAAGGGGTAGGCGAAAAGCTGTGGGAAACGGTGGACACTACCAAGGTTCCTAACCTAGCGAATGTCGATGAAACGTATCTCAAACAAGTCAACAATCAGGCCATTCCATATCGGGCATCTTCGGTTGTTCTCGCCTACAACAGTGCAAAAGTAGCGACACCTCCGAAAACAGCGGATGAGCTGTATACGTGGATTCGTCAGCACCCGGGCAAATTTGCTTATAACGACCCGTCCACGGGTGGATCGGGTAGCTCGTTTGTGAACACGGTTATCTATAACTTCCTTCCTCCAGAAGCGATGAACAGTGATGATCCGGCCAATATGAAGAAATGGGATCAAGGCTTCTCGCTGCTCAAGGAACTGGGTCCTTCGATGTACCAAAAGGGAGTTTATCCGAAAAAGAACCAAGGCACGCTTGATATTTTGGCAAGTGGAGAGGTGGACATGGTTCCGGCCTGGTCCGATATGGCGCTCGAACAACTGGCTAAGGGTCTGCTTCCAGACACGGTGAAGCTGACACAGATCGACCCTGCATTTACAGGCGGTCCGTCTTATCTGATGGTTCCTTCGCTTTCCTCCAAAAAAGAAGCAACACAAGAATTCCTGAATTATGTGCTGACGCCAGAAGCGCAAACGGTTGTTATTAACAAAATGTACGGCTATCCGGGGATTAAGTGGAGTCTGATGCCAAGTGAATTGCAAGAAAAATTCAACAGTGTATCTTCTGGATACCGCAGCTTTAACAGCGGCGAGCTCCAGCAGGAAATCTACAAACGCTGGCAGAGTGAAGTAGCGGGCGGTTAATCATGAGTTCATCGTCCAAAAGGGGGATGCTGGGGCTTGCCCTAGTCATCCCGTCTTTTCTCATTTTGCTGGTTGTCGTCATAATTCCGATTCTCTATGCCGTAAAGGAAAGTCTGATTGATCAGCATGGAACAGGCTACGGGCTGGCGAACTATATCCGCCTGTTCACAGAGCCTGCGATGCGAAAAAATATGATATATACGATCAATGTCACGCTGGTTTCGACGGCCCTCACATTGGTCATCAGCTACGCTTTGGCGATTTATTTGCGATTTGGAAAAGGTTTTGTCGTCAAATGGATCGGGCGATTGTATTTTGTCCCGATGTTCGTTCCCGGCGTAATTGCAACCTATGCGATCATTACGATGTACGGCAATCATGGCTGGGCTGCACGCCTTTTGTTGCCGCTGGGTATTGAAACCATTCCGAGGATTATTTACGACTACAAAGGTCTGGTGCTGGCTAATCTGTGGTTTAACATTCCGTTCGCAACGATGTTGCTAAGTTCGGCGCTGGCCAGCATTCCGAACGCTGTTGTGGAAAGTGCCAGAGACGCGGGAGCCAGCACGCTGCAACTGTTTGGGCGCTTTATTTTACCCCTTTCCTACAAAACGATGTGGGTTGCGGTGACCTTCATCTTTATGGGGATTATGGGCAGCTTCACAGCTCCGTTCCTGATTGGCGCCAACTCGCCGCAGGTGCTGGGTGTGGCGATGCAGCAGGTATTTTCCAGCTATCAGGAGACGCATACAGCCAGCGCAATGGCAGTGTTTATGTTTTTACTGTGTTCTTTTATGGGCTACTTTTATATTCGGACTATGGTGAAGGATGCCGAGGCGAGCTAGAAGGCCGCTATACACTGAGGAGGTTACAGGGATGAACAGCCAAGCAGAGGTGCAGATTACGGGGTTTAGTGGGCGAGTGTGGGAAAAGGACCTGCTGGATTGCGGGTATCGGATTGCCTTACACAAAGCGGAGGTTGAGCTTAGTCCGGGGAACGGATTCCGGTTCACGTTTTCCATGCCCGAAGACGGGTTCGCGGAGCTTGATCTGCTCGCCAGATCAGACAGTGACTGGGCTGCGACAGATCGGGAATCCGCCTTCGTACGCCTCTACCTGAACGAAGCCTATAATCAGGATGTTATTTTGTATTATGGCAGCAGTCAGGGAGTGTACACCCGTTTGTTGGGGTATCTAAAAGAAGGCGATTATGAGGTCTATGCCGAATTTCGTGAGCTGGAGTCGGCTCCGCTTGTATCCAGAGCATGGATCGACGGGGTTGAACTGCGCTGCGTGGCTGATTCTTCTCCAAGATCACTGATTTATCGCCACACCCCGCTTTTATACGGACGTAATCTGGCGCATCCCTATGAGAATCGTTTTACAGATACACCGCTTGTTCTGTTCTACTCCATGGAAGAGAATGAGGGGAAAACGATCATTGAATACCAGATGATGTTCAGCCATGAGGATGAAGGAACGCCTGCACCGCTGCTTATGAGCAAATGGGGAAGAACCACCGATATCGAATGGATGTACCGCGTCGAGCTGGATGCCGGGGGCAACGTTCTGGAGGCTGTTTTCCAGGGGGCACATCATATTACGACTGCGTTTAATGGCAACTATGATCTGGGCGGGCATCCTGTTCTCCAATCCGCAACGACGAATGGAAACTTTAAGGATGACATTTCTTCGGACTATCGTTTTATGCTGCCGCCTGCTTTCCAATGGAAGCCAGAGGAAGAGCCGCGTGAGGCGGTCATGAGCCGTTTTCCTTTTGCCTATCAGGTCACCGGGTGGGAGATGGAGCGTCAGCAGGAGCTGGAAATGCCATCAAATGCGTCTTCCATTATGCTTGCCCATCAGCGCAGCTATGTATTTATCCAGACTTCAAAACGCCCCTTAAGGGATTCCAGCAGTGAATCGTCTCCAGTGTCCAAGCCGGGCTTTAACCGACGCGAGGAAGATGCCTGTGTGGATATAGAGCTTCGCCTTCATGGCTCGGAGCAGTGGTATTCATCGTGCTATCATGATCTGCGACTGGGTGATTTCAGGGCTGCTTATGAGGGTGCAGAGTCGCATTTTTCTACCACGGTCAAGTTATCTGGAGAGGCTGTGCTTGAGGATATAGCTGAAATCAGAGCTGTATTGCTGGAAGGCGGTGCAGACAGCATGGAAGTGGCTGGACTGTATGCTTTTACGCTAAACGAGGAAAACCTGCCGAAGTTTCCTGGTATTCGTACGGACCGGGTGATTGAGCTAACGCGGCATCATCCAGCGGGTATTTTATGGGCAGCAGACAAAGACGGGGCGGGTGATGGCCAACATACTTTAAATCGTACGGAGAACCGTGCTGTGGATGACCCGACAAGCAAGGATGGGGAGTCATGAGCAGGCTCCTGTATGTGGAAGGAACGGTCGATAGAACCTGTACCCAGAGCCATATTACGTACTCTTTTCACATCCCGCAGCCGACTGACACGATCCGTATTCACTTCTCTTACACCCCCAAGTTATTGGAGGATCAGGAGCAAGCGCGAGAGATTATTGAGGAAAGCATCAGCAAATACGGATACGACGAACCGGGACATTCATCAGATCTGTGGAAGAAGTATATGCCACTGCAAAATTTATTGACGCTGTCTGTCGATGACCCTCTCCGCCACCGGGGAAATGCACATCGTCCCGAGATGCAACAGGAGCATTGGCTCGGTTCGCCTGGGGCTTCGCCGGGATTCCTCGCAGGAGATAATCCGGCGGGCATGTGGCGGATTACCGTCAGTCTGCATGCCGTTGTGACCGAGACGCTTGTTTACCAAATTCACGTATTGGGGGAGGAAGCCATATATGCTTAAATGGATTCCGTCTGAGCTTCACACCCATACGCTTCACAGCGACGGAAAGCAAACGCTGGAGGAGCTTGCCCAAAGCGCAGCGGACCTCGGGCTGGAATGCATCGCTATGACGGATCACAACACGCAGTCGGCACTTGTAGATCAGGACCGGGTCGAGCAGCAGTTCGGTGTCCCGATCATTTCAGGGATGGAGTGGACGACTTTTTACGGGCATATGCTGACGCTGGGGGTAGACCGGTTTATTGACTGGCGAGTGCTGGGGCCGGATGACATTCATGAGGGAATCCGGCAAGTGCATGAGCAGGGAGGCATTGCAGGACTTGCCCATCCATTCAGGATCGGAAGCCCGATCTGTACGGGGTGCTTTTGGGAGTATACCATCCAGGACTGGCATGAGGTCGATTATATTGAGGTCTGGTCAACACTTATGCCGTCTATTAAGCGGGATAGCCAGCGGGCGTTCGCCATGTGGACGGATTTATTGAATCAGGGGTATCGCATCACGGCGGTAAGCGGTCGGGACTGGCATGTATCCAAACGGGATGATGCGCTTCCGGCTGTCACGTATCTGGGTGTTCATGGTGAAGCAGAAGAGCAGGAGAGCTTAGTTAACCGGGCAGTTGAGGCGATCCGCCTCGGTTCGGTGTCGGTTACGATGGGACCGTTACTGACGATGTCGGCACAGGTTAAGGGTAGTGATAAGCGATATCACATCGGTGAATGTGTAGAGCTGTCTGTGGAGGATTCACTGTCTGTGACGGTTCAATTGGATGTGGAAACGAGAGCAGCCCATTACACCCTTGAGCCTCAGAACCTTCGCCTTTTGCTGACAAGTAGTCATGGAGTATGCTCTGAGACTCAGATCCCTGCTCAATCAGGTGAATATACGCTATCATTACAAGATCCCGCAGGAAAAGGCTGGTTACGGGCCGAGCTTTATGGCTGCATGGAGGACTGTGTGATGATGATTGCTTTTACGAATCCGATTTATATGGCTTAATACAATAGAAAGGCTGGGCTTCGGACGGTGTCAACAAAACAGGAGAACATTAAGCAGCTTATAGAAGAATATATAGAGGCTAACCAGATTGGCCCTGGAGATCGGCTGCCTTCGGAAGCTGCACTTTCCCAATCCTTCCGTGTCTCGCGTACGACACTACGGGGAGCTATTCGTCAACTGGAATCGGAGGGCAAGCTGCTGGTGAAGCACGGGAGTGGTACGTTCGCTACTTGCCCGCTGCCAAGCATTCCAAGCTCGCTGGACCGCCTGTACAGCATCGGGGACATGATCCGTTCGGCAGGGTTGAGGGAGGATGAGCAGTTGGAATCTATCAAGAGGATGACGGTATGTCCCCCTGATATTGCCGAACGAATGAGGTTTTCCGAGAATGAGCCTATGATCGTTCTGGAGCGGACTCGCACAGCCGATGGAGAAGCGGTAGCACATTCTATCAATTGGATGCCGGAGACATTAGCAGGTTCGATTTTGGACGGCGGGTCTTTTTCAGGTTCGCTTTTCCAAAGCCTGGAACTTAAAGCCGGGGTACGAATTGTTGGCGCGTATTCGGAGCTTACTGTCCCGAATCATGACGATGCCCATATGACGCGTCTGTTGAAGCAGCCGCAGGCTACCGTGTTACTGCTCAAGCAGCTTCATTATGATGAGCTGAACAGACAGGTGTTGTATTCGCTGGATTATGTCCGCAGCGACATTTTCCATTTCTGGGTGCGCCGTACACGCTGATTCATGTAAGAATTACATCTACTATCCAATCGTGCTAGTTTTACATATTCCAAGGGTTAAAAATCGTCATATCTCGTCAATACTGATCTATATGCACTTCATGATGTACACATGGCAAGATGCGTATAAGGAGGGAATGGGATATGAGGTGGCTTGGATGGCTACTTAAGAAAGGAATGACGGTGGTGCTGGTCAGCGCTTTAACACTGGCGGTAACAGGCGTGGTTGTGAATGCCTATGTTCAATCGCTGCTGCGGCAGTTTAACATTCAGTTGGATCATCAGCCGATATGGGGACTGGGCTGGTTGAACGGAAGCTCTGGCACCGATAAAAGTACTGATACAGGAAAAAACAAAGCTACGGGCGGTAGTTCGGAAAGTGTAACACCGCCTGATGATGCTTTATCCGTTATGGGACAGGGCTTAGATGAGAGTGGGAGAGGCACGGGAACCAGTGGGGCAACGAATGGGAAAACCCCGCAGGAGGGTGGTTCTTCTTCGGCTGGTGCAACGGGCGGCGTGTCACGGCAACAGGCAGAAGGTGCAGCTACACCTGAAACAAGTATTGAAGGTCATGACCTGGTCATTACGCCTGACCATTTGACGAAAAAAAAGAACAGCTTACCCGCCGGGCAGAAGCAGGAGATTTTTGCGATACTGATGAATAAATTGCCACCGGAGGAAATGCAAAAAATATCTGCCGCGATGGAAGGCGGCCTGACCGAGCAGGAGCTGCAGGATATCCAGCAGGTGCTTGCGAAGTATCTAACGAAAGAAGAGTATAACAAGCTGATGGGTATGCTTAAATAGTAACGATTCGACTATGGGTAATGCTCATGCTCACAACAGGACATTGGAATCCGCGCCGGGCGCGGATTTTTTTGCGTGTCAGGAAGGAATTGGGGTGGAGTTGAATTCTTTGTAAAAGCTATGTTAAAGTAAGACAGTGTCGTGAAAAGGTTAAAATTTTGAAACCTTTTACGCAACTATGCAATGCTAGATAGCGACTAATATCATAGATACTTGTAAATACAGGCTGGATTCATAGCGGGAAAAACCAATAACGAACGCATTTATATAGAGATAAGATATGCTGAAAAGGAGAGAATCATGGAGGTTTTGAAGGGAAAGCATTCATCAGAGAGCAGGAATGAAGATTCAAGCGCTGAAGACAAGCCTGCTGGAGCAGCAGGAAAAATAGCAATGTGGTTGAGCGGGCGCAGAAAGTGGTTGAGTTGGACTGCGGGCGGTGTGGTGATTGCAGGCAGTCTTATTTTTGCTGGAAATCAATATGTCGGGGCGAATACGGTTCCTTATTATAAAGTGTATGTAAAGGGTGTGGAGGTCGGAAGCATCCTCAATGAGCAACAGCTAAATCAACTGTATGCAACGAAGAGCAAGCAATATAAGGACAAGTATCCCGGTGTGGACATGGTGCTCAATACGAGCGCAGTAACGACAGGTATTGAAAAGGCGTATAAAGTGGATATCGACAGCGGAGCAACACTGAAGAAGCTGGATGGCATGCTGACCGCGTATGCCAAAGGCGTAGAAGTGAAGGTCAACGGCCAGACGGTCGGTATTGTAAAGGATAAAGCGACTGCACAGGCTGCTTTGAAGCAAGTGCAGAAGAAATACACACCTGCGGGTGAGGGCACGGCTACAGGCATCAAGGGACTGGTTCGCAAAACATCCGTGGGCAGTAGTCATGCAAATGCCAGTAGCAAAGCCTCTAAAGCATGGCTGGAGTCTGCCACTATTCGTGAGAAAATTGCATATGAGCCTGTAAAAGCAGACCCGAACAAGGTGCTGACCGAGGCAGAAGCGGTTAAAGCGCTGACCGAGGCGCGTGAGGCACCTGTAACGTATACGGTACAGGAGGGCGATTCCTTGTCGTCGATTGCGAATAAATTTAATATGACCGCTTGGGAGATTAAGCAGAACAACCCCGGATCGCGTGAGCTGTATCTGCAAATTGGAGATGAATTGAAGCTTACCGCTCCAAAGGCTCCGGTTACGGTGCAAACAGTGGAGAAGGTCGTTGAGCAGATTGCTATTGAGCCTGAGATTGAGGTTCGCCAAAGTGACGAACTGAAAGCAGGAGTCACCAAGGTTGTCAGACCGGGACAAGCAGGCTTGAAGGAAATGGATTACCGTCTGACCAAGGAGAACGGCGAGGTCGTGCGAGAGGAATGGCTCGGTCAAAAGGTGTTGCAGCCGTCTGTTTCCGAGGTGGTGTTGAAAGGAACAAAGGTCGTAGGCGAAGGATCGGGAGAGTTCGCTTGGCCGGTGTCCGGCGCAGCGATGTCGAGCAGCTTTGGCGCACGCTGGGGACGTATGCATGAGGGTGTCGATTTGGTCGGCAGTCCTGACATCCACGCATCGGATGAAGGTGTAGTTACATTTGCAGGTCAGCAGAATGGCTACGGCAATGTCATTATGATTGACCATGGTAATGGCTACCAGACAGTATACGGGCATTTGAGCAGCATTGGCGTTCATGTGGGACAGGTGGTTCAGCAAGGCGAGTCGATCGGAGTTATGGGGAACACAGGACGCTCGACAGGAACACATCTGCATTTTGAAATTCGTAAAGACAATACGCCACGCAATCCAATGACGTATTTAAGATAGATGGATCGTTTATAACGCTGGATGATGATTCATGAGGATACGGGGAAGGCCATGTTTTTCTGCATGCTTAACAGTAGGTGCAGGCATGGCTTTTTTTGTGCAAGAAAAAGGGGCTGGACAAGTAATGGAATGGCGTGTGGGTATGGTAGAATAGAATAAGCAGCTTATGGACACTGACAAACGAAAGTTAATATATAACATGATCCGTAGGAAGAGGTGAGCGCTGTATGCAGGGAACGATTCTGGTGGTGGATGATGAACAGCCTATCGCTGATATTTTGAAATTTAATTTGGAAAAAGAGGGCTATCAGGTGATTTGCGCCTTCGATGGAATCAGCGCGGTGGATATCGCGGTCAAGCAGCAGCCTGACCTAATCTTGCTGGACCTGATGCTGCCGGGGATGGATGGCATGGATGTGTGCCGCGAGGTGCGCGGGCATCAGCTCCAGACGCCGATTATTATGCTGACCGCCAAGGACGGGGAAATCGACAAGGTGCTGGGGTTGGAGCTGGGCGCAGATGATTATGTGACAAAGCCGTTCAGCACACGGGAATTGCTGGCGCGGGTGAAGGCACAGATGCGCAGACAGCAGCGCGGCGGGGCAGGCACGTCGGAAAGCCGCTCGCAGGAAGAGAAGCAGGGGCTGCGCGTGGCGGACCTCTTTTTTGATACGGATATGTATACAGCTTACAAAAACGGTACACCGCTCGATCTGACGCATCGGGAGTATGAGCTTCTGTATTATATGGCTAAAAATGCCGGAAAGGTCATGACAAGGGAGCATTTGCTCCAGGCGGTGTGGGGCTTCGAATACTATGGGGATGTGCGGACGGTGGATGTGACGATCCGGCGGCTGCGCGAGAAGATTGAGGAAAACCCGAGCAAGCCGGAGACGATCCTGACGCGCCGTGGACTCGGATACATTATTAGCGGGGGCAAAGGTGGCCTGCGGGCATGAGATGGCTGTCTTTCTTTCGTACGATTCATGCGAAGCTGATCATTATTTATGTGCTGTTGATTTTAGTGGCGATGCAGCTGATCGGGGTCTATTTTGTCAGCTCCATGAAGAACTCTTTGACGAGCAACTTTACACAGGACTTGCAGGCGCGGGCGGAAATGCTGTCCGTGCTGGCAGAGCAGGATCTGAACGGCAGTGACGGTAAAATGGAGGAAGACAGCGTGGAAAGTCTGCGCGCACGTGTGAATAATCTGTTTGATTTTAGCGGCGCAGAAATTCAGGTATTGGATGCCAGCGGCAAGGTGCTGATTACTTCTCAAGGCTCACACGCCGATTATGTCGGACGCAAAAATACGCAGACGGTGGTCAGCCGTGCACTCCAGGGTATCCGTGACAATGAGGAATACATGGTGGACGAGGATAATATCCGCAAGAAGGTCGTCGCCAAGCCAGTCATCAGCCAGGGCAAAATTGTCGGTGCGGTGTATATCGCCGCCTCGATGACGGAGCTGTACGATACGATGAAGCGCATTAACAATGTGTTTCTTTCAGGCATGCTGATTGCGCTGGCGTTGACAGCTGTGCTGGGCGTGGTGCTGGCGCATACGATTACGCACCCGATCAAGGTGATGACGCGTCATGCGACAGAGGTTGCCGAGGGCAAATTCGATCAGCAGATGCCAGTGTTTGGTGATGATGAGATTGGCAGGCTCAGCGTGGCCTTTAACTATATGACAGGCCGCTTGCGTGAGGCGCTGTCGCAAAATGAAGAGGAGAAGGAGAAGCTCTCCTCCATCTTGACCAATATGAGCGACGGTGTGGTCGCTACAGATGATCATGGCCGGGTCATTCTGGTTAACCGTCGGGCCAGCGCCATGCTGGGCGTGAACGAGAACGAAATGACCGGCAGACATATCGCGGTGCTGCTCGGTATCGACCCGGAGGAAACGGAGGCCCTGTACAGCGGCTCTTCGGCCTCCACGCTGCTGCAGCTGGAGCCTGCGGGTCAGGACGAGCCGATCGTCATCCGCGTGACATTCACGCCGATTCATCGGCGGGAATTTGGCATTACGGGGACGATTGCCGTGCTTCAGGACGTGACGGAGCAGGAGGAGATGGAGACGACACGCCGGGAGTTCGTAGCGAATGTATCGCATGAGCTGCGCACCCCATTGACGACGATCCGCAGCTATGCCGAAGCGCTGGATGACGGGGCAATGGGTGAACCGCAGCTCGCGGAGCGTTTCGTAGGTGTGATCCGCAACGAGACGGAGCGTATGATCCGGTTAGTCACGGATTTGCTGCATCTGTCGCGGCTGGATTCCAATGAAGCGCCCTTGCGGATGCAGCCTGCGGATGTAATGGAAATGCTGGACGAAGTCGCAGATCGGTTTTCTTTTCAAATGAAGCAAAAGCATATCCGGTCTGGAATGTTCGTGGAGCAGGGGATCGGCAAGGTCGTGATTGACCGGGATCAAATTGAGCAGGTGTTGGACAATCTGATGTCCAATGCTTTGAAATATACACCGGAGGGTGGAAGTATTCGGATTGAAGCTCGCCGCAATAGTGAGGGAATGCTGTCTATTTCGGTACAGGATACCGGGATAGGGATTCCCAAAAAGGATTTGGAGCGAATTTTTGAACGGTTTTACCGTGTGGACAAGGCCAGATCGCGTAATATGGGCGGTACGGGACTAGGGCTGTCGATTGCCCGGGAAATTGTAAAGGCGCATGGAGGCCAGATTTTTCTGGAGTCAGAATATGGTCAAGGGACCTGCACGACCTTTACGCTCCCCATGTTGGGTGAAGGGAGGGAAGCACAGTGAGGGAACGTTTGAAGTCATGGGCGCTTATTTTGCTGGTTGCTTCCAGCCTTGTACAGAGTTATTTTCTGATTTACCGTCTTCCAGGCAGTGATTCTGTACTTACCTCGGAGACGAACTATGTCAAAACCGAGAGTATGGGACAGGAGAAAAAGATTGAAAAGCTCGTGTTTCCTGATAAAATGCTAATTCACCAAGGGCAAAACAAGCATACCGTTTTTTATCCGGGCGTTGCTTTCTACGATTTGATTTTTACACGGCTGGAGAGCCGGAGCTTTAACAGCTTTCAACGTCGCAGTATCCAGTCGGCAGATTGGGCGCGGATTCGCAGCGAGAATGAGGGCATGGAATTATCCTTTTCAGGCGGTGTCCCGGTTTCATTACTGGAGCGAGTTATGCGTCTGACGCCGGATTCTGTGTTTCAGGGAGAGACGATTAATCGTATCTGGATCTATATAGATGAGAAAAATGCCAAGCCGCACGCCCTCTTTTTCAGTGCCAGAGGCGATGTAGTGTATGAGGCGAATCAGTTTGATATGACGATGGAGGATATCCGGCAGCATGTGAATTTCGCTAAAAATGCCCCGTTGTACGAGCTGGTGGATAATCAGTATTACATTCCGGCAGATAACCTGGAGACGGTGCAGCCCGTGGTATATGCCGGGTTGTTCACGACAGAGCAGATGCAGCGGAATTTGTTTTTCGATCCGGGGATTACGCGTAATATTCAGGAGAAGGACGGTTCCCAAATTTACACGGACAGCAAGCGCAGTCTGCAAATTAAGCAGGAGCAGCGTTGGATGAGCTATACCGATCCGAGTGCACCGGGGGCGGGCGGAAGCAGTTCGGTGAGGGATGTACTGGCGGCGGTTGATTTTGTGAATCAGCATGGCGGTTGGGATGCTTCGTATCAGTTGAAAATGAGAAGCAGCGACGAGAGCCGTACCAATGTGCTATTCCAGCAGTATTACGGATCTTATCCGGTACTGGATACGCCATCCTTCCGGTTTGGCACGATTTTGTTGGAAATCCAGCAGGAAACGGCATCCGTCTATGATCGTTCGCTGTTGTATCTCAAGGGCGGCGAGCAATCCTCGAAGAAGGTTATGCTTCCGGGTGGCGAAACCTTGAAGAAGCAGCTCGAAGCTGTAGCTAAAGGGATAACGATTAGAGATCTGACCCCTGTATATCAGCCGGAGCTGATCAATGATGGGTTAAAGCTCGTTCCCGAGTGGCGTGTTACGTTGGGCGACGGTTCTGTGGCAGAGATTCACGCTGTGGCCGTAACAGCGACAACGTCGAGTACAGCGCAAACGCAGCAATCTCAGGCGGTAAAGAAGTGACGGATTCAGGTTTCGTGCTACTCACACAGCATAGCACCAGCAAAGGGATAAAGCATGGACAGGGTTATGACAGAAAGGGGGAACGGGAATGGATTGGAGTCGCGCCAAAAACGTACTGATCTGTACGTTTTTGCTGCTCAATGTAGTACTCGGGCGCCAGTTGTGGAATGATGCGCAGGAAACGGCAGGGCCGAATCTGGATTTTACTTCGCTGGATGAAAATACGCAGCGTTCAATGGAAGAGAAGAGCATTCAGGTGCTGGCTCCCATTCCCGGGGATACTCCCCAGTTGCCGAAGCTGTCTTACACATATGTTCATGGCGGGGAAAAGGATGGGCGTGTGAGTCTACCGGAGCCTGTAGACAGCAAGCTGGTATTCACCCACGATGCGCTGGTTGAGGCATTGCAGCCGCAAATCAGGGACATCGACAACTACCAGTATGATCCGCTGGATGTTCAGGAGGAGCTTGCATCTGGACAGGCAGATGCTTTTGTGCTACACCCGTTGGTACAGGGAAAGTGGCCTTTATTTAATGTGAAGCTGGCCCTGTTTTACAGTAATCAGAAAATTATCGGATATCGCAAAATTCAGGTTGATCTCCAGCCCTCGGATGAAGCGAAGAAAATGCTGCCCGCATCCAAGGCGCTGGCACGGTTGATTGACAGTTATTTGCCGCGTGATGCGATTGTGAAGGATATCCGGCTGGGTTATTACGGACAGACCTTTAACTCGGATAGCCAGGTGGCTGCGCCTGTATGGCGGTTTATGCTGGATAACGGGCAAGGCGTGTATTACGTGCAGATGAACGGAGATGTCATTAGTCCAAAGACAGAACAAACAGAAGGGTCTTGAACAGATATGGGGATTTCATTTACCGTGCTGTCGAGCGGTTCGACCGGCAACGCCACCGTTGTCCGGAACGAAGACACGACATTACTCATCGACGCAGGTCTCAGCGCGAAGCGTATTGATGAATTGCTGAAGGAACGCGATCTGAGCGGAGAAGAGTTGGATGGTATTTTGGTCACACATGAGCATTCCGATCATGTGAAAGGACTAGGCGCCATGGCGCGTAAATATAATTTACCTGTGTATGCGAATGAGAAGACGTGGTTTGCCATCAGCAATGCTGTCGGGCAGATCGCGGACGATAACCGCAGAATATTGGAGACAGGCGCGACACGGGAATTTGAATCGTTGCGTGTAGAGTCTTTTGGTATATCTCATGATGCGGCAGAGCCAGTAGGGTATAGCTTTTACGACGGGGCAGAGAAGCTCAGTGTAGCCACCGATCTCGGCTATGTCAGCGACAAGGTGAAGCAGGCCATTTCAGACGCAGATGTATTGGTACTGGAGTCTAATCATGATGTGGAAATGCTGCGCATGGGACGTTATCCATGGAACATCAAGCGCCGTATTCTCAGCGATATCGGTCACTTATCCAATGAGATGGCGGGCGCGATCCTTAGCGAGCTGCTGACAGGACGGACGAAGCGAACGTATTTGGCACATTTGAGCCGCGACCACAATATGATGGAGTTGGCAAAGCTGACCGTGCGCGGGGCGATGGAAGATCGCGGCTGCTTTTACAAGGACAGTGAGTTCCGATTGTGCGATACGTATTATGACCGTCCTACACCGTGGGATAAGGTAAGTGAGCCATAAAGCTGTCCAGCTCGGCGGCTTTGCGTTCTACCTCTTCGCGGGTCACGATGCCTTTGTCCACCAGTAGCTCAATGAGTGTACTTAACGCCAGGGTGTTGCGGTAATGCTCGTCTTTCAGATCCGCAAGCTTGGCAGCCATACGAACTTCATCCATAGCTGAGCGATGTTGATTCATCATATATTCCTCCTGTTAAAATATTTGAAAAATGGCGTGTGATCAGCTTGGTTTTGCTGGGTGCTGTGATACAATAAAGCTAACAACTGAAAGCTTTCTGAAAAAAGGCTCGTATCGGAAGCATAAGCTGTTACAAGCGAAAGGGAACAGGCCAGAACGTCTCTATGAGACGATCATTTTGTAATAGAATAGAAGACTTGTTACTATTGTAGTCAATTGATTTGGAAATCATTCCTCCTTTTTCCTCTATTCGGAGTGGATTGCGGCGTGTATGCTGGTTTATGAGATCAGGTGCTTAGGGAGGCCCCATTTGTGGTGATTAATAAGTAGGCTGAAATGATCTGTTGTTTCGGTCATGGGGGATATTCAATCCATTTTGGCGTTCAAACGGAGCGAGTCTCTGTAGCATAGGTTGGCGCAAGCCCGAATAGCCCTAATTTTTTAGTGAGTGTCGGTGCATGACAACGAAGGGGAGAGGATGAACATGGGCTTGTTTGATGACGATTTTTATTCAACGAGGGTATCCACGCGTGCGGCCAAAAAAAAGGCATTCAAGGCACGTCGCGGAGGACAGAAACGTTGGCCACACAGGAACCGGAGCGTGAGTCCGGTGCAAGCTGCTGTCATTAGCGGTGCAGTCAGTGCGGTGGTTGCGGTGCTGCTGTTCAGCTTTATTACAGGTCTGCCCTCCACTACAGCAGTAACCGGAGCAAGTCATTATCCCATGCGCCAAGCGGCGGGTGACCCGTATGACCGGATTGTGCAGGCGGCAGCCAAGGTGCGTCCGGCGGTCGTCAGCATTGTGAACCTGAAAGGGGAAGACGGACATAGCACGGAGCCGTCGGCGCTTGGATCGGGTGTTATTTTCCGAATAGCTTCCGGCAAAGCCTTCATTATGACTAACAACCATGTGATCGAAGGCTCGGATGATCTGGAGATTGTAACTGTGGATGGTATCAAAAAAGAGGCGAAGCTGATCGGTAAGGATCGCATTAGCGATATCGCAGTGCTGGCGGTAGACGATAAGGGCATTAGCACGATAGCGGATATCGGTGATTCCAGTAAGCTTCGTCTGGGCGAGACCGTGATTGCCATTGGTAATCCGCTCGGCTTGGGCGATACGCTCACTTCCGGCATTGTAAGTTATACGAATCGGATTATTCCCATTTCCATTAATCAGGACGGCGTATATGACTGGGAACAGCATGTCATCCAGACCGATGCAGCGATTAATGAAGGAAACAGCGGCGGTGCGCTGGTCGATCTGGACGGACGTGTGATAGGCATCAATACGATGAAAATTGCCGATACCGGTGTGGAAGGACTCGGCTTCGCGATTCCGGCCAATGAGGTCATGAAGACGGTGAATGAACTGGTCGAGGATGGCAAGATTACCCGTCCTTATCTGGGGGTATACACGGTTGACCTCAATAATGAGTATGCTCCGCTGGATGAAACACAGCGCAAGGAACTCAAGCTGCCTGACACCGTAAAGAACGGGGCGGTTGTTCTGGAGGCGCATGGCCCTGCCGAGGAGGCAGGCTTGAAGCTGAACGATGTCATTACCGCGTTCGATAGTGAACCGATCAACTCGACGCTTGATTTGCGACGCTACTTGTACGATAACAAGAAAATTGGCGACGAGCTGAAGGTTATCTTTTACCGGGCAGGCAAGGAAGAATCCGTGACGTTGAAGTTAACGGATAAGCCGGAAGGCTAAGGTTTAATGGTTAGGCATAACTATAAAAAAGGCGTTCTCCGGATCATTTTCCGGGAGCGCCTTTTTAGTTTCTCGGTTGTATTTTAGGTTAGGATGCCGTTCCCGTTACACGGGTTCCGCTCTTGGTCATTTTGTAGGTTACCACATCGCCGCTCCAGAAATGGAACTTCAGTGTGACTTCACCATCCTTCACACTGTTAAAAAATTCAGGCAGCAGCTTGATGCCATTCGTATCATACGCAGGGGCAAAGGTGTTGCCAAATTCCTTATAGGGTGTCCAGTCCTGCGGGCCGGCATTGCCCCCATTGGTATAAACAGCTTCCATTGTGGCAAGTTGGCTGCCACGGAAGTCTGTTGGAATGGTAAAGGTTTGCGTAGTGCCCTCGGTAGCACTTAATGTTGGCGTATCATACACGATTACTTTGAAATTCCAGTCTGCACCCTTGTTGAACTTGGCGTTAATCACCGCATTCTCACCATATTTACCGGAGGTGGTTAGGCTGGTGAGCAAGCTGGCCTTCAAGGTTAATGTATCTCCGCTCAGTGTGTAGTCGGTGCCCTGTTTCAGTTGCTTGTTGTTGGCGCTTAGTGTGCTCAACTGATTGCCATTCAGGTTTAAAGTGACCGTGGCATCCTGAACGGAAGTGCCTTTCTTCAAGTGAATGAGGTCACGGACTGCATTGGAGGAACGCCCTTTTAAGCTGGATTTCATGACATTAAAGAGCTCAGGATCGGACCACTTGTATGTTGTGCGGTTCAAATGCTGGCCATTATCCCAGAGGATGCCTGTTAATTTTTTCTCTTTCATATAATAGGTCAAAAACTCAAAGAATTTCAGCTTTTCGCCCTGTTCGATAACGCCTGTGTTTTTATCGAAGCCGAGTAGACCATATTCGCCTACAATGACCGGAATGCCTTTAGCCACAAATGTGTTATAGGCATTATCAAAGGTTTGGATAACATCGTTTTTGGTATCTTTCTCAAATGTAGTATATCCGGCAATATTCACACTGAAAGGCCAATAGCCGTAATAGTGAATGGTTGCAATCAGGTTGGGATCGCTCAGCTTGGTTATTGTGTTGTACAGCTCGTTGATTTTATTCTGGGCAGGTGAAGTATCCAAGCCAGGCAGAACAAGTGGGCGGGCTGCATTATTACCGCCAGAGGCGCGGACGATTTTGTGGAAGGAAACATTTAGTTCTTGGAGCATCTGGTTCATTTTCGCTTCATTCGTCGTTCCTCCTTCGGAGAAACGGGGTTCGTTAATGCTCTCGAACATCAGCTTGTTCGGCTGATCTTTAAAGCGATTGGCAATTTGTGTCCATAATGCGTTATAACGAGCCAGCACTTCATCATGCTTGGGCTCCATACTGCTTACCCATAACCATGAATCATGATGGACATTGAGCATGACGTACAGATTGGCATCCAGTGCCCAGCGGACGACTTCTTCTACACGGTTCATGTAGGCAGCGTCAACGGTATAATTCGGTGCCGCTCCTATGTGTTTATCCCAGGTGACGGGAATACGAATGCTTTTGTATCCTTGGGCAGCAATTTGCTGGATCAGTGCCTGAGTAATGCGTGGATTGCCCCAGGCAGTCTCATCTGCCCCGACAGCATCCAGAGAATTTCCTAAATTCCATCCAGGCTGCATGGCTTCGACATACGATTGCATACTGCTGGCGGCGGTGGCTTGTGGTGCTTGTCCTTCAGATTCAGCAGCGGCGGCAACGGACGCGAACGTGGATAACAAGAGGATGATGGCAAGCGTCAACGACAGCAATGAAACGGGTCTTCGTTTGAACATAGTGGCAGGCCCCTTTACAAAGTTATTTTTGAAAGCGCTTTCCATTGAGATACTACCATACTATTCCATTATAGAGTACCTATATAATTAGTGGAAAAATCATGTGATAATTCGTTATTTTATGATTATAAACGTTGTAATTGCCAAAATGTAAGAATGAGTGTAGAATCTATGGCCCTACGCAGAAAGCAGAGCAGCATTGAATTAGTAAATACAGGAGAAAGAAGGAGATGAATATAAACAAGTGGGACACGGAAGAAGCCATTCGGCGCTGGAATATGCATGCAGAGAATTTTACCGCAAGATACACTGAAGAAGGGGATCGCTCTCGCCAAGTGCTGTTGAATCCTGCATTACAAGAATGCATGGGCACCTTCGCGGGTAAAAAAGTGCTGGATGCCGGGTGTGGTGAAGGTTATCTGAGCCGTAAAATGGTCAAGGCGGGTGCGCTGGTGGAAGGTGTCGATTATTCGCCGGAAATGCTGGAGCTTGCAAGAAAGCGGACACCGTCAGACTGGGGGATTACGTATCATCACGGTAATCTGGAGAAGCTGGAGATGTTCGGGGATCAGAGCTTTGACCTGGTCGTATCCAATATGGTCATACAGGACTTGGAGAGTTATGAGCAGGCGATTGCGGAAATGCGGCGGTTGCTGGTGCCAGGGGGCCGCTTTATTTTCTCTATTTTGAATCCGTGCTTTCAGACACCGCAGAGTGGATGGGTGAAGGATGAGACAGGGAAAAAGCTGTACTGGAAAGTAAACCGTTATTTCAGCGAAGGCGCATTGGAGCAAGATATGCCTTATGATCAGGAGGAAAAGCTTCTGTACTTCCACCGCACGCTGGGCAGCTACGTACAAGCTATTACTGGAGCGGGTTTGCTGCTAGAGGCAATGATCGAACCGAAGCCGTCCGCAGAGATGCTGGAGCGATATCCCGATTTCCACGAGGACCTGAACGTCAGTCATTTTCTCATTTTTAAAACCAAGCGTCAGGGATAGGAATCAAGCCCTTTTCTTTCCGTGTTAAGTATGGTAGAACAAAAGAAGGTGTTTGTAACAGACACCAAACAACTGGAAGAGCTTCATACGGAAAGGGATGCAACTGGGATGTACGTGGTATGTAAAGAGCATGTGGAACTGGCAATTGATATGTTCGTCGATGAATACGAGGATGCACCGGATGTCGTCGATCTCAAGGAAACGAAATTTTCGGATTGGGACCCTCCAGTGAAGTGCAAGGAATGTGAGCAGAAAGCGGAATTTTTAGTCGTCTAAAAAACAAGCACGGGCGTTTCGGGCAGAAACGTCCTTTTGTATACTAGGATTTTGCAAAATCCTCATACATAGAGCTTTACTAATTTCCAACACGTGCTGAGACAGGAGTGAATGATGGATGGACCCTTTGCTGCATTCACTGTTTCGTCCGATTCAGGTCAATGGATGTGATCTCTCCACGTATTATATCGAACAAAAGCCGTCTGCTGCGCTGAGAGCTTATGTCGCTTGCTATTGGGAGTCTGGTTCTGCCAATAGGGTGGTAGAAGAGAATCTAACAGCTTCGTGCGAAGACACCGCTTTGTTAAGCTTGCCGCAGGAAGAAACCATGGAGCGGGTATTACCTGACGGCTGTACGGATATTCTATTTGAATATGACCCGGTGAGTAAGCGTCAGGATATCTCGTACTGCGGGACGTTTACACATCCGTTCGTGTCTGCCAGACAAGCAGGTACCGAGACACGCATGTTTGCTGTGCGATTTTTTCCGGGCGGAGCACATTATTTTCACGGCATGCCAACTCATCTGTTTACAGGTGGACACTTCCGCTTGGAAGATATCTGGCCCGAAAGCATCGCGGTCATAGGTGAGCGTATTCTGGAGGCACAGGATTTTAATGAACGGGTGCGCATCATGGATGAGTATCTTAACCAGCTTCTGCTGCGCCAACGCACGAACGATTGTGATCTGATGAAAAATTTGCTGCATCGTATTTTTGTAGGTAGTGGGAGTATGAGTGTTAAAGAGCTAGCAGAGCGCGAAGCGATCAGTGAAAGACAGATCAACCGCAAGTTCGGGCAATGGATCGGGATCAGTCCCAAAAAGTTCAGTGAAGTCGTCCGCTTCCAGAGCGTTCTGCAAAGTATTCAAAGCGGTGACCCTCTGGATTGGACGGAGCTTGCGTTGGAGCACAGCTTTTTCGATCAGGCCCACCTGATTCGTGATTTTCGCAGGTTCTATGGAGATTCTCCGCTTACTGCCGCAAAGGATTTTCGCAGGTTGTCCGATTTTTACAATACACGTTCGAAGGCTTCCGCTATACTCAAAATATGAAGAAGAATGGCAAAGGAGAGATGAGAATATGAGTGGAACGCTGCAAGTTCGAGATCATTTGCTGAATGAGCTGGAGACCGGAGTACGGACGGGGGAAGCCTTGATCCGTAAAATACGTCCAGAGGATTGGGAATTTCGCCCGCAGGACAATTTCCGCTCGCTGCTGGAGTTAGTACATCACTTTGTGCTTATTCCTGCTTCGGATCTTGCGATCATGCAGGAGAAGTCTGAGGGTGAAGTGGGAAGCATTGAAAACAGCCTGTCCGAGATAAACGATCCCGAACGCTTGGCTGCAAGTTTCAGGGAGAATTTTGAGGCCTATAAGGCTTACATTCTTTCGCTCAGCGAAGAGGATTATCTGAATCGTTCGACCAAAGCCTTTTATATGGAGCATGGACATTTGCAGGTCCAATGGCAGATTGAGACCATGACCCATGTATTCCATCATCGTTCCCAGATTTATAATTATCTGAAGCAACTGGGACATGAAGTGAGCTTTTTTATGTTGTACGCTTGAGTATTTTTATAAAAGGTTTAGAGGGCACCTGTGCGGTGCTCTTTTTTGGTTTTATTTAAGGCTTTTTGAGGGTGGAATGGCTTACTCAAACGCACGTGAAACTTCTTTACTAACTCGTCTGAGAATGCCGATCTGCTCTTCATTTAATCTGCTGGTCAACGCAACAAATTCATCTACTGCCTCTTGCCGAATAGTTTCGTCTTTAGTCATATGTTCTTTGGAAAACATCAACTCACTGATAGACACGTTTAAGGCAGTTAACACTTTCTCCAAGGTATCAATCGAAAAGTTTCTTTCGCCACGCTCTACCGATCCGATATACGAATCATCTAATCCTGAAAGTTCCGCAAGTTGTTGCTGTGTTAATCCCTTAGCCTTCCGAATCGTTCTAATTCTTTCTCCAACCGAATTCCGTAATTTTGTCATATTAACCACCTCATAACAAGCTTATGGAAGATGAAGTGTAAAAGTCAGGTGGAAGAGAATTGTTCAATTCTTTTTTTGTTGTAACTCAACTAAATCAACAATATTTTTAGTTATAGTAGTAAGAATTTCTAGCTCTATTGTCTCTCTTGAATTTATGAGTAACATAAGTTCATTTATGATTTCTTTTCGATCCGAAGTTTCATCGAATTGGAAAAGTTCAAAGGGTGGAACCTTTAACGCTAAAACTATTTTTTCCAACGTCTCCAATGAAATATTTCGATCTCCACGTTCTACTCCGCCAATATAACTGTAATGAAGTCCTGCTGCTTCTGCCAATTGTTCCTGTGTCCATCCTTTAGCTTTTCTTAGTTCCCGTATCCGATTTCCGACGCTTTCTGGTAAACTCATGTAATCACCTCCACTTAAGGTTAGAAGAGGATAGAATATCGTTACAGACTATCTTGTGCAAAATAAAATTATTGAAAACAGTACTTATAAGTACTTTTTATATTGACCTTGGTTCTCATTTTCTATACAATTGGTTGTAAATGGAAATGTAAGGAGGGTTTTTTTGAGAACTTCTATCCTAAAATCACTCAAACCGGACATCATTGTTGAAATATTGGAAATGGCTGTGGCTTTTGAGAATTGGAAAAAAGTCATGGAGACGGCGGATATTCTGTACCAATGTGTACAGCGTATCTATGAAGAACGGCAGTATCATAAAGCAATGAAATTACCCATCCCGCATGTCAATTTAGAGCGCCCGCTGGTATATTATTTTGGGCTCAGTCACCTGATGTGTGGAATGGCTCACCAGAATCAAGGTGCATATGAACAGGCAAGGGAGTGCATTTATAAGTATGCTGAGCTGGGTTGGATGGAGGATTTAGAGGGAGAAGGCCTACTGGTTGTCGATGAATTCAGGTTTTTAGCCAAGACCAATTTATACACAGTAGAAATTCTATCTGGAAATATAGAGCTTGTGGAGGAATATGTAGGCTTTTTGCAGGACAATCCCGAGGAAATATTACCAGGGCTAAATACCATATTAGAGGCAGCGCTTATGTATCATTTGGATGTAGAGGGCGTTTTACATACGTTAGCGGAGCAGATTGATGAATTTGGGGATTACGAGGATGCGGAGAACGTATCATACTATTATAAATACTGCTATCATTTGGCTTTGTACTATCGGAAGTACGACAAATTACAGGCAGCGGTGAAGCTTGCTGTGCAGGCGATGCACATAGCTAATCAGTTAGGTAACGATCGTAATTTTAAGAGATGTACGGCATTGTTTGAATTACTGCGCGAGTGGGCGACAGTAGAACAAATCAGCGAATATCGAAAGATGCTAATGCAGTGTCTTGATGAATACGAAACTGGTAGGGATAGCATCATGAAGAAAGTAAATGAATGATCCGCTATGATCTGAACAGAGAATAGGCTCGTAACGGAGAGGAAATAGATAGGTAAGAGACGTTTCAGGTGCTAAAATAACTATGTTAAAGGTATTTTTCCATGTTAGGGATCGTAAATGCGATTTTACATTATCATTCGATATAGATAGGGGTATGGAATTTGTTTATTCAACTTATAGGTGTTGGCAAGTTAAAAGAGAAGTATTTGGTCATGGGAATTCAGGAATATGCTAAACGGCTAGGGCCATACATTAAGTTCCAAATGATCGAGGTAGCCGATGAAAAGGCTCCTGACACACTGAGCGAAGCGGAAGTTCGACAGGTCAAGGAGCGGGAAGGCGAGCGCATCCTTGCCCATGTGAAGAGTGAGGCACATGTCATTGTGCTCGCCATCGACGGCAAGCTCTGGAGCTCGGAAGAACTTGCGGAGGGATTGGATAAGCTCGGCACCTACGGTACAAGCCATGTTGTCTTCGTCATTGGCGGCAGCCACGGCCTCTCTGACGAAGTCCTCCGTCGCGCCCAGCAGAAGCTGAGCTTCGGAAGGATGACCTTGCCTCATCAACTGATGCGGCTGGTGCTGGTGGAACAGATTTACCGAGCGGTGAAGATTAATCGGGGTGAACCGTACCATAAATAACGGCATGTTTTTTGTTGGGGAACTGCTTAAAAGGCGTGGAAAAAGATTAGCATGGCAAGGGTTTACCCTAAGTCACTTTCTGTGAAAAAGCCTGCTACAAAGGCAATGTGCTGTGATTTGAGGGCATGGAGCTGTCCATGACTTATTCCTATTTGGCATCAAATGACGATAGTGTACAGAGCGTTGAACTTTTGCTTGGGAAAAGCAAAAGCCCCTGCCACCGTTTGGGTGGAAGGGGCATATCCTAAAAAACACGCATTGACTTTATCATCGAACTCCAATTCGATGCCTTCGATTTTCTGGCCTTTCTTCACATGAATCTGCTTCACGATGATCTGAAGCAGGTTCTTTTGTGTTTCAATCGGTGTTGACGATAACAACTCATGGAATTGAGACAGTTCCTGCTTTACTTGATGCAGCGGAACCGGGTCAGCGGAGCTTCGTTCAAGCTGTCGTAAGGCCTCTTGCCTTCTTCTTGTCAGTGCTTCATGCTGCTGCTTAAGTTCATTCATACGCTGGATTAGAAATTCATTATCAACAACATCGGCTTCGTAGAGCTTGAAGTATTTCTTCTTTTGGGCATCCAACGTTCCAAGCTCCTTGTCAACGGAAGCTAGTTCTTTTTGGAGAGGGACGACATTCACTGTACGGTTATTATTGATTCGTGCCACGATGTCCTCCAATATCTTAGGCTTTCTCACAACGGCAGCAATTCGGTCGGTTACATATTGCTCAGCCATGTCAGCCTTCACACTGTTTGAAGTACAAACGCGGCTACCTTTAGCACGGAAGTTGCTGCAAATGTAGTATCGCCGTACAACCTTGGTTCCATCCTTGAGCGTATCATGAATTCGATGTGCGACAAGCGTGGCTCCGCAGTCAGGGCAACGCATCATTCCGGTCAACAAATAGGTTCCATACGTAAAAGAGGCTTAATCCCATTGGACTTCTGCAAAGGAGAACTAGCTGATCCCAGAATGGGAACGGAGCGGATCATTTTCCCTATTCATAGGGGACACCCTCACAATCAAATTTATTCAGCTAATATTTTAATAGGTTGCTTCATTTAACCTTTTAATCTGCTCCTGAGTAAGCGTTACATCGAGTGCCTGTAGGTTCTCCTGAAGCTGTTCCGTTGAGCTTGCTGCAATTAACGGCAGGATAACCGGGGAGTTACTCAGCATCCAAGCGAGGACTACCTGATTATGCGTTGCGCCCGTTTCTTTGGAGATTTCTTGTAAAACGGAAATTCTTGTCTCAGCATCTAGGCCAGCGTATTGCACAGGAATTGGACGATCCTGGCGGCTGTACGCACCGTTCAACAGAGGTGAATAGGCAAGTAAAGCGATTTCCTCATGGGTCTCAATATATTTGAGCATTTCCTCCGAAACGCTGAGCTGTACATCGAAGTCGGCGCCTGGTCTAGGGCGCAAATAGGTATATCTCTGCTGAATACATTGATAGGAAGCAAAACCGTGGGATTGACTAATACTTCTTGCTTCTTCAAGCCGCCAGGTGTAATGGTTACTGCATCCGATGGCCCCTACTTTGCCGGATTGTACTAATTGATTGAAGGCCTCGAGCGTTACCTCCAGAGGGACATCCATATCGTCGATATGGGCGTAATACAAATCAATATAATCGGTTTGCAGCCGCTTGAGGCTTTCATCAACCGCTTTATGAATGGCCTTTTTGGACAACCCTTCTTTAGAAGAAAAGCCGCCACCGGGAATGGTTGGGTTCGCTCCAACTTTGGTTGCCAGAAAGATGCGATTCCGGTTTCCTTGTTCCTTCATCCATTCTCCCAGCAAGGTCTCGCTTTGTCCGCCTACTCCGGTTCCATTCCAAAAGGCATAGTTGTTGGAAGTATCCAGAAAGTTACCTCCTGCCTCCACATATTGATCCAGTAGTCGATACGATAAGCTTTTGTCGGTATTCGTACCGAAGTTTAGACAACCAAGACATAGAGCGCTCACCTGCGGTCCTGATTTTCCTAAAGATAGTTGTCTCATTTTATTCGATCTCCTATTCCTATGTAATTTCTTTCTTTACTAAACTCTAGCAGTTTGAAATTAACTTATAATAGTATTATATATAATAATTTCAATTGCTATTTGGACATGAGTTTATAGGAGTTATATACAACAGTCAAGAGCTTAATCATGAAAAAGAAGGATAAAGTGCGAGAATGTACAAAATTTAATATGAATTAATAGGCTCTACACCAAAGTTAGTTCTTGAGGTTTTGAGCCACACATGTTAATGAGCATAACGTGGTTGGTTGCATTCCTCCACCAGGTATGGTAATAGGGAGCTAAATCCATGACAACGGATTTCGGGTATACTGTTTGTGCATCTGTCACTCCCTCAAGTTGGATTGCTCGTACAACCATCTTACGGAATGTACAGATATTTTTCCATATTTTATGGATTAAAGCATAACAAATCATTGGTTTCAAGCACTATGTTTCGTGTAGAACCTGAAAAACCATTTAAAACGGCTCAGGAAGGATATGCTTATGAAAATAATTACTTTATGCGGTTCTACAAAATTCAAGGAGCAATTTGGACAAGCTAATGCATTTCTTACACTACAAGGGAACATAGTGATTAGTGTAGCCTTCTTTGAACAAACTGAAAGTTTTGAAATCACAGAAGAACAAGCGGAGTTACTGGGAGATCTCCATTTTAGAAAGATTGATATTTCTGACGAAATCTTCGTGATTGATGTAAATGGCTACATTGGCAACAGCACAAGAAATGAGATTGAGTATGCTGGAAAAACGGGTAAGGCAATCCGCTACTACTCTGATGGAGAGATTCCTTCTACATTTTCAGCTAAAGAACCTCATCAGTTACGGTAACAAATGTTGGGCCATACTCTGTGCAGAAAGGAGCTTCGACAAAAACTTGCCGTTACAGACAGCGCGGAGAACCGTACCATAAGTGACGGCGAAAGATATCAGAGGTTCGTCTGCATCTTTTTTGGAATCTAACCTTCGCCGATGAAATGAAGAAATAGCGGCAGCCATGGACGAGAAAATAAAGTCCGAAGCTGCCGCTGTTTGTATTGAATGAACTATCGCGTGTCCGCCCGAAGAGCAGTTGTGCATTTTTACCCAGTTTATACTAGTGGATGCGGTACATAAAGTTCTTCTAAACTCGTGATTTCTTCAGCTGTCAATTTAACCGACAATGCCGAAACAGCATCTTCGAGATGGCTGATCTTGGTCGACCCGATAATCGGTGCTGTGATCTCTTCTTTTTGCAACAACCACGCAAGTGCAATTTGTGCGCGTGGCAGGCCTCGGGTAGCGGCAACTTCCGCAACTCTTGCCGCAACTTTGCGATCAGCTTCTTCCGTTCTTGAAAACAACGCCTTTGCTACCTGGTCATTCTCGGATCGCGAGGTCTGCTCATTCCAATCCCGGGTTAACCGGCCTGCAGCCAAAGGCAGGTAAGGAGTGACGCCAACTCCCTCATCTTTGCAAAGGGGGAGCATTTCCCTTTCTTCTTCCCGATAGAGCAAATTAAGTCTATTTTCCATGGAAACGAACCGTGTCCAGCCATTTCGCTTCGCGACATGCTGAGCTTTCGCAAACTGCCATGCCAGCATGGAGGATGCTCCGATGTATCTGACCTTGCCTGCCTTAACTAAATCGTGAAGAGCCTCCATTGTCTCCTCAATTGGCGTATGTGGATCCCAACGATGGATCTGGTACAAATCGATGTAGTCCGTTCCAAGCCGTTTTAGACTGTTATCAATTTCGGTCATGATGGCTTTACGGGAAAGTCCCATCGCATTCGGACCCTTACGCATCGGAACAAATACCTTTGTAGCAATGACGACTTCGTCACGACGAGCGAAGTCCTTTAAGGCACGTCCGAGAATTTCTTCGCTTGTTCCATCGGAATACATATTGGCGGTACTGAAAAAGTTGATGCCCAATTCCAGTGCTTTATTAATGATCGGTCTGCTTTGCTCTTCATTTAACGACCACGGGGTATTGCCACTTTCAGGTACTCCGAAGCTCATGGTTCCAAGGCTTAACTTTGAAATTTCCAATCCGCTGCGTCCAAGTTTTACATATTCCATTTGATAACACACTCCTTAAGTGTATATAGGGAAGGGTCACGCCTTCAGGTTGTTCACGCATTTTCTGGCGAGCCAGTGCTCGAGATTAAATCACCAAGGGAGCTGGCGTCTCTCGTTTGAGAATGTTCCCGTCGGACCGTCCTCGCCGAGCATTGCAAGGCGTACGGGATGACGAGCAGCCTGCTCGACGGTGCCCGTGCCTTCAAAGTTGTTGAGGTCCGTCGCGGTGAAGCCCGGGCATACCGCATTGACCTTGATGCCTGTCGACTCGAGTTCGATGGCGAAGGCGAGCGTAATCGCGTTGAGAGCCGTCTTCGAAGGGCTGTAAACGGCGCCGAACATCTCGCGATGCGAATTAGTCGGGTCCGCGTTTAACGTCAGTGAGCCCGAGCCGCTCGATACGTTGACGATACGTGCGGCTGACGCTTCACGAAGGAGCGGCAGCATCGCTTGCGTGACGGCGATGACGCCGAACACGTTCGTCTCGAACACCGCGCGCACCTCGTCTAGAGACGCGATGCTTGGGCGCCCCGACTTCCCGACCTCATCGAGAGTCCTGCCCGGCTGACCCGCGTGCGATATGCCCGCATTGTTCACGAGCACGTCGAGACGGCCGAGCTCGCTGCGGATGCGCTCTGCCGCGGCGGAGATGGAATCCTGATTTGTAACGTCGAGCTGGAGGGCGCGGGCATCCGCTCCGACGCTCTTCACGGCCGTCTCCCCTTTCTCGAGATTGCGCGATCCGACGAGCACAGTGAAGCCGTGCACCGCGAGATCCTTCGCGATTTGAAGACCGATTCCTTTATTGGCCCCGGTGACCAAGGCGACGGGTTTATCCTGCATAGTAATACCACTCCTTTCATTCTTTTATCCACTGCGATCTTTGTAATACAGCCTCTGGTTGATACATTAACCCCGGGTCAACTGTCATCCTTTTAGGTTGACGTATCAACCTACGAACACTGTAACATCTTGAAGTTGATACGTCAACCATGTTATTATGTTCCTATGGATAAGAACGAACTAAACGTAGAGGAAATGGGAATATGGAATATGTGGAAAGGTTCCTTTAAGAGAATTTTCGGTTGTGTTGTAAAGGACATGTCCGAACACACAGGTCTATCAGAGGGCGATTTTGGAGTATTAGATCGGTTAGTCCAATTTGGGAACGGTAGGCTTCGCCAACAGGAATTAGCCGACTCGATGGACTGGGATAAGAGCCGATTATCACATCATCTAACGCGGATGGAAAAACGCGGACTTGTATTGAGAAAGCCATTGGACAGAGAACGTGGTGTTGAAGTTATTATTACTCCCGGCGGAAAGTCAGCCTTGGATGAAGCCCTTCCCATAGTCTCAAAGGCCATACGCAAGCATTTTTTGGATCAATTAACCGATCAAGATATTGAGTCGATTACTAAGCTGGCGGAAAGAACAAAAACAAGATCTTCATCGTCTTGTAAAGAGACGTAAGGAACACCGGGAGATCGGTGTGAGCAAAAAGCAAAGGTTAAGAAATCGGATATAGCGATAGTGCAATAAGTATAGCAATCAAAAGGAGCTGCCGCGGCAAGCTCCTTTTGATTTTTCGCCGTTATGAACGCTAAGGTGAACCGTATCATAAGTAACGGCAAGTTTTTATTGTACAACTCGAATCAAGTATGCAAAAATCGCCGGTGATATGATCAAAAGGAAAGGAGGGAAGACTTCCATGTACGAATGGAATAAAATGGAACGAATAGGCTATTCACCCTATTATTGTTCCAGACAGTTCAATCGATTAACCGGGATGACATTGCGGGATTACATCTGGACTCGAAGGATCAGCCGTGCCGCCTTCGAGCTCCGCGACACGGATCAGCGGGTTCTGGATGTTGCCGTAAAGTATGGATTCTCATCACAAGAGACGTTTACACGAGCATTCAACAAGGCTTTTCAGCTCACCCCTGCAGCCTACCAAAAAGCTCCCCGACCTATTCCGTTGGCTATTCGTCAGGAGGTATTCTCGCCTTATCATTATTTGATCAAGGAGCGAGATAAGACGAATAAGGTACATTTACAACTGGGAGAGATCAAAGTCGAGTTCATTCCGGCACTTTTATGAGGACAGTTGAGGAGGTAGCATGGAACTTTGACCCCCAAGGGATGGGCTACAAATGGATTGAACTTGGTGGTAAACAGTGTTACTCTAACAACGGTAAACTCAAAATCTATGTTCTGCAATACCTCTAATAATAGTCACCATTTTAGTTATAAAGAAAGGTAACACCATGATAAAAGTTGATAATTTATCCTTCTCATTTCCGCAAAAAGAACTATATAAAAACATTTCATTTACGTTTGAAGAGGCACAGCATTGCGCTTTTATAGGAACAAGTGGCAGTGGGAAAAGTACACTGATAGATATACTGATGGATCCGGAAAGATATTTGTTCGATGGCAAGTTAGAGATAGACCCAACTTGCAGAATTGGGTATGTAAGTCAGTTCTCACAAGTAGACAAAACTAAAGAAACAACCGTTTTTGAATATATAGGAGAAGAATTTATTAAGATACAAAATGAAATAACATCTATTTGTACTGAAATGGAAACATCATCGGATATTGAATCGTTACTAGAAAAGTATCAATTAGCTTTAGACGCATTTGATTCAATGGGTGGGGATGATTTTGAAAGCAACATTAATAAGAAACTAAATCTAGCAAACCTCATGAAGCTAAAAGATCTTAGGGTATCCGACCTGAGTGGTGGGGAATTCAAACTTATTCAAGTGATGAAGGAAATGCTTAGTAGTCCAGACTTAATGATTATGGACGAACCAGATGTATTTTTAGACTTTGAAAACCTAAATGCACTTAAAAATCTTATTAATTCCCACAAGGGAATGCTGCTAGTTGTTACGCACAACCGATATCTATTGAATCATTGTTTCAACAAAATTATACACCTTGAAAATACGGAAATCCAAGAGTTCGATGGGCGATATATTGATTATAACTTCTCATTACTTCAGACTAAAATTGAGTTACAAGAACTCACAATCGCTGAAGATGAAGAAATTGAGAGAAACGAGAACATAATCAATAATCTTAGAGCTATCGCAACTTATAATGCAGAAGCATCTAGAGGTAGAGCGTTAAAAGCTAGAGTTAAGTTTCAAGAAAGATTGGAAGCGCGCAGAATTAAAGCGCCATTTGTTGATATTAAGCAACCGAATATTAGTTTTGGTATTGATAATGAAATTGAAGACACCATTGTTGTAAATGTCAATAATTATAGTGTTGCCTTTGATGAGTTGCTTTTAGACAATGTTAACTTTGAGATAAAATCTACAGATAAAGTAGCCATTATCGGTTCAAACGGTACCGGGAAAACGACTTTACTCCGAGAAATCTTTAAAAATAATCATGATTCAATTGAAATAAATGCTGATGTTAAAGTGGCTTATTTATCTCAGATTCAAGGTGAAATGCTAAAGGATACTAATACAATACTAGATGAATTCATCGATGCTGGGTTTAAAACTTATGATGAGATTAGATCGTATATTTCAAACTATGGCTTTGAAGGAGAAACCGTTAATCAAAAGATAGAATCTTTATCTGGTGGAGAAAGAAATATGCTTCAATTGGCTAAAGTTTCTGCCAGTAAAGCAAATGTATTGCTTCTTGATGAACCGACAAGCCATTTAGACACCTATACACAAATAGCACTGGAGAAAGCGATTGAAGACTATAAAGGTGCGATTCTCATGATTTCTCATGATTTCTATTCTGTTGTAAATGGTATGGATTATGTTTTAATCATTGACGATAAGACGATTAGAAAAATGAGTATGCGAAAATTTAGACAGATGATTTATGCTAGTCATTTTGATAGAGACTATTTAGAAACTGAACAAAAGAAAAAATCAGTTGAAATGAAAATAGAATTGGCTTTAAAAGATACTGATTTTGAACTTGCAAAAGTATTGGTTGATGAGCTAGAAGAGCTGATTAAGTTGCTTTAAATTACAACTCTCTGATTGAAATGATTACAAGAAAGTGAAGTCAGTTACAGCGAATAGGGCTAAAGTGAATTAGTTCGAGTTCAATGATGAAACATGATGTTGGTGGAAAAGTATCAATAAATAAGACACTGATGAATAGAATCTCAGTGTCTTTTTACTGCATTGATTTCTTGATAGCTCTTGCCGTGGTCGTGATGATATCTGAACCATGGAGATATTATCGTTTTTTACCCTCCAATCCAACCTGACCTGGCATTTTATAAAGATTTTTTATCTGAGTTGGCACTGGTCGAGGATCTTGTACAAAAATTGGTTGAAATCAGCCAATAATAGTAGCTTAGTTAGCGATTATGTAGTCATGTCAAACGATGGGCAGTTCGCCCGTTTATCAGGGGATACTTAAGGACTTGCAAAGTGAACGGGGACTGCCCCCCAAAACGTGAAACTCATCAAAACACCTTCAAGATCATGTCGTAAGATATGATCTTGAAGGTGTTTTTTTTATGACAACAAGAGCAAGTTAGGAAACTACTATATTTACACGTACTTAACGGGTAGTTAATTTAGTATTAATAAAGCTGTTTTATAATCAAGATGTTTACTTGTGGTAAATACCTAGTTACTTCTGGTAAATCTTTCTGTGATACTACTGACTTACTACAACAAAGAGGGAAGGATTTGTTTCATGACTCAGCTTGCATTTCAAAAGCGAATGAACAAAACGAAAAAATACTTTGTGCTTTTTCTGATGATGGTGCCTGGACTTGCATATTTGATTATTAACAATTATTTACCTCTATTTGGCATTATCATTGCCTTTAAAGATTACAACTACTCACAAGGCATTTTTAGAAGTGAATGGATCGGACTTGAAAACTTTGAATATCTTTTTAAAACAACGGATGCTTACATCATTACACGAAATACTATTCTGTACAATGGCGGCTTTATTATATTAAACCTTATTGTTGGCGTAAGTATTGCTATTTTTTTAAACGAAATTAAAAACCGCTTTATGTCACGTTTTTATCAAACCGCCATACTTATGCCTTATTTAATTTCGATGATTATCGTGGGTTATCTCGTATTTGCACTACTTAGTCTTGAAACTGGGTTTATTAACAAAACTATTTTACCTTGGCTTGGCATATCAGATATTTCATGGTATAGCGAGGCAAAATATTGGCCTTACATTTTAACTATCGTGCACATATGGAAAAGTGCCGGCTATCTATGTGTTATCTTTTTAGCCACTATTGTTGGTATCGACAATGAATACTATGAGGCGGCAAAATTAGATGGTGCAACAACTTGGCAACAAATTCGCACGATTACAATTCCACTTTTAATGCCTGTTGTCACGATTATGACTTTACTTCAAATTGGTAGAATTTTTTATTCTGACTTTGGATTATTTTATCAAGTACCGTTAAATGCAGGGGCATTGCAATCAACTACGAACGTTATTGATACTTATGTGTACCGTTCTTTAATGACACTAGGAGACATTGGAATGTCCTCTGCTGCAGGTTTGTATCAGTCGATTGTAGGCTGTGTGCTTGTATTTATATCCAACTATATTGTTAGAAAAATCAACAAAGATAACGCTATGTTCTAAGGAGGTAACTAGCTTGAAACAGCGACAACAAATTTGGCAAATAAGTATGCACGTGATCCTCTTTCTCATCTCAGCTATGTGTATTCTACCTTTTATTTTACTTGTTATTTCTTCTGTTACAGATGAAAGGACTATTTATTTGAATGGTTATTCTTTTATACCTGAAAAATTTAGTTTTGATGCTTATCAATATATTTGGCAAGATGCAGATCGGATTTTTCACGCGTATGGCATTACGATCATGGTTACTTTAATAGGTACGGTATGCGGATTAATTATTACTGCTTCACTTGCATACCCGTTATCACGAAAAGATATGCCCCTAAATAAATTTTTATCATTATTTGTTTTCTTCACGATGCTGTTTAATGGTGGTTTAGTGCCAACCTATCTCGTTTATACCCAGCTATTTGACTTAAAAAATACGATGCTGGCATTAATTCTACCTTCCTTGCTGACGAATGCTTTTTACATCATGTTAATGCGAACCTTTTTTATGACATCTATTCCTAGTGCTCTTATTGAGTCAGCAAAAATAGATGGAGCGGGTGAGTTTTTCACCTTTTTAAGAATTGTGTTACCTCTGTCCTTGCCGATACTTGCTACCGTTGGTTTATTTCTAACGATTCAATACTGGAATGATTGGTTTAATGGCATGGTTTATATAACAGACAGTAAGCTATACAGCTTACAAAACCTATTGAACCGTATTTTACTTGATATTCAGTATTTATCTAGCAGTGACTTTGGCACTCAAACAGAGCTGGCAGCAGACATTCCACAGGAATCTACACGTATGGCGCTTGCGGTAATTGGTGTCTTGCCGATCTTAATTGTGTATCCATTTTTCCAAAGATATTTTGTAAAGGGACTTACCGTTGGTGCAGTAAAAGGCTAAGGCTTACACCAGCTTCATACCGGTTAGCATAAAAAACAGAAGGAAGGTTCAAACATGAGAAGGAAGAGCTTTATTACCACGTTATTAATTGTAATTTCAACAGTTATGCTGCTTGGAGGGTGTAGTAGCAAAAATGGTAATGGCAACATGGACCATGCCAATTCGAATGATTCATCCCATGCAGCGGGTGAAAATCTTAAGCCGTATGAGGTAGTTATCGCATTTTATGGAAATGACCAAACCGATTTACAAGCAGTACAGGATGAAATGAGCAAAATCACGAAAGAAAAATTTAACGCAACAGTAAAGCTAATGCCTATTAGTCTAAGTGCTTGGGCGCAACAAACTAATTTAATGCTTGTCGGTAATGAGAAAGTGGACCTTATGTTTACTTCAACTTTGTTTAACTATGCATCACAGGTAGCGAAGGGGCAGCTTAGACCACTTAATGAGTTATTAGATAAATACGGTACTGGTATTAAAAGCGCACTTGCTCCTTATCAGCTCGAAGCCTCTCAAATCAACGGAGAAAAATACGCAGTTCCCAATGTCCGTGATATGGCTGCTTATTATGGGATTAATATGCGTAAAGACCTCGTGGACAAATATAAAATTGATCTAACCAAAATAAAAACGATTAATGATCTAGACGGTGTTTTTGAAATCATCAAGAAGAATGAGCCTGATGTCGTGCCATTAGTCGCAAAAAATCCAGGTACTGCTCCATTTACTGCTGGATATACGACCTATGATTCTCTAGGTGATGGAATTGGTGTCTTGCCTCATTATGATAATGGCTTAAAAGTTGTGAATTGGTTTGAAACAGAAGAGTATGCAAATCAGCTTAAGCTACTTAGAAGCTGGTATCAAAATGGATATGTATTAAAGGATGCTGCTACTAGTAAGCAGGATGGAAGAGAAATAATTAAAGCAGGAAAGGCATTTTCTTTCCTTTCTAATATGAAGCCTGGCTCTGACCAAGAAAATTCAAGAAGATTAGGTGTGGAATTTGTATCTGTTCCTCTAACGGAAGCTCATACAACTACGGATCTTATTGATTCTTTAATGTGGTCTATACCTGAAAACTCCAGTGATCCTGAAAGAGCAATGATGGTATTAAATTTGCTTTATTCAGATAAGGACTTTTACAACTTATTGGCATGGGGGATTCAGGACAAGCACTATGTAAAAACATCTGACAACGTTATTGACTATCCACCAGCTGTTGACTTGAAAAACATTGGATACAATTTTAATACGCCTTATATGTTCGGGAATCAATTCCTTTCCTATACATGGTCAACTGAGAAGCCAGATATCTACAAAAAAATTGATGACTTTAACAAATCTGCTACACAATCAAAAGCGCTTGGATTCTTATTCCATGTAGATAATGTGAAGACAGAGGTAGCTGCAGTAAATAATGTTATGTCTGAATTTCGTCTTGGATTAGAAACTGGAACGCTAGACCCTGTGGAAAATCTTCCTACGTTTATCGAAAAATTGAAGGCATCTGGTGTTGATAAAATTATTGCTGAAAAACAAAAGCAATTAGATGAATGGGCACAGACTAAATAAAGAGAGGATCAAAAGATTATGAAATTTATACACATTACAGATACACATATTAACGCTCCGGGAAATGCAAAACAGTTTCCAATTGCTCACCATGCTGAAAAAGTAGAGCAAGCATTTCGTCATATTCAAGAAACGAATGTAAAGCCTTCATTTGTACTTATTACAGGGGATATTTCGCATGAAGGAGATGTTGAGGATTACCGTTTTATCCGCTCACTTTTTAATAAGGCATCTGAGGAGCTAGGCGTACCTATTTATGTCGTGTTAGGCAACCATGATCATTTACCTGCATTTAGAGAAGGGTACCTGGGTGAAGATCCATCATCTGATAAATATTACTATTCTCAGCATGTAGAGGGGCTACGTATTATCGGTTTAAATTCCCAAATCCCAGGGCAACCAGGGGGGATCATTGATGAGACGCAATTAGTGTGGTTACAACAACAGCTAGAAGAGCCTGCAGTTAAAGGTACTGTTATTGCTCTGCATCACCCGCTTATTTATTTGGGCGATTATACTTTACCTGGCATGCTAGTAGAAAATCGTAATGATGTCATGCAAGCGATTAGTGGAACTGACGTCGTTGGTGTTTTCTCTGGACATATTCACTCCAATTATTTTGCGAATTATAACGATGTTTTGCATATTGCGGCAGCTGGTACTTCGTTCACAGCAGAGTTTACTGGAAATAAAGAGCATATTAGCTTTGTTGACTTGTGTGGTTATAGTGTTGTTACTGTTCATGAGGATGGTGTAACAGCTAAATATATTGATTTGCCACGTCCTCGTGGTGAATATATGAAAATACCTATTTCTGCTCTATCAGGTAAACACTAGTTATCACCCGCTATTTGTAAACTATATTTCAACTAAATGCTTATATCTAGCTTATAGCATTTAAACGCTCTGACCACAACTTATGAAATAGTAGGTGATAAGATGACGCAGATCCATCAGCAATGGAACGATTTAGAATACAGAGCCAATCTTCGACAGCTTGGCGGATACTACACAACAGACAGTAAAGTTATTAAAAATGGGCTTTTGTTTCGCTCAGGTGAACTGTATGCACTTAATGAAAATGATCTACAACTGCTAGAAGAAATAGAGATTCACTATATCGTAGACTTTCGAACAGAAAGTGAGCAGCAGCAAAAGCCAAATCCAACCATTGGTAAGGCTGTAGGTATTAGTTTGCCTGCACTAGGCGGATCTGTAAATCCGCAAGAAATGTTTTCGTACATTAAAAGTATGGGGGAGGCTGCAAAACAAGGCTCGTTACTACTTGGAGCGTATAAGCAATTTATTTCTACTCCTAAAGCTAAAGATGCTTATAAACGCTTTTTTCATTTACTGTTAGAAGCTAACGGCAAGCCTGTACTCTGGCATTGTACTGCTGGTAAGGATCGTACCGGTTTTGCAGCAGCGATATTATTACACGTATTAGGTGTACCTCTTAGTATGATTAGAGAGGATTACTTGCGAAGCAATCAAAATCGACTTGAAGCAAATAAGCAATGGATTGCTGCTATTAAAGAAGCTATTGGAGATGTAGAGGAGCTTAGTATTATTTCAGAAATGATGCTAGTAGAACCCAATTATCTGGATACAGCCTTTGAAGAAGCCGTGAAACAATACGGCTCATTAAATCAATATATAGAGGTAGCATTAGAGCTAACACCAGATAAACAAGCACTTTTAAAATCTATATATTTGGAGTAATCAACACAATAATATGTAGGGTGCTCGCTAAACTTTGTATCTAGAAATAGGTTGTAATATACTCTAGATAAAGGTTAGGCGAGCATTCTATTCATAGCATTTTGCATAATTCGATTGAATACGCTGGCGGGTGCAACATAGATGAACTGCGCGAATCTTTTTCAGTTCTAAAGCATATACTATGACATACAGATAATTGTAAATAAAAGGTCTTTATTTATATTTAACCAGGAAAGGGGGGTATTCTACATAATGTGGAAAGATAATCTGGAGCAACACAGAAACCAAAGAAGGGAAGATATTATCCAGACCTCGAAGAAGCTGTTCATTGAGCGAAGCTTAACCGAAGTAACCCTAAAAGATATTGTAGCGGCATGTGGCATCAGTAAAGTGACGCTATATAAATATTTCACTTCATTAGATGAAATTATTTTTCAAGTGCAAATAGATATATTATCGGGTTGGGTGGATAATAATAAAGAGACCAAATTAAAAGGTAACAATAGCTATGAAAAGCTTGAGTACATGCTTAAAAAGCAGTTATTAGATGCTGATAAAAACATGGAGACGATTCGATTTACTGCTATGTTTGATACATTATATCTAAATAACTATCCTACTCCGGAGCTAGAGCAGCAGTTTCGATCGTTTTTGCAAAGTGGAGCACATCCTTTTGTCTCGCTAATCCAAGCTGGTATACAAGATGGATCTATGCGGCAGGATATTGACGCTAGAGAAATTGGATATACGATCAGTAACATAGTTATGGCATCTCTACAGCGTAATCTATTACGTAGCAAGCTGCTGCAGCTTGACCAAAAAGTAAAGACTTCCGTTGTTTTGCAAAATACAATGAATATGATTTTAAATTTTGTAAAGCCACAAAAATAAATAATACGAGCATAAAGAGCGACCGTATAGATTGAAATCATTAGTTAGTTTAATGATCTTGCATCTATGCTTGTCGCTCTTTTTTGGTCATGGGAAATCCCAAAATTAATTATTGAAAATAAAGATTATCTTTGGGATGAGTATTCAAATCGTATTATTCAATTTATTTGCGGGAGCATATGGTTTCTGGACGACCTCAGCAAGTCGCTCGAAGACAAAGCTCTCGACCATGTCGGCTCGGACGGAGTTCGAACTGCAAACTCGGCTTCTACGGCTGCGGAAGCTATTGCATACGTAGTACCTTCGGTTGACGACAGTGCCATCCTTGAGCGTGTCCGGACGCGGTGTGCTCCAAGCCTCGTCCCGCACGTTGTACCTGATTTTCCCGACGTACACCGGGGTCTTGATGATCCGCATTCATACATCCCTCCTGAAAATGAAAATGACCCCTCGAAAAGGGGTCATGGTACTGGGTCACGAATATGATATATGTCCCAAAATTTTCTTGAACCGGTTCCAAACGAACGAAAAGAGTATAACGATCATTTGTTTAGATTACCCGTTTGTCTTCCCTTTCCATTCGCGCACAAATATTGCACCCAAAGTCGTATCTTTTTCGTGTAGCTACTAACCATTGGATCGATGTTTGCAGAAGACAACAAAAAAATAAAGTTTGAAGATTATTCCGATGAACAAAACTCTATGAAATGGAAGCAGCATCGGAAATACTCGGTGTTCCCAGAGAGTCAACTGATTAAGCATTTCGTTAACGAGACACGTTCAATGGCCATCCAGCAAGGGACGGCCTAAAAACTGCCGTTACAGACAGCGCGGAGAGCCGTACCATAAATAACTAATAAACTTTGATTGAAAAAGGAACGTGAAGGCGTTATTTGTGAAAATATTATTTCTAATGCTTGAGCAGAAAGGAGTTCGCTATAACGGTCGATTACTATTGAAATGAGGTATACAATGTGAAAATCAACGTTAATCAGTTAGCAGAGCATCTGGCGCACACTCCTTTTCAAGTACAAGTGCCCAAATGATGCTTTCTCGCTACATGATTTTGTTCGTAATGAGGAAGTCCATCCTAGCAGGGATCGACTTTTTTCAATACACTTGCCGTTACAAACAGCGCGGTGAACCGTATCATAAGTAGGGCGAAACTTGAAATTGCGAAATTTATCAGGACTATAAAAAGCGGCAGTCTTCAACTTTTTCGTTGACTGCCGTCTTTCTTTTACATTACTAATACAGATTAGAATGGTGTAGATTCGGTGCCTGTAAAGACTGCATTCGAGATAGTTCTCCGAAATCATCGCATCAATCTCTGAACTTGCCAAGCTCACTTTAAAGGTATGTTTGAGGAAAGTTTCCTTCATGCAAGCGGTAAATCAGTTTCAAGGTTCCGTTTAAGCGATAGTACATTAATTATATTTTAATCTGGAGAAATCGCTCAACATAAATGTAACTCGTTGCTTTTATCTTCCGCCTATGAAAAAAGACCCTCTCTCCCGATTTCTATGCTTTAATAAAATGAGCAGTATCAACAAGAAGCGTTGAAAGTGGGATTCTATGAAGCGACTAACGATTGGCCTGTTCGCCCATGTGGATGCAGGTAAGACAACTTTTGCGGAACAGCTACTGTACCATACGAACAGTATCCGGTCGCGGGGGCGGGTGGATCATCAGGATGCGTTTCTGGACAGCCACGACATTGAGCGGGCAAGGGGCATTACGGTGTTTGCAGATCAGGCGGTAATTGAATATAAAGGAGACAGCTATTATTTGATAGACACGCCCGGACACGTCGATTTCTCCCCGGAGATGGAGCGGGCGATTCAGGTCATTGATTATGCCATCCTGATTGTAAGCGCAGTTGAAGGTGTCCAGGGCCATACGGAGACGGTCTGGCAGCTGCTGCGCAAGCATCGGATTCCGACGTTCTTCTTTATCAACAAGACAGATCGGATCGGCGCGGATGCAGGCAGAACCGAGGCGGATATCCGTCAGCAGTTGACGGGGGAAGTATGCTGCATTACACAGAGCTTCGCTGAAGGCATAGTCGGCGAGCCGCTGCGGGAGACCATGGCGGAGCGGGACGAAGCCTTGCTGGAAGCATTCCTGGAGGGGAGAGAGGATTCCGGCTTCTGGCTGGAGGCTTTGCAGAGGATGATAGCGGCGGGTCATCTCTTCACCTGTGCTTACGGCTCTGCGCTTCAGGATACAGGCGTCATTGAATTTCTGGATCAGCTACATCTGCTGACGACAACCACTTATGACGAGAATGCTTCGTTCCAGGGGAGGGTTTATAAAATTCGGCACGATGCAGGCGGAGCGAGACTCACGTTCATTAAGGCGCTGGGTGGTCGGCTGAAGGTGAGAGAACAGCTTAGTTACGAGAGCGGCGGGGTTCAATATGACGAAAAAGTTACGCGGCTCTTCTTGTTTAACGGCCTTAAATCGCAGCCAGTGGAGCAAGTGGAAGCTGGCGATTTGTTTGCGGTTACTGGCTTGTCCGCCGCCGGGGCTGGACAAGGCTTGGGGGCGATATCAGACAAGTTAGCTTACGATTCGGAGCCGACGTTACAATCGAAGGTATTATTCGACAACTCGATACATGTACAGAAGGTGCTCGGTGCTTTTCGCAAGCTGGAGGCGGAGGAGCCGTCTCTGAACGTCGTTTGGGATGAGAAACTGCAGGAGATTTCTATCCGCGTCATGGGATTGATTCAACTGGAAGTGCTGGAGCAGCTTGTTAGAGAGCGGTTTGGCTTTGCTATCTCTTTTGGACAACCGGAAATCTTGTATAAGGAAACGATTCAATCGGCTGTGAAAGGGTACGGCCACTTCGAACCGCTCAGGCATTATGCGGAAGTGCATCTGCTGATTGAACCGGGAGAAAGGGGCAACGGCATCATGTTCGATAGCAGATGTCATGCCGATGATCTGAATGTCAGCTATCAGAATCTGATTCGGAATCATCTCTACGAACGGGAGCATCACGGACTGCTGACTGGCATGCCGGTCACCGACGTGAACATTACGCTACTGAGGGGCCGCGCGCATAAAGAACATACCCATGGCGGCGATTTTCGTGAGGCTGCCTTTCGAGCACTACGGCAGGGTCTGGAGAAGGCGGACAACGTGCTGTTGGAGCCCTATTACGATTTCAAAATCAAGGTCGCTATCGATGAAATGGGCAGGGTACTGTCCGATATTCAGCGTGCTTCAGGTATTTTTAATCCGCCGCAGACAACCGGAACGCAAGCGGTGGTCACGGGCAGGGTGCCCGTGTCGACTTTCATGAACTACAGTGCCGAATTTGCATCCTTTACGCATGGACGAGGCAGTATCCGTTGCGTGTTCAGCGGCTACGACCGCTGCCATAATACGGAGGAAGTCATAGAACGGATGGGCTACCACAAAGGGGCGGATCCACTGTATACATCCTCCTCCATCTTTTGCGCCAAGGGGGCGGGTTACTCGGTGCCATGGGATGAGGCGGAAGCCAAGATGCACCTTGAATTAGAACCTTGAATGATCTCTATTAGGAAACTAAGCAACTAAGAAATTATCGTGAGTAGTAAATCTAATAATGTGCTGTTGAGAAGATTCATTGAACCATATCATAAGTAAGGCAAGTTTTTACCCCCCCCCTTTTTTGCAACGAAACCAGTATTTCGAGGGCAATCTGCGGCCAGGAGCAGATTCCTATAAGGCTTAGTTATCCTTTCAAACACAACTTTTTTAAAGACGGATTGTAATCTGTTAGGGCGTTTCAAACAGCGGAGGTAAAGAATTCGCTTGTTACGCGAACCTGGAAACCACACATGGCGTGCAGATCTACTTTGCTGACCCATACTCTTCCTGGCAAAGAGGGTCGAATGAGAATGCGAACGGTTTGCTTCGAGAGTTCTTTCCTAAAGGGGGGGGAGTAAAGATCTCCCCTAGGGAAATATGAAGAAATTTGAAAATTTTATTTACAAACAATTCCGGCCAAACATTTTGTTCATGGGGATTATAATCGCATAACAAATAGAAGGGAACAAAAAACCGTCGATCATTTTCAGATTAACGGTTTCAAAAATTCAATTTTTCCATGTATGCCTCGACTATTTTGAAGCATTCTAGAGCAGCGGGTTTTGAGGGTGTAGGTCTTTTATAAGTAGGGTAGGGATCAAACTACTATTTTGGGTTAGCGTTACTCATCCAATGGGCTACATAAAGCTGGCTTACAGCCTCCTCTTCTTTTTGCTGTTTCATTTGCTGTAACAGCGTTTCTGCTTGCGCCAGATTGTCAAATCCACCTATTACCACTACAAACTTGCCAGTGCGGGTTTTAACCATGCTGCTTCCTTTATCATGAAACTGTTCGGCCAGCATGGCCAGTGCTTCCCCCTCTTCCATGTCCTCACTTCGCACAAAGAACAACTCTCGCGGCTGCGAACGGTTTGCAGCAGAGAACAGCTTAAGCTGGATGTAGCCAGGATCTTTATACTCTGATACGGAATAATCCACATTCTCCTTAAGCTCAATTACAAAGCGGACTGCCGAATCATCCAGAATAATATTACGATATACATCTTTCACATAATTAAGAGCTCGAATATCCTTCTCCATTTTGACATAATCAAGCTCACGTACTCCGTTAAAGGTGAAAACTAGCCGATCTGGACCTGCAAGTCGCTCTACGGTGTAGGCTGGAGCAGACGCAAGCTGATTGCCATCGATCTTGAAATGAATGCTTAACGAGTCGCTTTCCTGTTTGGTTGTTGCGACTGCCCCATCTGTGGATTGTCCCCCGCCGCCTATTTGAAAGATTTTCACGACAGACCCGATGATTGGTACATCAGACAGCGCCAGAGCTACGGTTGGCACATTAACTGTAATGACCATAGCCGCGCAGGCCGCAACCAAAGAAGAACCGCGCCACACTCGTCTATTCCGTTTCATTTTATGTGCACGCTTGCGAGCATCCTGAATCACTTCTGAAAGACTGGACGGAATTTCGATCTCATCATATTTTTCTTTACCATACATCTGCTTCAACCTTCTTTCTTCGTTAGTTGTAATTTGAGCTTATTGAGAATGCGATAAAACTTGCTTTTTACAGTATTTTCTGAAAGTGAAAGCACCTCAGCAATATCCTTGAATCGCTGGCCTTCAAAAAATTTTAGAATGATAAAGGACCTTTCCTCAGGCTTCAAAACTTCAAGGGCCTTGTACAAATCCATCTTTTCTTCCAAACTTATATTCGAATCTGCGGATGTTAGCGAATGTTGGCTGTCCTCTATATACGTATATTTCTTCTTCCGCCTTGAGTGATCAATCGCACAGTTGATGACAATCCTCGCAATCCAAGTTTCTACATAGTCCAGACTCTCCAGTTTCTTATATGAGAGAAAAGCCCTATACGATGCCTCTGATACGATCTCAAGCGCATCCTGTTGATTCTTGACGTATGAGTATGCAATCCGGTACATTCGTTCTTTGTATCCCATCAGCCGGTCGCTAAACTGTTGTTCGGTTAACGACGCGTTTGCTTTGTTCAGTTGATACACCCCCATTGCTGGTTATACCTCGACTTTCATTGTTTATTGTGTAATGTATGTTAGACAGATCAGCGTCCCAAATAGTTTCATCATTCTGATGGATTTTTTTCACCCCGCTAATTAGCTGTCTTTCGACAAAAAAGGTTAACTTAACTTGAAAATAGGGATTCATTGCCTCTGAGACTTTAAGTTTTAGAGTTTTTTTGTTCTTCTTGCTCAGATATACGACCACGTCTTACGATTTAAACTATGAAAAAAGTTTTGGTGAAAATGTAGTTATCATGAGCTGATTTCTTAAGGATCACAATAAAATTGTGTTTTGAAAAAGCAAATATTCTTCAACATTGTCAGACAAGATACTAGGAAGAAGGAACTACTACATCTACCAGCAAGCCAATCAGTTCCTAAGAGTCGATCGGTTGTTTAGTTTTTGTATAGGTCCTTCGTAATATAATGTTGAAATACGTCGTGTAGACTGTGCGTATTCTGCCATTTGCAGTATGTAAGTGGCAAAGACCATCGAAGGAGAGGGGAAGATAGCTACTAAGTATGATCAACAGCCAGCACCCCACGGCACTTACACGTTCATCTGGAACTCCGCAAGAGTTTCGATGATATAAAGGCTGCTGGGATCAAGCCAATAGCATATGTTTATTCGCTTGAGCGGTTAAATCGAGGAAATGAGCTCGATATAGAAAAAAATCTGGCAATAAAGGGGTAATTTGTTTGAAAAGAAAACGCAGTTTGAGCAAAGCTGTGCTATCTCTCTGCCTAGCAGTTTTGCTTGTCTTGCAGACGGTGACGTTCTCTGCTGTCGCGTTTGCGGAGAGAACGTCAGACGGTTTCGGGACGGCGGACGAACCGTCGTCGGTATCTGAGGCAGTGTACGCTGCGCCGACCGAACCGTTGCTAGTACCAGAGGCGGTGTTGGCTATGCCGGCCAATCTCGTAGCGATGGCGGCAGTCCCGACGGACAAAACGGCGGTGTTCATGGATGCTAATTCAACCTTTCCGCTGGAAGTGACGCAGGGGAATGCTGTTATTGATCCAAACGGTATTATTCAGGGTAGACAGCCATTTACTCTCAAATCGGAAGGTCTGAAGGTGCCAGTGAATGGTGATGACTCTAATCCGACAAATGCGAATCTCGACCTATACATTCAGAAGGGTGACTGGATCGAGCTGAAAAGAGAAGACTACTTCAAGGAAGTGGTGTTGCCGACAACTAATAAAACCCTGAATGCACAGACTGAATCAGGTATGAAACAGCTTGGTACCGCCTATTTCACTCCAAATAGCATCAGGATTGTATTTAACGGTGATGATAACTTTTTCAATGGTGTTGGACGAGGTATTGTCTTCAGCTTTGAAACTACTGCCGATGCAGATGTAACGGGAATGGAGTATGGCGATATAAAGCCTATCAACATCTTTGGCGGTGCTTATCAGCTAGAGAACCCAAATGTTACAGCAGCGTATAGCATTACTTTAAGCTCGCCTGGAATGATCAGGTGGGATCAGTATAGTTATCGCGGAATTCAACCGGCACAATTTGTTGAGGGAGCGATTACTTGGCAGTCAAGCGTATCTGCATTCGATCAGTTTGATAAAACAATCAAATTACCGCTAGACGGGAAGACATTTTATACGAATCCTTCAACTTATAATACCAGCTTTGGAAATGTCCGCGGTATCTATATGGAGGATTCATTCAAAGTAAATGACCAAAATGTAACTCCAGACATTGGGGCAGACGGATCGCTGACTTACACTTTCCCACAGGGAACAGGTGTAGATCCAAAGGTTGAATATAAAACATGGATTCCAAAGGAAGCCTATTATTACGAGCACCGGAATCCGCCAGGCAATCTTGGTCGCAGCTATCGGGATATGAATGGCAAAGTGGAACTGAGACAGGACAATAATATGTTGGTGCAGGCAGGTCAGGAAATTTCTTTCGCACCCGACTGGATTCAAGCCAGCGCCTCGTATGACAATCCTAATGAAACAATCACATGGAAAGTCACTGTTAACCAGTATAACAAAAAAGGTTTAAAGAACTTTACCATCACAAATGTACTACCTGAAGGGCTGGATTTTACTTCAGCCACATGGCAGACATGGGTGGATGGCACTGCATCTGAGGTACAATCAATTGCACCGGATGCGAACAGTGTTTATTCCTTTGGGGACATTAACGGTAAAGTGGAATTAGTGATTAAGACTAAGGTGAAAAACGGTTCAAATTTCAGAATCGATCCACGCGCTAACTGGAATTTGGACACACCAGGCGGTATTCAGAACAATGATGTGATAACTGGTATAAGACCTGCCGCAGTAACTGACGAGGCAATCGTTACTATTGGTGCGCATAATTTTACAAAAAATGGATCTGTTTCGATGGAGGATTATAACCTGGGCGGCATCACGTGGAGCGTTAATCTAACGCCACAGTATGCCCTGCCAAATGCGGCGGTATACGATGTGCTGGTGCATGGCGGAGATTTGAACGTCTTGGACAACGCAGTGGATGCAACCGGCGAGGTGAGCGCGGAAACGATTGCGAAAATCAAGGCGAATGTTAATACTGCTCAGCTTTGGAAGCAATATCGCGAAGGTACTCTCAAGAGCGCAAACGGCTTAACCTTGAAGGTTATCCCTTTGACAGTGAACGGTGAAGTCGTAGCCGATTTGATCAAGGTAACCGGATACACCGACAAAGCTGCATCCTTCAGCTTCCGTTCACTTGAGACCAAGCCGGATATCCTCTTCAGACAGGATATTAACGCAGGGAAAATAAGCTGGAATCGGGCCTTGCTCTTTGACGGCGAAACCGTAAAAACTGCTGCGGAAAACGCTGTTAATCTTCATCTGCGTATGCTGAACAAGGATATGCTCTTTGCGTCGAAGCCATTGAAAGCAGATGGTACACTTGAAAATGTTAATCCAAATAACGTAAATAACTACATTAGAAACGACAGCAATGAAGCGTGGACGATTTCTGGCTATGACAGGACAACCAAGACTGTTACATTCCGCTTAGGGGTGAATATGCCAGGATACAACACAGAAGAAATGGCTAAGGACGGTGGTAGCCGAGTAATCAGCAACATCAAGCTAGTGGATACACTGCCTGAAGGCTGGGAATTCGTGCCGTTTTCTGAGAGCAAAGATGTTGAGCTTTGGAAAGGCTACTCGGACAATGGTGGAGGCACCGAGTATGGTGTCCGAAACGACGCCAGAACAATTATTGAACCAGGCACTAATGCTCATGTGGTAAGCTTCTCCCATAATGAAAACGTAGGAACTTTCACCTTCTCTAAATTGGAAAGTCCTTATGTCATTTTGGTAAAGGCAAGACCATCCAATGTGGCATTAGGCAAATATTTAGAGGAATACACGACCAACGGCACAGACAAGCAGGTGCTGTATAACAAAGCCGACCTTCATATGACATGGGGCGGAGAGGAAAAGGTTCTCACTGAACAACGTAAGATTATCGTACCTATTCAGACCTTGGGCAAGTCGGTAACTAAGCCAGTTCCAGGGGTGCTGGAATGGACAGTGAACTATACCCCGCCATTTAACATGAAGCAGGGCGTTTATCTGCAGGATACCCTAGGTGCAGGCATGAACCTGCGCTATGAAGAAAACGGAAAGCTTGTGCTGACAGCGCCTAGTATGGCAGTCTATCGTGCTAAACTGACTGCCAGCGGTGCTCTGGAACGAGAGGGCGCAGCACTGGATCTAAGCGACCCGAATGCTGAAGTTCAGGTAGAAGCTGCACCAGGCGCGGGAGGCACCACAGTTTTAAAATTCAAAATGAACGACCCTAATAAGTTTTACCAGTTTGTGTACCAAACAGAGGTTGATTCATCTAAAGCGAAAGCCGGAGACAAAATGGGCAACGAGGTAAAGCTGGAGGGTGATGACAATCTGAAATCTGTCAGTGCCAGAAGCGAAAGCACGCTGGACAGTTCGGACGTAGCCGGCAGTTCAAGCTCCAATGCCCTGCTGCCCATGAAAAAGGTGGATCCTAATGGCAATCCGCTAAAAGGCGTAGAGTTTACGCTCTATAAGAAGGACGATGGAACTCAAATCGCCAAAGGAACAACCGATAGCGGAGGGAAACTTAATCTGCTATTCCCAGATCCAGGGTATTATGAGCTGAAGGAAACTTATATTGACACAACGACATGGTTGCCGACTACAAGAATTTATCAGGTGTACGTAGGGAATACGCCCGGGAAGCCCATCTGGGTAGATGGCGTAAAAGTAACCTCTGATAATCCGCTGGTCGTACCTACGCCGGCGCAAGGAAAGCTGACTATCAGCAATAAGGTTGGAGGAAACGGCAGCGATTCTTCCAAGGAATTTGAATACACCGTGACCTTTACCGGCGAAGGCAAGGACGGAAAGTACACCTATAAGAAGCCGGATAATACGTTTGGCACGATCAAGAGCGGAGATAAGATTACCCTCAAGCACGGGGAATCTGTGACGCTCCCGATATTGCCTGCGGATCTGGTCTATACCGTAACAGAGGCCGATTATACGACCGTTGACGGTTATATCACCACGCCGGAGACGAGAGAGCTGTCCGGCACAATCGTGAACAAAGGCGACCACAAGGCGGATTTCATCAATGAACGGACCGTCAACAAACTGACCGTCAGCAATACGGTCATGGGCAACGGCGGCGACAAGACGAAGATGTTCGAGTACACCGTCGTCTTTGAGGATGCAGGCAAGGATGGAAGCTACTCTTACTTGAAGTCGGGCGGGGGCACAGGTACGATCAAGTCCCGCGATACCTTCAAGCTCAAGCATGGAGAGACACTGGATATTTCGGGTCTGCCTAAGGGTCTGAAATACACAATTACCCAGAAGGAATACACAGCCGACGAATACGTGACCATTCCTGAGGAACGGTATTATACCGGTGTCATGGAGGGCAAAGATGAAGATGCCCCGTTTACGAACGTGCGAGTCTTGGAGGGCGACTTGCTAATCAGCAACACGATTAAAGGCAAAGACGACGACAAAAAGAAGCCGTTCAAGTACACAGTCACCTTCACAGGCGAGAGAGCGAACGAATCCTACTCTTATGTGAAGTCGGATGGCAGTAAGGGCACGATCAAGAGCGGAGAGACCTTCGAGCTTACAGATGGCCAGACGCTCATTGTGCAAGGACTTCCGACATATCTCCAGTATAAGGTGACCCAGGATGATTATACGAAAGACGGCTATGTGACAGATCCTGAAAGTCTCGTTCGCACAGGCACCATTCCACAGAAAAAAGCGGCCGAAGCACACTTTGTCAATACCCGCCCGTATCTGGAAGGCGTGCTGCGTGATAACAACACAGGAGAAGTCATTCCGAATGCCCCCATCACGGTGACCGATCTGAACACAGGCAAGGAGCTTCAGACGAAGACAAATGAGAAGGGTGAATATTCGGTCCCAGCCGCAGCGGATACCGACTATACGATCACATATACGAAGTGGTATCAGGTAGGTGGGAAGGATGTGCCTGTCGAGTTCACGCAAAAAGCAAATGTGGACGGTAGCGTGACGGACGAGACCGTTCCGGCGGACATTACGGCGGTAGGGATCGTTCTGTTCAAGCAGCTGAATGGAGCAAAAGAGCTATTCAACGATTCGTTTACCAACCATATGCATATCTATTTGAAGGACAAGGACGGCAATTATATTAAGGAGAACGGTCGTCCTAAGGCGTTTCCGATGGCTTCGAACGGAACTTTCTCTGTGGAAGGGCTAAGCGAGCAGAAGTACACCATGGAAGTTCGCTATAAAGCTGAGACCGGCGAGGAACTGCTCCTCAAAGTGACGCAACTGGACGTGAAAGCTAACGGAGAGCTGAATATTTCCGAGGAATTGGTCGACCCTTATGGTACGGTTTATGATGAAACGACAGGAGATGCCATCACTGGCAAGAAAATTGACGGAGCCAAAGTTACACTGTATTATGCGGATACGAAGCGGAATAGAGATAACGGCCGCATTCCGGGTACGAAAGTAACGCTTCCTCCGGTTCCAAATTTTCCACCGCACAACAACGAGAGCCCGGAGCAGGATAGCGATGCAAATGGCTCCTATGCGTACATGGTGTTTCCTGAAGCGGATTACTATCTGATCGTAACGAAGGACGGATACGAGACGCACCGGAGTGATACGATTTCTGTCGATTTTGACATTATAAAATACGACGTGCCAATGAAGCCGATCAGTTCCGGTGGCGGCTCCGGCGGCAACTCCGGCAACGGTAACAGCGGAACCGGCAATGGCAACAACGGAACCGACAACGGCAACAACGAAACCGGCAATGGTAACAGCGGAACCGGCAACGGTAACAGTGGAACCGACAACGGCAACAACGGAACCGGCAACGGTAACAGTGGAACCGGCAACGGTAACAGTGGAACCGACAACGGTAACAACGGAACCGACAACGGTAACAACGGAACCGACAACGGTAACAACGGAACCGACAACGGTAACAACGGAACCGACAACGGTAACAACGGAACCGACAACGGTAACAGCGGAACCGACAACGGTAACAACGGAACCGACAACGGTAACAGCGGAACCGACAACGGTAACAACGGAACCGACAACGGTAACAACGGAACCGACAACGGTAACAACGAAACCGACAACGGTAACAACGAAACCGACAACGTCGGCAACGGAACTGACAACGTCGGCAACGAGCTGGACGATGCTCCGAAAACCGGAGACAACAGCGTATCACCAATCTTCTATATGGTTTTGGCGCTGATGTCCTTGATGACGATTGGGTTCTGTCTACTCGGTAACAAGAAGAACAAGCACATCCAGTGACCGGGAAGGCGGTAAGAAAATGAGCAAAACTAAAAAGTTTCTTATCGCCGTTTCCTCCCTTCTGTTGGTATTTTCCCTCGTTAATATTGCGAGAACCTTTCTGGGGGATTATGCCGAGCAGCAGAAAATCGAAGAGCTGACAAAAGTTTGGGAGGAAGGGTCGAACAAAGGCGGAGGGGATGCATTCCCCTCCCTTTTGTTCAATAAGGCGAATGAGCCGGTTATGCTTCCCGAATTTCGAGAGCTTTACGAGAGGAACTCGGACATCGTCGGCTGGCTGAAGATTGACGGCACCCGAATTGAGTACCCAGTCATGCAGAATCCACAGGATGCGGAGTACTATCTCAATCATGATTTCGATAAAAAGGAAAACAAAGGGGGCCTCCCCTTTTTGGACGCGCATAGCCGGACCAACGGTTCGGGCATTTTGCTGATTCACGGACACCACATGAAAAGCGGCTGGATGTTTAAAGATTTAATGAAGTACAAGAACGAAAGCTTTTATAAAGAGCATGCTACGTTCCAGTTCAGCGCGCTTTACGAAAAGGAAGAGTATGAAATTGTTGCCGTTATTCTGTCAAAAGTTTATCGCAAATCGGACGACGTTTTTAAATACTACCAGATTGAGAAGGTAAGTACGCCCGCCGAGTTTGACTCATATATTCAGAACATCAAAAAACTCGCTCTTTACGATACGGGCGTGACAGCCCGATATGGCGACAAGCTTATTGTACTGTCTACGTGTGAATACTCAACCGAGGACGGCCGGTTAGCGGTGATTGCCCGAAAGCGTAAATGACGATATTGAAACACGGTGTCAAGCTGCTTCATATGCGTTATAGAAGAGAGGCAGGGCATTAGTGCCTCTCTTCTATTTTTTTGTGACCAATCTCTCCATCTGACGCCACCGTTTCGTTCCTTAAGCAAATGCACCTCCAGCATATCCTCTTCATACAGACAAGGAAGTGGATCATCCCTTATTAGTCATATTAGCCACCTGTAGAATCTAGGAAATTAGTGAAGACTACTACAGTATCACACCTGTTGATTAACCACTAAATGGTAGAAAAAGAGCCGTCAACTCGGTAAAATGTTTGTACCCCTACAAACTTAACCGAAAGGTGACGACTCCATGAAAAAGTCTATCACGATCCCATTCATCCTTCAATCTATTCTGACACCAGAAGAAGTGCAAAGCGTTGCCAAGGAAACAGACTATGAAGATAAAGCCCGTAAATTCACGGTAACCCACTTACTTCAATACTGGTGTGTAGCTGCCTTAGAACAATGGGACAGTTATCGTTCCGGGGTGGATCATGCCGCTCACAGTAGCTTACCTGCGGCTCATTATTCGTGTTTTTCCACCAAAGCGGCCGAAGTCCCCTTTGCTATATTTAAGGAGCTTCTTCATCGGGTCATTCACAAGTGTAGCCGAGAAACACGCCGAAAACTTGCGTTTCCCAAAGAATTACTCCTCATCGATTCGACCACCATGACGGTGGGAAAAACACGACTACCCTGGGCTCCTTATCACGGGGAGCGTGCAGGTATTAAACTTCATGTTGCTTTACGAGCCCAAAATGGGCAACCCCTTCAGGTGGTCGAAACGCTGGGTTCCAAGCATGATGGCCCCATGAGTGAAGCGTTGGCTCAACCGGACTACATTGTGGTGATGGACCGTGCTTATGGGAAACTGGAGCGTCTGGATGACTTCAAAATCCAAGGACAATCCTTTGTCATTCGGCTTCGTGACAATGTCCATTTGGAAAAGCCTCATGCCATTTCCCGTCTCAAGCCATCGGATTCAACTATCTTTCGGGATATCACCTGCCAGTTGGGGACACTGCAGTGTCGTTCCAAGCGACGTCATCGTGTGGTGATGTTTCGAGATTTTGAAGGTCGAGTCATCCGAGTCGTTACCGATTTAATGCAGGTCACAGCGGAGCAAATTGCATAGATGTATAAAGCTCGATGGCAGATTGAGGTCTTTTTCCGTTGGATCAAGCAACATTTGAATATTCCAACGCTGTTTGGGACAACCGAAAATGCGGTCTATGGGCAACTCTTTTGTGCGCTCATCGTTTATGTCCTGCTTAAATGGTTATTTGATGCCGCTCAAGGGACGTGGCCCCAACATGCCATTCTTTCCTTTGCTCGATTTTCTCGTCTTTTTCTTCTGCAAAATCTACCGGTGGAATAGCTGATCCAGATTCAGCATGTTCCTCTTAAGCGTGTCTCTGCTTCTATGAATCAAATTACTTATTCTGGTTAATCAACAGGCGTGATGTTAAAGGTATCTTTTCATGTTAGGGATCGTAAATGCGATTTTACATTATCATTCAACATAGATAGGGGTATGGAATTTGTTTATTCAACTTATAGGTGTTGGCAAGTTAAAAGAGAAGTATTTGGTCATGGGAATTCAGGAATACGCTATCATTACATCCTTTAATCTTGTACAGGGGGTCTAGTGAAGTAGGTACCTTGTCATAAAAAAGCTGGACGGAAAACATTGCGTTTTTCGTCCAGCTTTCATTTTAGAGACGTATTGGACAGTCCCATGGGCTTGTGCCACGTAAGAAGCGTGCAATCGCTATAGTTTTATTTACTTAAAGATGCGTTGCGAAAATTGATACAGCCCGCTACTCCAAACTTTCCCTTCATGTCCGCCCACATCCAGATACCACATGTGCGGGATATTCATGCTGTTCAAGCTATTATGGAAATTTTGGCTGACCGACAGCAGATTGTCAGAAGCGCCGCATGACAGCCACAGCAGTTTCAGTTGGCTGGCAACCTGAGACGGATTGGAGATGAGCTGCGTCGCCGACTTCGTATTAGGAGCAGATGAGAACGCGCCAATCCAAGAGAATTTGTCCAAATGGGTTAATCCGAAGTTCAGCGTTTGTCCGCCTCCCATCGACAAGCCGGCCAGTGCGCGATGCTGCCGATCCTTATACACCGGATAATGGGAGTCGATATAAGGAATGAGGTCATTGATCAGATCGAACTCAAACTTTTCGAAAGCGGCTACCTTGTCCGGAGCATAAATATCACCTGTCGGACGATCATCCCACATTGCGCGGCCGTTCGGGAATACCACAATCATCGGCTCCAGTTTGTTCTCGGAGTACAGGTTGTCGAGAATATTCTTCGGATTCATATTATTGAGCCATTCATACTGATCGCCGCCAATACCGTGCAGCAAGTAGAGGACGTTATAGGTTTTCGATGGTGTATAGCCCGGAGGCGTATACACCATCGCGTTCCTCGACTTGCCTACTGTTGTGGAATAATAGGAAATCTGCTGCACGTTCCCGTGTGGAATATTTTGGCGGTAAGCATCATATCCCTGCGGAGCTGGGATTACGGCGCCGCTGGCAGCCGCGACAGCAGAGCTGCTCTTCTCTTCAGAGTTGCTCTGCACTTCAGAATTGCTCTGCACTTCAGAGTTGCTCTGCACTTCAGAATTGCTCTGCACTTCAGAATTGCTCTGCACTTCAGAATTGCTCTGCACTTCAGAATTGCTCTGCACTTCAGAATTGCTCTGCACTTCAGAATTGCTCTGATCTTGTGTCTGGGACGCAGCATAGGACATCGATGGCACCAGCAACGTAGTGAATAAAACCACACTTAAAATGCGAGTTAAGGCGTTCTTCATTTCACTTATCCTCCTTGATTTGTGAATTCTCTTGGCCTTGCCGGCTTGGAGTGAACCTGACCCACTCTGTTCTGTTACTCTCTCAGAAGCTATTCTCCTTGCTACCATCCGATTGTAACCCCTTTCAAAACTGAGTGGCCTCCTCCTCTCCCGACCTGCAGCACCCACGCTCAAGAATCAAAGCAATGCGCAGTCATTAATGTAAGCGTATTCATTTTTATGGTACCATATATAACATATTATGTAAATAGGGGGCGTTAAATAAAAAGCTAACCGATAAAGATTGGAAAATCATTAGAAGAGTACAAGAATTAGGTGGTTCATTTCAATTAAACGATCAGGATAAATTTGGTTATGCTAATCATGGTTCTTTAAGAAATGCTATAAAAAATCTCGAAGAGACAAGCATCATAAGTTCTATGAAAAGTGATAAAAATGATAATAGAAGAAAAAGTTTTTAAGGCCAGCTCTTTAAGGGCTGGCCTTAAAACTTGCTCCTTAAGCCAGCGCGGTGAACCTTATCATAATTAGGAACAAATTTTTTTCAAGGAAAGGATTGGGCGATCTTCCGCATTTCAACCCTGATCTCGATTTCGATGAAGGACCTGCTTCGGTAAGAGAACTATGGACGCAGCTGCATCCTGGGTGTAACAGCTTCTTCTTCTCTGATTGCAGCCATCAGTAGCTTCTTGCGATCCATATTTATTGTTAATGCAATCAGAATCGGAGCAACAATGGCCGCTGCGAGAGCAAATACAGTCACTAGTAAACCAGCTTCGGAAGTAGCTACTCTCAAGTCCGTGGCGATCATTTCAATGACTCCTGTAATAATGTATTCAATGGTTCCAATTAGAAAAACAGCAAGTGCTAGGACATATATAATCAATTTATTTTTCAATTTAATCCGATCCTCCTCCGTTTCATTCAAGCAAGAAACTTTTTAGACTTTTATCTATAAATACGGAATCTGGTTCATGCTGTCCAATGCCTGCGCAATGCCCCCACTTGGATTCAATCGGGAGGAAGAATGCATTGGGTATATGTGATGCTTCAACTTTGTTATCCTGGGGAGGGAAGAAAAGGTCTGTACTTCCCGGCATAACCAGGGCCCGTGCTGTTATCCTGCTTAATGCAAGTTCAAAATCGCCGTTATACGTCGGATTATCGCTAATGTCACCTGCAATTCCGGTACGTAACATGGTGATCAGGTCATTCGCGTCAAAGGTCAAAAATACGTGATCCCAGTAATCGACGAGATATTCCTCCAGTGTGTGGTAGCCCTCTTGCTGATAGAGCTGCTCTAGATAATAAGCCTGAGAGAATCCCCAAGCTGCGTAGACTCGACCCATGGCTGCCAATCCCGTTTTGGGCTTCTGCGTGTAAAAGCCATTTTTCCAAGCAGAATCAGCCTGAAGGGCAGCGATCATTCCTTCAAATACAACCTTTGCATGTGGCCGGGTCATGGCAGTTCCGCCGAATGGAGCGATTCGTTTTACCATATCAGGATAACTTGCCCCCCACTGAAAGGTCTGTACAGCGCCTAGTGACCAACCTACAACGAGGGCGATTTCTGCAATACCAAACTTTTGATTCACCAGTTGATGCTGCAGTCGCACATTATCATAAATCGAAATCAGCGGAAAATTTGCTTGATGATAGGGCGGTGGCGTATTGCTTGGCGAGGAGGAGAGCCCATTGCCCAACATATTAGGGACGATAATAAAATATTTTTCTGGATCCAGAGCCTTGCCAGGTCCGATTAACCATTCGTTATCAGTATGCAAGCCGGCAAACCAGGTGGGATATACAATCACATTATTTTTGGCTGCATTTAGCATGCCGTATGTTTTGTAGGCGAGAATGGCATTTGGCAGAGTATCACCGGATTGCAGCAGAACATCTCCTAGTTCATAAATTTCATAATCCCTCATACAAAAAACTCCTTTTCATAGCTAAAGTATGGACTGCCTTCCTTGTCATCACTCTACGATGCTGCTATTGTTAAGTCAAAGAAACGTTCATAAAGAGAACGTTCATTTTTTTTGAATTAAGGAGCGGGAACTCGATGGAATTGCGCCAATTAAAAACTTTTTATACGCTTGCTTCCACACTCAACTTTACCCGAGCTGCAGAAGTGCAGAACTATGTCCCTTCCACGGTTACGATGCAAATGAAGGCCTTAGAGGAAGAATTAGGTGTCAAGTTGGTGGACAGATTGGGTAAAAATGTGACTTTGACCGATGCAGGGAGAACGTTCCTGCGCTATGCAGATAACATATTGAGTGTGGTTGAAGAAGCACAGCATGCCGTCAAGCAATCCGGCGAATTGACGGGTACGGTAGTCATAAGTGCCGATGAAACGTTGTGTACGTACCGGCTGCCGACTGTATTGCGCCAGTTTCGTTTGAGCTATCCAGGGATTCGGTTAATGTTTCGACCGCTGGCTAATTCGAATCTCAAACAGAGCTTGCGTGAAGGGGACGCTGACATTATTTTTATGCTGGATGAGGACAAGGGCGAGACAGGATTTTGCGGTGAAAAAATGCTGGATGAGCCCTTTTATTTATTGGTATCACCAGATCATCCTTTGGCTGCACATACTGCATTGACCATTGAAGATTTTCATGGCGAGACCTTATTGTTGACGGAGAAGGGATGCTCCTATCGCACTTTTTTTGATCGAAGTCTTTCACAGAAGGGCATGGGGGGAATTACCGAATTGGAGTTTTACAGTGCTGAGGCTATTAAACAATGTGCGAAAATAGGAATGGGCATTGCCATATTGCCTGAAATGGCCGTGATCGGAGAAGTGAATCGGGGAGAACTCGTTCCGTTGCCGTGGGATTTGACCGCCACATCGTTTGCAACCCAAATGTTTTGGCATGAAGAGAAGTGGATCTCGCCTGCAATCGAAGCCTTTTTGAGCTTGACCAGAGAAACCTTTTTGAAAAATAACACCTAAAGAGATTTCGCGCACAGGTGTGCAATTAGAATGATATTTTATTGACGCTCAGCCTCTGACTTGCGCCGAGTGAGTCGTTCTTGCTGAACCTTCAACTCGCATAGCCACGCGACGAACAGATTGTCATCTACGCCGCTTGATTCGAACAGCTTGAAGAACCGCTTGCGCAGGCTCTCGATGGTCGCCAGTTCCTTGTCGATCTCTACTACGCTGTTGGGCAGGATATTGAATATGCTTCTAGAATTATAGTTTAGGAAGGTAGTTTAATATTTAGACGGAAAGGGTAGGGAAAATGGTTAAATACAGAATGGCAACTCCGAACGAGCGCGATGAATGCATAGATTTAGCCAACTATGCTTTTCGCTTAGATTTTGAAACCCTGATGCCCAAAGCGTATGGAAAGAGCGTAGATTCTTCAGCCATGCATAAGGTTGCTGTGGATGAGAAAGGCAGGCTGCGCGCACAGGTGGCCGTTTTTCCAGAGCCTCTGACGGTATGTGACTATACTCTGCGAACCTGCTATTTGGGTACCGTATCGGTCCATCCACGTGCGCGTGGCGAAGGACATATGAAGGCGCTCATGAACATGTGGCTTGGAGAACTGCGCAATACGTATGATATGGTTGTATTATATGGTCAGCGACAGAGATATGAGTATTTTGGCTTCACTCTTGGCGGTGTAAAGTTCAAGTATTTCGTGGGGGAGGCCAACGTGCGCCATGCCTTAAGACATGTGAACGACACAGGAATATCCTTCTGCCCGTTATTCGAGGTTGAAGGAGCAGAATCCTTTGCGCATAGCATTAACACCTCGCGGCTTGCTTATATTGAACGTAACGTACAGCAATTGCCACTTATTTTTAACACCCTCCATCAAAATGCGCTGGGTGTCCTGGATAAAGGTAAGTTGATTGGGTATCTGATCGTAAACGAGGCAGGCGATGAAATATCTGAATTCGCGATGGAAAATACGGACGATATTTCGCGGACTATCAAGGCTTATATGGTATATAGCAGAGCAGAGCGGATTTCTGTGTATACGCCGGAGTATGACATTCCGCTGAATACGACTCTTGGCAGCATTGCTGAAGACTATGTTATCGAGACATCTGATATGTATCATATTCTGGATTTTGCCAATGTATTGAAGGCTTATCTGACGCTTAAGTTTAAGACCACAGGGATTGTCCAGGGGGAATTCTCCGCAGTCATGGACGGTCAGCCGATTACTGCGCGAGTGGATGCGAGTGGCGTGACTGTCGAGCGGTCTGCTAAGCCCGATGCAGTTGTCCTTAATAAGCAGCAGGCTCAGGCACTTCTGCTTACACAACACAGTCGTTATATGGCAGTAACTGCGCCCGTAGGATGGTTTCCCCTACCCATATTCTGGTACAAGATTGATAAGTTCTGACTAATCCAACTAATCACGATAACCCCAAATAGACAACAAAATAAGCCAGAGGCGAACACTTATGATTCTGCCTCTGGCTTTTACCTTTTTTTGGTGAATATTGCTGATCGTAGATGCCTTGGCGGCCTCATGTTGAGCCTTCCAAGCCTCCACCCGATTGATCTGGCTTGTAGCATAGCTTGGGGGAAGAGTTTTATCAACCTGCGTTATCCGACAATACATGGCCATCCCTTCTTTGGTTAGATGAGGTAGTATAAGGCTACATAGGATGGACAAGATGTTTTCCAGCTTTGGAAGAAATTTTTGGAGGAGAATTATTTCCTGTGTGCCATACATATTTATCGATAGTAAAGAAATGGACAAATCTTCATATTGCCCGGCATAGATGTCTATTTCCTCACCGTAAAAGAGCGTAAATTGATTTTGATCACTCTGTGCATGCAGATCCTCCTTTTTTGTCTTTCATATTGGCTTCGAATATATACGGTATCCTCCATAAAATGTCAACAGGTAAGTTTCTACGTGATAACGGTGGAGAAGTTACCTCGCTTCCCATCAGCCAGTAGTTTCAACATACCGTATCACAAGTGATGGTACACACGATTAGAAAAGAAAGTATTGATTCGATCTGAAATAAAGTCTGTCCATGTTTCCACAGACAGAAGGAAGTTGGAGAGAATATTCCTTCGGATCGGTGACGATTTATGTGTACCAGTAAGTTGTGATCGCAGAACCGTAACATAAATAGCAGCAATTTTTTTGGGAATAATGGGATAAAAGGAGAGATGGAAATGTCCAAGCTTTCTGAGGGGATGGAGGTACCAAAGGAGTTAGAAGGGAAGTTTAAGTTTGCTAGGCAGAAGTCAAAACTAGTTGGAACAATTCGGGGTTCGTTTTTTGTAATTAAAGGAGAATATTAAAGTAAGCGAAAGCGCAATTGGAGAAAGGGCTATCCCACAAAAGGATGGCCCTAAATCTTGCCGTTACAGCCATCGCGGTGAACCGTACCACAAGTAGTAAGATGAAGGGATTCATTGCCTCTGAGACTTTAAGTTTTAGAGGTTTTTTGTTCTTCTTGATCAGATAAACGACCACGTCTTAGTTTTACTTTTACGATATAAACTGGGCGTTTGCCGTTACTAGGACAGGTGTCCCTACATAGAAATAGGTTGATGAGAAAGGCTTATGTCATGAGCAGGGATGGTGTAAAGTAGATGGCACAAAAGTTGCAAAAGAAAAGTACACGATTAACCGGAAGGATCGTAATTCCGGGCAATCCGTCATACAATACGGCCAGAATGGAGTTTAATAGGCGCTTTTCCAAATTTCCAAGGGTCATTGTTTTTTGCCAACGAACTCAGGATGTGATCAACGCAGTCAAATGGGCTCGTGAGCGGGACATACGGCTGCGAGTGCGCAGCGGGCGGCATAGCTATGAAGGCTTCTCGGCTGTAAATGGCGGTATTATTATTGATGTGAGCGAGATGAATAAGGTTAAGGTTGATCGAAAAAATAGAGTGGCCATTGTACAAACGGGAAATCCACTTGCCCGTGTGTACAAAAAGCTGTGGGATAAGCGTGTGGCCATTCCGGCGGGGACTGCGCCCGACGTAGGCGTAGCTGGGCTTACCCTGGGAGGAGGCATTGGACTTCTTTCCCGCAAATATGGACTTACGTGCGATAACTTGAAACAAGTGAAGATGGTCGTAGCTTCGGGACGGTATGGGGCAAAGACGATTGTGGCAAACAGAAAGAAACATTCCGATCTGTTGTGGGCATCACGAGGCGGAGGGGGAGGGAACTTTGGTGTTGCTACAGAATATACATTTCGGGTTAGACCGATTTCATCGGTATCTATTTACAGTATTACATGGAAATGGAGTGATCTTGAGAAAGTGTTACCGGCTTGGCAGCGCTGGGCACCGTCTGTCACGAACCGCTTAACCTCAACAATTGAGGTGGCTGCCAAGCAGGTGGGAACCATTGTATCTACCGGGCAATTGCTTGGCGGTGCAGAGGAGCTGCGTCGATTGATTAGACCGCTCTTGCGAGCAGGCACTCCGGTGAAGGTGATGGTGAAGACAGTACCTTTTATTGAAGCAACCAAATTTTTTGCCGAATCGGACCTGAATTTGGAACCGAAGTTTAAAATAACCGGGGCCTACGGGTTCCAAGCTTTGCCGCCTGTAGGAGTACGAATTATACGTGACTTTTTATCCAAAGCACCCAACAGACATTCTAGCGTGTGGAGTCAAAGCTTAGGTGGTGCAGGAAGCGCGGTGAGTCGAGTATCGCCTACTGCAACGGCCTATCCTCATCGGAAGGCTGAGACAATCTACGAACTGTCAGCCCGCTGGAGAAACAATGGGGAGCAGGAGCGGAATATTCAGTGGGTGGAAAGGTTTCGCAGAGCGTTACGTCCCTTTGTTAAAGGGGATTATGTGAATTTTCCCGATCTGCAGATTAAGAACTGGCCCAAGGCGTATTATGGCGTGAACTTTGGCAGATTGAAGCAGGTGAAACGAAAGTACGATCCTCATAATGTGTTCCGTTTTGCTCAGAGTATTCCAGTGGATAAACAGTTCAGAAAATGACAATACGCACATCAGATCGAAATTGCTAAAAGAGCTGATAGATGCAGCTCCTTTAGCAATTTCGCTGATAGAGACGTTAAGCTGAACCGTATCATAAGGAGTGGCAAGTTTTTTTGGCGGAGATCGGACAGGCTCCTTGCTGGGCAAGGATTTTCGCAGGTGCATTCAAGCGTCTCCCTTGGTGCAGGAGGATTTGCCTGAAAGACGAGCGTGATTTTGATGTTTTTATTCTCTTTGGAAGATAGGTTTAAGATGAAGCGAGACCCGCCTGAGTACCAATAAACGAATGCATAACCGACGACTGTAATATTTCTTAATTGGCTTTTCATTATTTTCCTCCTCACTATATTTTGGTTAAAATGATCTGCGTTTGATGAGTTTAGTTAGATTCCATTCATTTGGACTTTTTCTGTGGTACTCTAAGGTGGTTCAGTGGTGACCTTAGGAGAAGATACAATGAAAACCTACTTAAAGATACATATAATTCTAAATAGGTAAGACCCATAGAGAAATAATAAAATTGCTGGATAAGCAAATAGAGGAAACCTGGCTATAGTCAACAGGAGGGTTCAAATATGTGGTTTGGGAAGAAAGAAACGCAACTGGATCGAATAAAAAACAAACTGAGTCAAGCCATGCGCAAAGACACGGCTTTCTCGGTGTTTGGAGCATCCTCACATCAATACAAGGTTAATGAGAAGCTTACTGCAAAAGAGCTGGCGGACTGGCAAGCCCACAATCAGGTCACTCTTCCTGAGCCTTACGCGCAGTTTTTAACGAAAGTCGGCAACGGAGGCGCCGGACCCTATTATGGAATTTATCCGATTGAAAAGGCAGCTTCCTATACTGAACGCCAGGCACTCCTTGCAAAATCCGTTCTGCATCCCGGGATGACCAAAGAGGAATGGAACCATCTAATTGAGCCCCTGGCCAAGGATGAGGACATCCCAGATGAGGAATACGACGACGTCTGTAATAAGGTGCTGGGCGGCATGTTGTACATAGGCACCCAAGGCTGCGAATACGAAATGTATCTCGTACTTGAAGGGAAATATAGGGGGAGAATTGTGTACACCTCCGATTTTCATCCCGATCATCCTTTTTTCTTTGTCTATGAAAACAGCTTTCTGGACTGGTACGAGCGCTGGCTGGATGAAATTATTCTGGATTATGATATCGGGTGGTTTGGCAGTCGAATGCCGGGTGATGAGAATGCGCTGATCCAGATTTATCAGAGCGCTCCAAACGAAGAAATCCAAGCAAAAGCGCTTGATGGAATGTACAAGTTTAAGAAAGTCTCTCAGCCAACCCTTGGTTTTTTGAAGAATATTGCGGAGCAAAGCCCAAAAAATCGGCCCACAGCCATTTGGCTAATCTGCAAAACTTCTTTTGACGCGGGTAGAAAATATCTTCTGGAGCTGTTGCAATCGGATGGGCATGAGGATTTTCTGCAAGCTTTACAGATTCTACATGCTTCCAGTAAAACTGCGGATTTAACGGAATTTATTCCAGTGATCTTGCAAAGGCTTGACAGGATTCACGACCCGGAAACGTTGCGTTATGCAGGGTATATCTTGGAAGATAACGGTGCGATTACTCTCCAGAACTTTGCGCCTTTCTTGTGTCACGCCGACCCGAAAATGCAAACCACGGCCATCTATGCCGCGCGTAGTTGCGAAAACAAGCTGGGAGACTGGCAGATCATTGAACAGATGTTGATGGGGGGCGGCCCGCAGGTTATGAATAACTTGATTTTATACTGCGGCATTATTCCACATGAGAAGTTGCTGCCTTACTATAAGGCGGTATGGCCGAAATATAAAAGAGATCCAAAATTCAGAGAAAAATTTATCGGTTGTTTGCGAGAACTACATTTGCCAGATGATTATTTCGACAAAGACGAATCGTGAGAAAGGTGTACATGAACCACCATATCATTCTATATTGTTATATTCAGGATTTTATTAATTTAGATTGGAGAGGTAATCATGGGAAATACGGATAAGTTTGAAATGATAGCTAATATATATGACACTTCTGAAAGAATTCAAATTGCAAAGGCATCATCTGATGCCATTCGTGAATATGTAGTTGACGCTAATAGTAAGAATGCTGTTGATTTCGGGTGCGGAACGGGTCTTGTCGGAATGAACTTGTTAAACGATTTTAATTCTATGCTTTTTCTGGATACTTCACAAAACATGATTAATCAAATAAAGCAAAAAATTTCCGATTTTAATATTCAGAATGCAGATACATTATGCTTTGATTTTGAAAAGGAAGGTCTATCGGATTTGCATGCTGACTATATTTTTATGGCTCAGGTTCTACTCCATATTCATGATGTTGAATTCGTTTTATCAAGATTATTTGATGTTCTAAATGAAGGAGGACATTTATTAATCGTAGATTTTAATAAAAATGAAAAAGTAGTTTCAGATATAGTTCATAACGGATTTAGTCAAGAAGAGCTGACTGACATTATGACTAAAATAGGATATAGAGATATTCAGTCCAAAACCTTTTTTAACGGAAGTAAAATATTCATGGGACATGATGCATCTATGTTTATTCTTGATTCACAAAAATAAACTTTTAGGCAGAAATGATCCCGTTAGTAGATTTGAGACTATTGAGTAGTGGCAAGTTTTTTTGGAAATAATGAGATAAAAGGAGAGATGGAAATGTCCTATATCGTTGATTTTAATAATGTGTCTACGGTTGGTTTAGAGTCTTCACCTGTAGTAGAAGCGCTTGCTGGTTTGCGTGCAAATGAAGCCCGTTACTTTATGAACAAATACAAGCATGAATTTACGGTTGTGTCAGCTAGTGAAAGTCAGGAGACCCTTGATTATGTGAACCGAGTTCTGAAAGAGCGTGATATTGAGTTTGCGGCCAAACCTTTAGAAACGTCACGTTTTCAAGTTGAGAATATTAAATTTGCTTACGTTTTTTATGAGGATGGTCTTGAGGTCAACGTCATGTATACGGTTGATGACCCTAAGAAGCGGGCCGTTGGTTTTAAGCTTTCTGAGGGGATGGAGGTACCAAAGGAGCTAGAAGGGAAGTTTAAGTTTGCTAGGCAGAAGTCAAAACTAGCTGGAACAATTCGGGGTTCGTTTTTTGTAATTAAAAGAGAATATTAAAGTAAGCGAAAGCGCAATTGGAGAAATCCATCCACTTTTTCTATTTGCAAAAAAGATGCGAGATCAAAGAAAGGGCTATCCCACAAAAGGATGGCCCTTCGGTTTATCTTTTCAAATGCCTTATATGAGTAATGTACTAGCTGCTTACTTGTTATTGCAATAGGGTGGACATCGATTATTTTTAATTTTCATGCTTTTGTTTTCTTCCAATTTTCCACAAAATGATCTACCGCTGCCTGCTCGATTGCCAGCCCTTCGGTGTAACGCTCCATGAACAAGGCAAAGCCATTCACATCAGCGCTGTCAGGATAGACCTCTTGTCCTTCTGCATCATTGAACACTTTAGTGGTAAGGTAATCAGCCAAGGACTCGTGCTGCTCCTTATTAGCCATGTAGGATGCCAAAATTGCCATCCCCCATGCGCCACCCTCACCAGCCGTAGACATGACCGAAACAGGAACATTCAGTGCTGCGGCACACATTTTTTGACCGACTAGCGGCGTTTTGAACAATCCGCCATGCGCCAAAATACGGTCAATCGTTACATGCTCCTTCTGTGTCAAAATATCCATCCCGAGCCTTAGTGCAGCAAACGCAGTAAACAGATGTATTCTCATAAAGTTAGCCAGATTGAAGCGGCTTTCTGGAGAACGAACGAACAGCGGACGACCTTTTGCAAGCCCGGTAATGTTCTCGCCTGAATAGTAGCCGTAGCTCAGCAAGCCGCCGCCATCAGCGTCTGCTTCCAGCGCTTTGTTGAACAGGACGCTGAATAACTGGTTCATATCGGGTTTCAGCCCCATTGCTTCATAAAATTCACGGAACAAGCCGAGCCATGCATTAATATCGCTGGAGCAGTTGTTAGCAAGAACCATGCCGACAGGGCTGCCATCAGGTGTAGTTACGATGTCAATCTCAGGGTACACCGTGGATAAATCTTTCTCTAGTACAACCATGGCAAAAATCGACGTACCTACGGAAATGTTGCCGGTACGTTTTTTGATACTATTCGTAGCGACCATGCCTGTTCCGGCATCGCCTTCTGGAGGACATAGCGGAATACCTGCTTTTAGGCTGCCCGATGGATCTAATAGTCGGGCACCAGTTTCACTTAGATATCCAGCATGTTCACCTGCAGAATAAACTTTAGGTAAAATATCTTTAAGATTCCACGGGTATTCTTTATTGGCAATTAAATCGGCAAACTGCTTCACCATATCTTCATTATATTGCTGTGCAGATTCGTCGATGGGGAACATACCAGAGGCATCCCCCATACCAAGAGCCTTGCTGCCAGTCAACAGCCAATGAATGTAACCGGACAAAGTCGTAATATAGTCAATGTTAGTGACATGCTCTTCATCGTTCAAAATCGCTTGATACAAATGTGCGATGCTCCAGCGTTGAGGAATTTTAAACTGGAATTTCTCGGTTAGCTCAGATGCAGCTGTACCCGTTGTGGCATTGCGCCATGTACGGAACGGAACCAATAGCTCTCCTGTTTGATCAAGTGCAATATAGCCCTGCATCATGGCAGAACATCCGATTGATCCAATTTTTTGCAATGTTACGCCATAATTATTCTCAACCTCTTGCTTTAATTGGTGATAAGTTTCTTGCAACCCATTAATCATTTCATTGAGATGGTAGGTCCAATAACCGTCGATCAATTGATTTTCCCACTCACAGCTGCTGGAACCGATTGTTTCAAAATTGCGGTCAATCAGTACAGCCTTGATTCGTGTGGATCCAAATTCGATGCCAAGCGACGTTTCTCCCCTGACTATCGCTTGTTTAATATTTTGATTCATAATGGAGTTGCCCCTTTCTGATTTTGAAGTTAGACCGAATATAGCATAAGGGCATGAAGGTGCATAGCCGAACTGAACGTCCAGCCGATCTTACAGAATCCGCTAAAAAAAATGCAACCTTTAAGCTTGCATAATTCGCCCTATGATAAGCTTTGATTTAATTAACTAAGTATATTGGATAGTCCGATAATGAGTTAAAGTTACTTTACCTTGAATATCAAACGATTTATTTGCCTTTATAATGATATTCTGTTGCTTTTCACGTAAAGTATCGACACTAAGTGAAGAGTGAAATTTGATGTCAGTTTAAAAGAACGGAATAGTACAGCATCCATCAAGCGATTTTGGGCGTGCGCATGCCCCATTCGCACAAGCAGGCAGTCCGCCCCTGTCGTAAACTGAATTATAATCAGTGAGCGAGGTGAACTTCCATGGCACAATCGAATGAGATGCGCGCACGGGCTAAGAAGCTTCAGGATCGTCCGGTCTGCGTCACCCTGCATAGCGGAGAGACTTACGTCGGCTACATCACCGACGTTAATTGCGGGGGGTTGGTACTTGCCAGTGCTGGAGCCCCCCCACGCGCTTCTTCCGGGAAGCAAGGCTCCCGATCTCCCAAACGCAGAGCTGGTTCGCATGCCCCGGGCGTCCGTCTCAGCAATCGGAGAAGCGGAGCGCGCAAACCGTCCGTCCGTTCGCGCTCCCGCAAGCCAGACGCTAAGGTGTCGGCATTCCTACCGATGATGGGTTCGCTGCTCGGCGGCTTGGGCGGCGCCAGTGCGGGCGTAGGAGCGCTCGGCGGTGCGCTCGGTGGCGGCCTGCGGCTGTTCGGCATGATCCAGAAATTTGTTCCGGTCGTGAAGATGGGCTACGGCATGATCAAGTCCATTCGTCCGTTCTTCGGCGCCATTCAAGGCTTGATGACCCCGGCCGCCCCGGATAACGAATAATCGTATATCTGTCAAAGGGGGCTATTCACGATAGGTGCGGACGCATATTCTGCGCGGATCAAGGGGGCGTCTCCAGCTTCTCGTGAAATTAAAGTTGACCAGCGACCATTTTTGAGAAAGCCTAAATTGAAAACACTGACCGTAACTGTCAGTGTTTTTTTTGTATGCTGGTATTGCTTAAAGCCAATAATGAAAGGGAGGAATGAAAAATGTTTACTAGGATTGAAGATTTTGCGTTAGAGTGGACTGACGAGGCAGAACTAACCGCTAGGGTGCTGGATTTGCTCACGGATGCTTCTTTGGGACAGGAGGTTATCGAAGGTCGGCGTACGCTTGGACAAATCGCGTGGCATTTGGTACATTCATTGCATTATATGTCGAGCCTGGGGCTCGTATTCGATGCTCTCTCTGGAGGAGAAGAGGCATCGGTTTCTGCCGCATTAATAGCATCGGAGTATCGGCGGATCAGCAACGATCTGCTGCATGCGGTTCGTACGCAGTGGAAGGATGGAACTTTGTTCGAATCGGTCGTAATAAACAAGGAAGCTTGGCTGAATGGAAGCTCTCTTCGTTATTCGATCATGCACCAATCGCATCATCGCGGACAGATGACCGTTCTCATGCGTCAGGCTGGCCTTCAATTGCCGAATATCTACGGCCCTACTTACGAGACCTGGATCGAAAAAGGGATAACACCTTTAGCCTAAAAAATCTTTACAATGAAAGTATTGAAGGCGGTAGAGTAAAAGTTTAAAACGAGAAAATGGCTCAGGGAGTGAAGTGCGGCATGTCCAAAGCGGATAATATGCTATCCATTCTATGGCTGCTTCGTTCGGGGAAGCGGGTGACGGCTCAACAGCTCGCGGATGATTTGGAGATTCATGTCCGTACCGTTTACCGATGCATCGATTCACTGTGTGCAAGCGGTGCCCCGATTATAGCCGATTCCGGTCCGAACGGCGGTTACCGGCTGCTCGGCGAGTTCGTCGATTCCCCGCTGCTCTTCGATTCCGAAGAGCAGAAGGCGCTAGTGCATGCGTCGGTCTTCGCCCGGGAAGCAGGCTATCCCTTCACGGATGCGCTCGTCCGAGCAATAGATAAGCTGAAGCGATACACCAATGAAGAGCAACTCGAATGGATCAACAGACACAGCGACGGGCTGGCCGTCATCCACCCTCCCACGGACGTACGCGAGCTTGAGCTGCTCAAGCATCTGGAGGAGGCCGCAGCGCGGGGAGAGTCGCTGAACATGGTCTATGCCAAAGGACCGGAGCTGGCCCGCACCAACCGAGTCCTCAATCCCTACGGCATCGTGCATTGGAAAGGGATTTGGTACGTTGTCGGATTTTGCGGTTTGCGGCAAGAGATCCGGAGCTTTCGCGTGGATCGAATAGTCCATTTGGAAGCGGCGGGGACACGCTTCGAACGTCCATCCTCCTTCTCCGCAAGGGATTTTCTTTTGCGCTCTTTGCTCCCGGATTCGCTCGACGCCGAGACTCTGGTCACGGTAAGGCTAAAGGGACATGAACACGCGCTTAATGAGCTATGCAGGCATTGGCTATTCGGGCATGCGTTAAGCGAGCGCAGGAGACCCGACGAAGCTCTCTTTAAGATCGGGGAACCGTCTTTGAAGACATACGTGCCTTACTTTCTTCTCCCATACGGGAAGTCTCTTGAAATACTTGAGCCCCTCATGCTGATCGAAAGAATGGCGGAGGTAAGCCTGGAAATGTGGAAGCACTACGAAGCGATGCCATTTAAAACAGATAATAGGAAAGGATGAAAAAAGAGATGGACAAGTTCACTATGTATGGTAAGTTGACGGCTCACCCTGGGAAGCGAGAGGAACTCATTTCATTATTGCTGGAGGCTTCCCGGAGCCTGAACGATATGGATGGCTGTGAGCTCTATATTATCAATGAATCTGTGGACGATCCCGACACGGTTTGGGTCACAGAGCTGTGGCGCGATGCCCAAGTTCATGCCGACTCTCTCAAGAACGAGCAAGTGATGGCAGTCATTCGGCGTGCAAATCCTCTAATCGCGGGCGTGGAGCCGATACGACTACGTCCGGTGGGCGGCAAGGGATTGGGCGTATAACGTGGAGCCTCATGCTCACTAAAGAAACAAGGCCGTCCTAACAGTCCGTAAATTTGTTAAGGTTCAATCGGAAAAGTCATGCGAGCTCATACAGCTCATTCGATGGAGTTTGCTGTTGGCGTAGTAGCCAGTACTCATATAGAACAAACTGGACGGAGCCATAGAACGTGGAAAGAGTTAGTAGTAATTATCAGTATTATGAATATCGCTCTTTTTTCCGATAGTCTATTTAGATAGTTGTTTGGAATAGGAACTCATAGCTCACCGAGCATTTTGTGATCCAAATAACACCTTACATATCGGGGCGGAGGAGATTTAAAGTGGATAACAAGAAACAAGAATGGCAAAATTCTTATAAAAACGGTGAAAATCACGTTTTTTATCCCCATGAAGAAGTGATACGTTTTTTTGCGAAATATATTACAAAACGAGTGGGACTCCAAGATTACAAGACCATCCACACTCACCAAGCACAACCAAGATTCCTAGATGTAGGTTGTGGTATAGGCAGACATATTATTTTCAGCAAGCAGATGGGTTTGGATTCCTACGGGATTGACTTGTCGGATGAAGCGGTAATGAAAGCTCGTGAATGGGCTTCAAGCGCTGGCATTGATCATATAGAGAGTAAAATTGTAGCAGGCAGTATTACTGAGATGCCTTGGAACGATGGTTTTTTTCAATTTGCGGGCAGTAACGGTGTATTCGATAGCATGAACTTCGAAATTGCTAAAAAGGGTATACGAGAGACTGCAAGAGTGTTAGAAAAAGAGGGGTTATTTTATTGTGATTTAATCTCTGGAGATGATTCGAACCATTCGAGGGAATTCACTGGCGAAGAAATTTGCGGTACAGGGCACGAACAAGGAACTGTGCAAATGTATTACAATTACTCAAAAATTCTGGACCTGATCGGCAGCGACTTTGCTATTGAAGAGATTGTGATGATTCGTAATGAAAATATATTAACAGGAGTTTTCCACTCCAGGTATCATTTGGTGCTAAGAAAACGGATGAATTCAGGAGGCTAAATCCATAGGTGGCCGAGAATTGAGCTGTGGGTCCTGAGTTTTGAGTTATACGAGTTAAGGGAAGGTGCACCCCACGCCTTCCTTTTTTTATGAGAAAAAGGAGTACCCTATCGGGAAGATAGCTATGATTCTGGACAAGCAGTCTTTTCGTTGTCTTTTCAGACAGCGCGGTGAGTCGTATCATAAATAATAGAAAGTTTTGGTATAATAACCCGGGAGGGAGAAGAACATGCACACGATAGAGAGCTTAATGAAGCAATTAGAGCAAATGGGTATTGACAGCAAAGGGACATTGTTGGTCCATTCTTCGATGAAAAGTATGGGGGCGGTCGAGGGTGGTGCGGACACAGTCTTGGATGCGTTTACAGAGTACATGAAGGATGGGCTGCTGGTGTTACCTACCCATACGTGGTCCTACATCAATGCGGATAATCCCAGATTTTACGTGGATCAGTCAGCTTGCTGCGTCGGTATCCTACCTGAACTTTTTCGCAAAAGGCCTGGCGTGATACGTTCGTTACACCCCACCCATTCGGTGGCAGCATTAGGTCGGGATTCCATAGCTTTCACCAACGACGATCATCGTTATGATACGCCATGCGCAAGAGGCTCCGCCTGGGGAAAGCTGCTCGATCGAAAGGCGACCATCTTGTTGGTTGGGGTCGATTTAAAACGCAACACATTTATCCATGGCGTTGAAGAATGGGTGGACATCCAGGGCAGGTTAACGGATGAGCATGAGATGCTTTATACGGTTCTACCTGATGGAACAGAAATCCCTGTACCTTCCCGCAGACATTGTGGGCTGTCGTGGTCGGAGCATTTTTGGAAAGTAGATGAGGTTCTTGAACGTAAAGGTGCGATGTATAAGGGACAGCTTGGCGATGCGGTTGTAAGGGTTTGTGATGCGGCTATGGTGGCGGAAGCCATCACGGAAATGCTCAAGGACAATCCGGATTTGTTCTCGGATAATCTTCCCTTGGATCATTAATATGGATTATGAAAGGGCTGTCCGGTAACGGAGGGCCCTAAAAACTTGCCGTTACAGACAATCCGGTGAACCGTCAGAGATTGGACTGCGATTATGTAAGCTGGCTCACTCTTTTTGCTGTATGATAAGATGTAGTTAATTTAACTAAACGCAATAGTAAAGAAATGTTTTTTGAAGGTTCATTTAAGAGTTAAGGAATATACTATTTGAGGATTTTGCAGAATCCCGTATTTCAATGAATCGTAGTTGTCGAATCAAAAAAGGAGAAGATTTGTGAGCCCATCAGTATGGTATGATCTCGTTTTATTCCTCCTATTGTTTGCTTTATATGTTTATGTTTTTGCTACCGTTAGGATTACAAACTTACATAAGGTTTACTTCTTATTTCATTTTTTAATGATGCTTTGGCCATTGTGTCAATTTGCTACAGATATGGCTCATGATCGGCGGTTGCAGTTGTTTTATGTGACCATGTCCTTTGTCTCACTCTCCATGTTGGGGAGCGGTTGGCTTCTTCTTACCGTTTTTCTTACCGGAAATGCTGATAAATTAGGAAAAAAAAGATTATTCCTGTTGTTTACGCCAGCGGTTATTGCAGCAGTTGGTGTGGTCATGAACCCGTTTAGTCTGTTTGTAGCTCCGCTGGAGGGCGGTTACATCGATAGAGCATATGGCCCATGGTTCTGGATTGTGATCGTTATTCTGGTCAGCTACTTTTTTGCTTCCCTCTCTGTTTTGTTTCGGACATTGCATTCCTCCCAAACGTCACCAACGATTAAAAAACAAGTAAAAATAACGCTGTGGGGAATATTCGTGCTGTTCGCTTTTGCAGGTAGCGACGCCCTTCTTAATGTGGTCCTAAGCGAGTGGTTGCCGATCATTCCAGGATTGACTTCTCTTGGGATTTTTCTTTCAGATTTATTTTTCGTATATGTCATTAAAAAATACAATGTGTTTGATCTTGTTTACATCGCTCATGAGGATGTGATCAATACGATTCCATATGGAATACTTGTGCTAGATGAAAATGAATCCATTGTTGAAGTCAACAAAGCTTTACAATCCTTTATAGATCTACATGTGGGCGATCATTTTGATATGGAGGCGTTTCTGGGGTCTGTTCGTGTAGAGGGCAGTAGCAAGAGGTTTCTGGATCATTATAAGCAAAAAGAAAATACCTTGTCTCAAATGGAAATCATCGTTGAGCGCGACAGCGCGCGTCATTTTATACTACAAGCTTCTTCGATTGTTGATTCTTACCGTATGCAAATCGGTCATATCCTTACGTTTCAGGATGTCTCACAAGAGCGCTATCTTGTTAAAGAAATGAATCGGCAGAATGAGATCCTTCAGGAACGAAATCATTCACTTGATCGCATTCGCCATGAGTTATCCCAAGCCAATCGACAACTTGAAGAATTAGTCCTTACGGACAGTTTAACAAACTGCTACAATCGCCGTTATTTGACCCAACACCTGACTCATGAGGTGATTACCAATATTCATTATAAAACCCCGTTTTCACTCATACTCTTCGATATTGATTTCTTTAAAGCTATCAATGACCGCTATGGACATGTAAAAGGGGATGAAGTTCTTTATCGTACTGCTCAAGCAGTCAAACAATCCATTCGTAGTACCGATATTCTAACTCGATATGGCGGGGAGGAATTCATGATCTACCTTCCGCATACAGAACGCCAGTTAGCCGAACAATTAGCGGAACGAGTGAGATTATCGGTAGAGTCGAACCACATTGAAATGGAGCATGAGATCGAACAGGTTTCCATTACGATAAGTATAGGGATTTTATCCATTGAGGATTTTGATCATGAACATGTACTGGACAATCCAGAAGAGTATTTAATCCAACTTTTTGCTGCAGTAGATAAGGCACTTTACCAAGCCAAGCAAAATGGACGCAATCGGATCGAATTTGCAGAATTCCAGAGTAAAAAGGAAGGATACTCATATCATACAAGTAATTTTTGAAACTCATATTAACGTAAGTAACTATGAAAATTCGGCACACAAAAAACTCTGGGTTCCTTGGTGCAGGTACCCAGAGTTTCGTTTTGTTGATGATATGCTGGGAGCCGCGCGGCCCCACTCTTCGGTCATACATCGGCTTCCAATCTCTCCGCAAGCATTGTCATGACTTGGATTAATTATCTTTGGAGTGTCGTTCACCCACTTGGTACTCATCCGCATGTTCAAACATATATTTTACCGTTACGGGATCTTGACCCGTCAGCTTCTTGAAGTCATCCGTAAATATATCCATTTTCCCTAAGCGAATCGCTTGTCCAAAGGTAACCATACCTTCAGAAGAGAAGGGGGCTTCGGAATCTTCTGCAAATTTGCCATCCGTTGTTCTGGGGACTCCCATTGCATCAAATACGCTGTAATTTTCTTCATCCGTGATCTGCTTGTAGGTTACATGATGACCCGTTACTTCATTTCCAATCTCGATAAAGTCGGACATTGTTATTAATTCAGGACCATTTATATTTAATATCGCCTCGTGATAATTGCTCGCTGCTAATGCATAAGCGACAGCTTTTGCACAATCTTTCCGTGAGATATAGGCCATCTTGCCGTCACCCTGGTTATTTTTCAACACGCCGTCAGACTTCACATAGGTGAAGTAATTGGTAACCATAGCCTCCGCATATTGCGAATTACGCAGGAAAATATAATCTAACCCGACACTTTTGATATAATCCTCGGTATACACATGGTCCAGTTTTTCAACACTTGGATTGGATTCATCAGCCGCGTTAACCAATGAAGTATAGATGATTTGTTTTACTCCTGCTTCTTTCGCCGCATCGACTACGTTTTTGTGTGCATTTTGGCGCTTTATCCCCACAAAAGGCATGGAGATTAAAGCAAGCTTATCTGCATTAGCAAAAGCTTTTGCAAGACCATCTATTTTATTGAAATTGGTCACATGCGTTTCAATACCTTGTTCTGCATACTCTTGTAATGATGCCGGATCATATGCACAAAAAATTACTTGGTCTTTTTCCACTAATTTTAATAAATATTCAGCCGCTTGTCTGCCTAGATTGCCATCTACACCTGTTAATAATAATTTACCCATGCTCGTCGTCACTCCTTGCTGAAATGATCTACATTTATATATTATGTGAAAAAAAGAACAATGTATAACACAAAAAACTTATGGACTATTGCTAAAACGAATTTTGTATTTGATGCAGGAATGAGTATAATGCCGGATTTGAATTATTTTTTAAGTAGCCTATTTCGATTTTAAAAGTATGGTGTGAATCATGTATGGGAATGAATCGGACCTCTTCTTTCAGGTCAGCAAGATCATAGTTATCTGGAAAAAAGCCAATTAAATTCTCTGTAATGATATAAAACAGCTCGGTTTCGACATCGTCTGCGGTTCTAAGGATGTTGGGCTGGTAACCATCTTCCATGGCATGTTGAATCATTAAATAATAGGAGTCCCCAATAATCATTGGATTCAGCATGACAAGCGGATACTTATATAATTCATCCTTTGAGATGGATTCACAACAGAAGAGGGGATGTTGTTTACTTACAGCCGCGTAGTATCGCCCGCTATATAATGTATGGGTTAGGATTTCCTTTTTTCCTGTAAACTCTGAGTCAAAGGCAACGGCCACGTCATATATTCCTTTTTGCAAATACTCGGCGATATCCTTTAGCAATACTTTGTTTAATTCAAGTTTAATCTTTGGATGATGTTCTTTAAATGATGGAATGAATTTTAACAAGCTTTGGATATCTGTGATTGCAGCATATTCGATACTCAATAGTTGGGTATTATTTTTCTGAAAATTTTCCATGCTTGTTATCATATGATTATATTGCTTCCAGAGCACGACGGCCTCTGCATAAAACAGCCATCCCGCTTTTGTGGGCTCAATCGGAATTTGTTTTCTGTCAATCAACTGAATGTTAAACTCATTCTCAAGCGCGGCAATTTGTTGGCTAATCGTAGTCTGCGATACAAAATTTTTCTTTGCTGTTTCTGTAAAATTTCTACATTTAACGAGATCTATAAAATATTTTATCCTTTTTAAATTCATGTTTACCTCCAATGGTATGAAATTGATAAATAAAGAATAAGCATAAGGATTTCCGCTACAGATTCTCGGGTCCTTATGCTTTCTCTGGATTCTATTTTTTGTAATAAGAAATTCGCCAAAACTATCACTATCATGAGGAATAATTTCATAGGGCAAATCGTAGATGGAACATATTATGGTATTGGTCGTTGGGTAAGAAAGATAAATTCTCATTAGTATATCACGCTTACAGGTTCTTAGACATACCAAGCAGACATGCAAAATGTGAACTCAAGTATTTGCTGACCCATAAGTAGGGTTATGACTCAAGGTGAAACTCAATCCGTTTTTAAGGTGAAAGCTAAATACTGACCTTATAAATATCTGCAACAAAGGATAGTCCCGCGGGATTCGGAAAGGACATGTACTGATCATAGTTTACTACTGTAAAGGAAACGATTACTTTATATAGGCCAGCCGGGATCAGTCCGGTGGTGATGGAATAACAGCGAATCGTCTGCCAATTAAAAGGGGGCACAAGAATAACAGGCGTGGGGTCCATGCTTCCGTCCAATAGCAGGAAACCCAACGGTGGTCGATATAAGTTCCAGCCGCTACCTGTACGGTTCCTTGGGGGGCTACCGCAGCTACGCCCTCTGTAATCGTCCCGAATGCATTGGTTCCGATGATCATTCCTGGACCTACCACCGTTCCAATTGGAAGTCCGACCCAAATGCTATTAACGAAAACTTCCTCGGGCATCTTCCTGCTCTCCTCCCTTGATCACCTTCGCTACTTAGCTTTAATACCTGACTCCATAGTATTCACCCAATATGATGAAGTATCTGATGGCCATGCTAGTATTTTATGAAACGATAAATGAAAGAGTGCAAGATATTATCCCTTACCTCGGGCGAAAATACCCCATCATAAACCTATTTTTTTAAAAATAGGCTTAGTCTAGCTAACGACGACTATTAGAAGAGCTGATACAGTGCAAGGGCACTGAGAATGAATACAGCTAATAAAAATTGTTTTGTATCCGTAGTGTTGGGTTAAAATTAGAGCTAAAAGTTTTGCTTCGAGAACGACGATGTAACCTGCCGTTACAGGCAACGTGGTAAACCGTGTTATAATTAAAATAAAAGGGATTTTATTAAGTCCTCGAATCTTTTATGCTTGTACAATAGAATCTCCGAGGCCCTGTGGACAACTTATCACTTTTTTTTCCATTAGAAAATGGTTTATAATTATCAGATAATAGTCGATATAATTTTTAATAGACTATATTTTAGTTATAATAGAGACAGAAAAGGTATGTTCCTGAGTGGAGCCTTGCTTCTTGTATCACCTAAGCAGGAGGACCTGCTCTTTTTTGCAAATATAAGAGATAAGGAAGGTTTTTATGAGTAGCATACAGAAAAAAACAGACGTTATCTTAATTGGTGCCGGAGTCATGAGCGCGACTCTGGGATCATTGCTTAAAGAGTTAGCACCAGAATGGGAAATCACAGTGTTTGAGAAACTCGCAAGCGCAGGGGAAGAAAGCTCTAACGAATGGAATAATGCCGGTACGGGCCATGCCGCACTGTGCGAGCTGAACTATACATCCGAGAAAGCTGACGGATCTATAGATATTAGTAAAGCTGTAAATATTAATGAGCAGTTTCAGCTCTCAAGACAGTTTTGGTCTTTTCTTGTAAACAGCAATTTGATTCATAATCCGCAGGACTTTATCAAGCCAATACCTCATATGAGCTTGGTGATAGGAGAAAAGGACGTATCTTTTTTAAAAAAGCGATTTAAAGCGCTATCAAAAGTTCCTCTGTTTCAGGGCATGGAATTTTCCGATGACCCTGAAAAGCTGAAAGAATGGATTCCGCTGATCATGGAAGGCCGTACATCGAATGAACCAATCGCAGCAACCAAAATCGACTCTGGAACAGATGTCAACTTTGGTGCTTTAACACGCATGTTGTTTGACTATTTAAAAAGTAAAAACGTCGAGATCAAATACAAGCACAGTATTAAGGATATTAAACGTACGAGCGATGGCTTGTGGGAAGTCAAAGTGCATAATCTTGAAAACGGTAAAACCGAATACCATACTGCCAAATTCGTCTTTATCGGCGGTGGGGGCGCAAGTCTACCTTTACTACAAAAAACCGGTATTCCTGAGTCCAAATTTATTGGAGGATTCCCGGTAAGTGGACTATTTATGGTATGTAACAATCCTAAAGTTGTCGCGCAGCATCATGCAAAAGTATACGGTAAAGCTAAGCTTGGTGCTCCTCCCATGTCTGTTCCGCATCTGGATACAAGATATATCGGCAACCAAAAATCACTGCTGTTTGGGCCGTTTGCCGGCTTCTCGCCAAAGTTCTTGAAAACGGGTTCAAACTTGGATCTGATCTGCTCGGTCAAACCCAATAACCTCTTCACGATGCTGGCTGCAGGTGCAAAAGAGATGGCACTGACCAAATACCTGATCCAGCAAGTGATGTTATCGAATGAAAAGCGTCTGGAAGAATTAAGGGAGTTTATTCCGAACGCCAACATCGAGGACTGGGAGATCGTGGTAGCGGGCCAACGTGTGCAGGTAATCAAAGATACGCAGGCCGGTAAAGGAACACTTCAATTTGGTACGGAAGTGGTTAGTGCCGCTGATGGCTCGGTAGCTGCATTGCTTGGTGCTTCTCCGGGTGCTTCTACAGCTGTTCACGTTATGCTGGAAGTATTGGAAAAATGCTTCCCACAACATTTGAAAGAATGGGAACCGAAAATAAAAGAAATGATTCCTTCTCATGGCGTCTCACTAGCGGAAAACGCAGAGCTTTTCCAAGAAATTCATGCTTTCACATCGCAGGCGCTTGGTCTGGGGGAAAAGGAATCACTCCATCGTTAATTTTGGATTTTACCCTAGCGTATCTAAAATCAGGATTTTGCAAAATTCGATTCCAATCGCTCCGAAGTGCAATATATAAACAAACCAGACCGTTTTGATCTCTAAATTGCTGATTTGAAATTGCTCTTGGATCTATACAAAATGCTCGAATTTAAAAATATTGTTTTTTTAGCGGTGGGAATATTTCCCACCGCTAAAATGCTTGCATAAGAATACAAAATGTTGCAATCCTCCCATGTTTCCGATCATAGGTGTCTGATATAGTGATCACAGTAATTATGTAAGCGCTTTATAAAAAGCGAATTCGATTATGAGTATTCGGGTTGGAAGAAAGGGGACAGAGAGATGAAAAGAAAGAGACAGGCATGGTGGTTGCTGGTGGTGGCGCTCGTGTTCGGTTCTTTGCCGATGCGGCTGGCACCAGCGGTGGCGGCAGAATCAGCCAGTGCCTCGGCAGTCGTAAACGGGGGGTTCGAGACGGACTTCTGGAGTGATCAATCGTGGCAGGTGGAGGCATCGGATTGGAATCAGGTAGATATTCAGCATTATGCCTATGCCAGTGATCCTTTTATTACTCCGTCCGAAGACACGTATGCATTCAAGTATTGGATTAACGACATGACCCCAGCGGATCAGCAGGTCACGGTCAGCCAGAAGCTTTCGATGCTGCAGCCAGGCAGCTATGAGCTGTCGGTGCAATCAATGGGCGGCGCGGATGTCGCAGCAGGACATGTACAGGTATTCGCAGGTACGGATCAGAGCGGTAAGGTGACAACGTCAGGCTATAACCAATGGGGAAACGTGACCTTGAAATTCGTGCTGACCGAGCAGACCTCTGATCTGGTCATTGGAGCGAGGATCAGCGGCGCTGCGTCTGCGTGGGGCTATCTGGACCGCTTTACCTTAAAGCAGGTCAGCATGGATACGACCCAGCCGGTGGCAGCGGATATTTTCGTGAAGAAGGTCGAAGGATTGAAGTCTGATTTTATCAAAGGTGTCGATATATCCAGCATTCTCTCCCTGGAGCAGAGTGGAGTACGCTTCTATAACGAGCAGGGCACAGAGCAGGATATATTCCAGACGCTGAAGAAATCCGGTGTGAACTATATCCGGGTGCGTGTTTGGAATCATCCGTATGATGTGAAAGGTAATGGCTATGGTGGCGGGAATAACGATCTGGCCAAAGCGATCGAAATCGGCAAGCGGGCGACCGACAACGGGTTGAAGCTGCTGGTGGATTTCCACTATTCCGATTTCTGGGCCGATCCGGGCAAGCAGCATGTGCCTAAGGTCTGGCAAAATCTTGGTTTTGCTGACAAGGAGCAGGCGGTGTACGACTATACCAGGGACAGTCTACAGCAACTGCTCGATCAGGGCATAGATGTGGGGATGGTGCAGGTCGGCAATGAGACGAACCAGTCGTTTATCGGAGAGAAAGATTGGACGAAGATTAGTGCTTTATTTAATAAGGGAAGCCAGGCAGTGCGTGCCGTCGATCCGAATATTCTCGTGGCACTGCATTTTACCAACCCGGAGACGCCGGGCCGCTATGCTTCCTATGCGAAGGCGCTGTCGGACAACCACGTGGACTATGATGTCTTTGCCAGCTCGTATTATCCGTTCTGGCACGGTTCACTGAGTAATCTCACAGCAGTATTGAAGCAGGTAGCAGATACGTATGGTAAAAAAGTAATGGTGGCGGAAACGTCCTATGCGTATACATCTGAAGACGGGGATGGACACGAGAATACCGCCCCGAGAAGCTCGGGACAGACGCTGGACTATCCGATCAGTGCTCAGGGGCAGGCCACGTCGGTCCGTAATGTCATTGAAGCGGTGTCCAATGTAGGCGATGCAGGCATTGGTGTATTTTATTGGGAACCAGCCTGGTTGCCGGTAGGACCAAAAGCAGATGTTGAGCAGAACAAGCAGTTGTGGGAACAATATGGTTCCGGTTGGGCGGCCAGCTATGCTGCGGAATATGACCCCGACGATGCGGGCAAATGGTATGGCGGTAGCGCGGTAGACAATCAGGCGCTGTTTGATTTTAGGGGCTATCCACTTCCTTCGCTGAATGTGTTTAACTATGTCAACACTGGGGCGGTTGCTGCGCTCAAGGTCGATGCAGTCCAAGCGGTCACGTTAACGGCCAACGCGGGCGAGAACATTTCGCTGCCGGATTCGGTCACCGTGATGTATAACGACGGCAGCACCGGAACACTTGCTGTGGAGTGGGATCAGGCGGCCATAGAGCAAGCGGTGAGACAGGGAGCGGGCAGTTACGTGATTAAAGGGACAGCCAAAGGCGGTTATCCGGCGCAGGCGGCGCTGGAGATTCGCAGACCGAATCTGCTGGTGAACGGCGGCTTTGAACAGAGCGACCGAAGCATGTGGGAGATTACTTACGGTGACGGAAACGCGCCCCACACCGACTACCAGAACAAAGCCTCCGATGCGAAGTCGGGTCAGTATTCGCTGCATTTCTATTCGGCGGATGCGGTCCATTTCCGGGTAGAACAGGCGGTCTACGGTTTGAAGCCAGGCTACTATGACCTCTCGATGTCGATTCAGGGCGGCGATGCGAAGAACGCGCAGATGAAATTGTTTGCCGCCACCAGCGGCAAGGAAGATAAGGTAGCTACCGGTGTAAATGGCTGGGTTCAGTGGAGTCAGCCGGTCATTCACGATATACGGGTAACCGATGGCAAGCTGACGGTGGGTGCTTCCATCCAGGCAGACGGCGGGGCGTGGGGATCGCTGGATGATTTCTATCTGACGTTCGTCCGGGATGCAGAGGCGACGAACCCGGGTGAGGGTACAACGCCAACACCAACACCTGAGCCAGTACCAGCGCCAACTCCAGTACCGACACCGACGCCAGCACCGGGCAAAGATTCCTCCGGAAATTCGTCTACTGGTGGCGGCAGCATATCTGCCGCACAGAGCGAGAATGTGACAGTCAGTGTGGACGGTGGTAAGAACAGCAGTACTTTGCTCTCCAATGTCGTCATTCAGCGGATAACGCTGTCCGACGGGGCGAAAAAAGACCGGGTCACCTATGGAGCTGCTCAGGCACGGGAGGCATTGAGCAGCGTGAAGGCCGAAGGACGCTCTAGCGTCCGGCTGGTGATGCCTGATCCAAAGGATGAAGTCACCGAGCTTGAATTCGTCCTGCCAAAGGATACGGCGAAGATACTGGCAGATGGGGGGATCGGTCTGGAAGTATGCACTAACCATACGCGTCTGATCCTGACTCCATCAACGCTCGCTTCGATGGACGGGAACCGTCAGTTTACGCTCAGTCCGGTAAAGAGTGAAGCAGCGATCCAGACGGTAGCGGAACGGGCAAAACAGAATGGCCTCGTGCAAGCAGTGGCGGGACAGGGTGAAGTTCGCGTTATCGGTCGACCGATGATGATCGAGACGAATCTGCAGGGGCAGCCGGTAGAGCTGGTGCTGCCACTGCCGCAGCAGTCGCTGCCGAACTCTGCTGAAGAACGCCAGGCCTTCCTGACCAACCTGGCCGTGTATGTGGAGCATAGCGATGGCACCAGGGAGCTGGTGCAGCCCACGCTGCTGTGGGACGGGAATCAGCCGGCAGGGCTTAGCTTTAGTGTAAATAAGTTCAGCACCTTTACAGTGCTGCATCTGGACAAGCAGATCGCGAGCACAGGCGGAGAGCAGGAGAGTGAGCGTTCGCAGCCGTATATGCAAGGCTACTCGAATGGGACATTCCAACCGGCGCGTATGATGACACGGGCTGAGCTGGCAGAGATTCTGTTCCGTCTGGCTGTTGATCGGTCGAAGCAGCCGTTGGTGGAATCGTCAGCACCACAGAAGCGCGCCAGCTATACGGATGTTGCAGGGCAGAACTGGGCTGCTGAAGCGATTGATTCCGTGACAACGGCAGGATGGATGCAGGGCTACAGCGGCAGCACTTTCGCACCGGAGCGTCCGATCACTAGAGCGGAGCTGGCGACAGTGCTGGCACGCTGGAAGAATCTGAACGGAGCAGCTTCGGCTACCTTCCCGGATACGTCCAGACACTGGGCGGAAGGTGATATTGCACGGGTGCAGCAAGCTGGCTATATGCGTGGCATGCCGGACGGCAGCTTCCAGCCCGACCAGACTCTGAGCCGGGCAGAGGCGGTTACTATGTTCAATCGGGTATGGAAGAGAGAGCCGATATCCTTCGCTGACTCGTCCAGATGGTCAGATGTCCCGGTCGGACATTGGGCTTTCGGGGACATTGCCGCAGCAACAACCCGGATCGACTAGGATACCGTTACGCTAATTTTATCTGTATTTCCTGCCTGCATGTACGGATCATATTTGGTGGGTGGTTCCCCAAAAGACCTGGCCTGTCGCAACAAGAGAATCCGTACATGCAGAATTAGATAGTCTTGGCGGTGCAGTAGTATCTGGTTCATTGCAAAAACTAGGTGCAGATTTTGTTGGCGTAACTCAATTACGTCATGATACATCTGGATGAAGAAATGATACGACTTCATGGCTGTGGTGTGAGAGCTATACGTTTTAGCGTCAAGCGAGGCGGCTCAGAAGATATATCTCGTTTAGATTACTTTGCAAGAAGAGTCTATGATTTAGTAGGCTGGCACACAGAATTATATATTGATTCTACTTCTTTATCAGAAATTGCATCAACAGTGGCCACTCTTCCTGCTGTTTCGATAGACCATTTGGGTATATCAAAAGAAGGATTTAATACTCTTCTATCTTTAGTCAATAAAGGGGTTAGAGTCAAAGCAATATAAATCACACCAACGGAAGTTCGTCCAGCCGTTCGTAAATCAACAATCCTTTCTCTTTCGCAACCCTTACCATTTCATCGGCACCCTGAGATGGTCCTCCGACTCGAAGCACGGCGTTGCAGTAATCAAGCAGGCGAATGGAAGACGGATGAAAAATTCGGTTGAACATCTCGTCTCCCAGATTTGTGGAACCGGCTGTCGTGATAAGGGGCAAAGCATACCACTCCCCTAGCACTGGCATGTGCCCAGCTTCGTAAACTTGAAGAGCGATTTCATTCATGAATTTTACATTTTTTTCAATTAATTCAGGATCATCATTCGTTCCAGAACGATATGGGCCAGCGATGAGGATATGCAGCGGTTTCGATTTCACTTTCAAGAGACCTTGGATCTGAGCGTACTGGAGCAGCATTATCGTCTTGGCGTCACGAATCTCGCCGCTTTGGACCATGTCGAGCGCCTGAGCAAACGGAAGTTCCACCACTTCAATGTTTTCCTGTTCCTCCTCCAGGCCTCCACCCCGACCTGTTGTCATATCTTCACTATACTCGGCTATAAAGAAGTGCAGGATTTCGGTAACCGATCCTGGTGACATATAGGCCTCGCCAACTTTCTGCACACGGTCGATACGGTACCCCGTCTCCTCCTCCGTCTCCCGCAGAATACTTTCTTCCGGTGTTTCTTTATCGAGCAGTCCCGCACAGGTTTCGATAAGCATCCCAGTCTCATTGCCGTTCCGATAAGTAGGCATTCGGAACTGTCTGGTCAGTATAACGGTTTGTTTGTCCCGATGATAGAGCAGGATCGTCGCGCCGTTGCCGCGGTCGTACACTTCACGGGATTGTGTCTCCCATTGTCCATTTTCTTTTTCATATTCAAATGTGACCTTTTTTAAGATGTACCAGTTATCCGATAGAAGCTCCTCTTTTACGATCCGTACTCTTGGGTGGTGCTGTTGTGCCTTCATCTCATTTCCTCCCTAAAAAGATCCCGTTCTCTTTCGTCATTTCGAGGGCTCCGTTCTGCTCCAGAAGCCTTTTGACGTGGTCTCGAAACTTGTCAATAGCCGCTCCGACAAGTCGCTCTCTTGCGTTCATCGGAGTCGAAATCATATATTCGATCAGGGGTTCCGCCTCGTCGACCAACAGACGGTCGTCGTAACGAAGCAACCGAAGATCGGAGAAGCAAGAAGACAGCAAGTCCCCTCCGTTACCCAGGTGGAACCGTTTAATAGCTTGATCCAACACATGAAGGTTGGGGTCGAACGAAACTGCCAAGTGCTCGACCTCTTGTAGGTGTTGAGTGCTCATCGTAGAGGTACATACTATACCTCCTCGCTTGAGGACACGATGCATCTCGCGAATCGCTCTAGGGATGTCCTGCACGTGGTACAGCATGTTGTTAGCAATAACCATATCGAAATGCTCATCATGAAATGGGATCTGCTGCGCGTCAACAGACAAAAGCTTAAACTGCGAATTGTTGCTTCCTAAGCGGCAGCGTGCTTCTTCCACCATCCCGCTTGACATATCGGTAAGCGTGATGCGCCAGCCGCTTGGAATTCGTTCGGCGTTTCTTAGCCAAAAGGTTCCGTCGCCGCAGCCCAACTCCAGAATGTGGGCTTCCCGGTGCACCTCCAGCTGTTCAAAGACCCAACGATGCCAGCCTTGCCGATTCGTACTGAACTTGTCATAAAGATGTATCCGCGTCTGCAGGCGGTTCGCCGTCCGATACTGTTCTCCCCAATTTTGCCCACTCTGCATGGTTCGAATAACATCCACCAAATGGTTCCAATTAGACTCATTGACCGACATTTCCATGGCATCTCGTATTGCGTGGACTACGTGCTCCGTATGAGCGATTTTCCTCTGTAGAACATCGAGCTGTGCTTGCAACGAATGTCTGATCTCCCCTATGGATAGCGACTCTGCATCTAAGATGTCCTTTATTTCTTGCAGTGATAACCCTAAGTACTTCAACGTTTGGATCTTCTGCAATTTTTCCAGGTCCTTCATGTTGTACGATCTTATGGATCCAGTGAGATGATCTTCTGGAATTAGAAGCCCAATCTGATCGTAATATCGCAATGTCCTGACCGTTATTCCTGTACGCTTGGCAAGCTGCCCTGTCGTCAGATAGTTCTCTTTGTTCATCCTTTCCTCACATCCAATCGATCGCTCCAGCATGTCGTTCTCAGTAAGTATAGCAGGTGACGTTACGTCACCTTCAAGCTAAATTTATGGATAAGAAATTTGAGGTTACAAATAGTGCTCATATCGCTGAATTGGCTCAATTTAATTCGTTGGGGGCTGGTTGAGTTGCTTCTATAAGGAGGAAGGCCATCTCGCAAAGGAGGGCTTTTTTTTCAGCACTTTGCCAGGCAATACCGAGAACCGTATCACAACGAGTGGGAAAGCGACAACTTCTCATACAAATTTATTAATGTGGGTTTATAATATAAACAGGAGATGCTAAGAGGATATTAACGCTAATGAATGAATCTACAAGATGAAAGGAAAGCCAAATGAGGAGAATATTGTTCAAATATTTGACTAAATTTACATCACTTAACGAAGAAGAACAACAGGCGATTGTTGACAATATACTTGTTGAAGAATATAAAAAAGGAACAGTTCTCCTTAGACAAGGAGATGTTCCAGCTCAATGCTATTTCGTGTTGAAGGGTTGTGTAAGGCAGTATTTGGTTGATGAAACGGGAAAAGAGATCACGTCCAATTTTTACACAGAAGAGCAAGCCATTTCGATGTTTAATCATCATAAAATAGAGAAGTCATCCGAGTACACTATTACGTGTCTTGAAGACTGCGTATTGGTCGTTGGCAACCTGGATACCAAAAAAGACATGTATAACCAGTACACTCAATTGGAATCGATGACACGCAGAATGATAGAGGAAAACTTTGGTCAGGTACAAGATGAGTTCGCTTCATTTATCGCTTCTACGCCTGAAGAGCGCTTCAAAGCACTATTACTGAATCGACCTGGTTTAATCGATCGTGTACCTCAACACCAACTTGCGAGTTATCTCGGCATTACTCCAGAGTCACTCAGCAGAATCAAGAAGCGGATTCATCAAGATAATAACTAGGCAAGCGTCAAGCCTGTATAGGAGCTTTCCCTCCTCTGAACAGCAACCATAATCCAAAGCCCAATTCTCCTGCAACCATCGGCACGGTAAATATAAGTTTAAGCATCGTAAGGATCTCATCGTAATGTGGGAGAATCGTATTAGATAGGTGAATGACAATATAGCCAATGGAAGCAATTAATACTAAGATGCTAATGACTTTAGGTATGTTGTTTGATTGGAAAGCCAAGTAGCCCACAATCAGTAGATGCCCGCCAAAAATAATTAAACCAATAGACCAGATCGGATCAAATGCTTCCAAATACAGCATCACTTGTGCTTGAAGTTGATTGGTTTCAAATAATAATGAGTAGTCTGTACTGCTTGAGAGAACTGACACCAATATTAAATTCAGTATGGCAATTCCCAATATAGTCGTATAGACCAGACGGAGCCATGCACTAAGTAATGAAAGATTTGAATGAATCGGCTTCAAAAAGATATAGAAAGCCCAGGCGACCACGATGTCACAAATCAGGATGATGACCCAACCTAAGATTTCTGCTTTGAAAAGCATATGTTGTGACATGATGTTATGAAATGTGGCACCGGCATCTCCTTGCACTACAAGGCTTTCATGGACAAAGCCATACGAAAAAAATGCAGCAAGTGTCATAATGACAAGCGAGGTGCCAGCAGTTAAAGCAATTTTTCGCTGGTCTGTTAGTTCTTTTCCTGAGGTAGCCATCATATACCCCCCCTATTTTTCTGAATTGATTTCATTATAATAGGCGGGTTATACCGATTCATTGACTTAAATCAAGGGCATGTATATTCTCAGTAGAAGTTTTGTAGGTCTAGATGGCTTAATCCCTATTCAACATAGGTCGTTTTTAGCCGATAAACCGTTAAGCTGAGGAATATCATATAGTAACTATTTTTTTCTTGTTTATTTTATATACTATCTCTCTTGTTCAGGAGGTCCTACGTGAAAGTCCTATTAGTTGATGACGAACCGTTAGCGTTGATCGGGCTTCAAAAAATACTTGAAAGTGAAATAAGTGATATAGAGATTGTGGCCGCGTTCTCGAATCCAAAAGTGGCTATTACAGGCGTATTAGAGCATCGGCCCGATGTAGTATTCCTGGACATACATATGCCCGAGATCGACGGTTTAAAACTTGGTATGCAGATACAGGCAGTCGTTCCGGGCATCGAAATTGTTTTTGTGACCGGTTACAATCAGTATGCAGTGCGTGCTTTTGAACTTTATGCCCTGGACTATATTATGAAGCCAGTGCAAAGGGAGCGTTTACGAAATACTGTTATACGGATAAAAGAGAAGCTAAACATGAAAGTCTTGATGAAACGGCCAGATACGGACTCGCCTTTGATCTGCTGTTTTAATCGGATTCAGTTCAAACCGAACGGTATGGAGTTTCAAAACGTTAAATGGAGGACAAGCAAGGCGCAAGAATTGTTCGCCTATTTGCTCCATCATCGGGACCGGATGGTTAACCGTAGTGTGTTGCTTGAATTGTTATGGCCGGATGTTGAGGAGGCAAAGGCAGCGCAGAATCTCTATACGGCCATTTATTATATTCGTCAAACCTTAAAAAAACATAGTATGGAAACGGTATCCATTCACGCCGGAGATTTTGAGGCTGGATACCAGCTTGAAATCGGAGAAGCGCGTGTGAATGTTAATATATGGGAATATGAGATGAAGCAATTGGGCGTCATGGATGAGCGTACCGTCGACGCTTATGAGCGCGTGCTTGGGATGTACACGGGTGATTACCTTGGAGATTATGGATACTTGTGGGCGGAACATGAACGGGAACGCCTGCGATTACTATGGCTGTACCAGATGAATAAACTAAGCGAGTTTTACCAGCAGCAAGGATCGTTGGACAAAGCCATCCAAGTGAACCTGCGCATCCAACGAATATGTCCAGACGAGGAAGAATGCTATTTTTCTTTGATGAAGCTCTATCACGCGGCTGGCAATCCTGTCGATGTAGAAGAACAATATTTGATCCTGAAAGAGAGAATAGAACGTGAGTTAGAACTGCCGATTAGCGCCGACATTACCTATTGGTATGAGCAGTGGAAGTCCCAGGATACCGCCTCGTCGTTCGTAGTATAAAATAAAGGAATAAATCCGGCTTTTGTCGAACTGCCACGGTATGAATAGACTAATTCCATCCAGAACCTCTTGTCGTAACATCATTTTCATCCTTCTCATTGAAGTCATAGATAACGGCATTGGCATGTCCCCGGAAATGGTGGCTCATCTGCTAAATCCCGCTATGAAAGAGAAAGGTGGCATTGGCATTTCCAATACGAACCGACGATTGATCCAACTGTATGGTCAAGGACTGTCGATCGACAGCAAACCCGGCGAGGGAACGATAGTGTTCTTTGTCATTCCGATGAAGTAGACGGAGTTCTTGGCGGCAGATTGAGGTTGCCGCTGCATGCGAAAGGCTGCTCTTGAGGAAGACTGAAACTATTCAGTCGTTCTCTTGTGAGCAGCCTTTTTTGTCGTTTCAGCGTTGTCTAGAAGCTGGAATACTGGAGCCTCTGTCGGACTTGGCCGATGGCACTTATACCGTTGAAGGAACGGCCGAGAAAGACGGCAAGGCCAGCATGGTAAGCAAAGAACTTACGATAGATACAACGAACAATTCCATGTTAACCAGATTGCAGTTCAACGGCTGGAACGGAAATTCCGTCGGATTGTCTCCAGTCTTTAATACGACGCTCCAAGTCGTCAATGGTTGTTTTTTTAGTCCAATGGCCTTGTATAACCAAAATCCTGCCTTGTTATGAAGAAAAGTGGACCCAATCTTTCCCTTGGGTGGCACCCATCTTTTTAAAGAAAATTTGAGCGCGTTTATTCTCAGTAGAAGTGATCCAGCTCATACGAGCATATCCATGATTTTGTGAATATTTTTGACATTCTAAAAAAAGCTGAAATTCCACTTCTGTATCTCTAAATGGTTCCATTACAAAAAGGTCGTTCATAACTGTAATTTTGTCTGCTTTCATCGTGCTAAATGTAAAGAATAATGTAGCAAATCCGACTAGCTTTCCATCTTGTTCTGCCACAAATTGTATACCATTTTGCTGTTCAAAAAGGGTTTGGATCAAATTATGAATTTTTTCGACAGGTGGCCTAGGGTTTTGATAAAAACCAACGATGTATTCATACATTAACTCGGTCAAACTGTTTAAATCATCAGGCTCAGCGTTTCTTACTACAAATGACATTAGATGTGCTCCCTTTTATTAGTTTTGAATTATTATACGTTATTAAGAATAAATATGCAAAAAAGATCAGTGAGTTGCGATGACAGACATGTGCGAATGACCTAATAGTGGTTACCCTTCGTATAATTTGAATTATTCCGAATTATTTAAGCAGTGTAAGTGTCACCTCTATCGTATTATTAATAAATGATCGCTCTGGACGAGACTTCATCATTACAGTTAGTCCAATTAACGATACGATTAGCGTCTGTGATACAGCCTTCGCATCTAGCCCGATCTCAAGTTCACCTGATTGTATACCTCGTTCTATGGTTTCTTGAAATATGACCGATAGGTACATTTGATGTTCCCTTGTAAGAATTTCAAATTTCTCATCATGAGGCGCAAGTTCGACCATTGTATTAATGCAAAAGCATCCCTTTCTAGGGTCTCCTGTATATTCCTCATCGACCACACCTTCAAAAAAAGTGCGAAATGCTTCTTTTACAGATGGGTTGCTTTGAAGTTTGGTTCGGACCAGAGAAGCACGGGACATCATGTATTTGCGTAGCGCGACTTCGAACAATTCTTTTTTGCCCCCAAAAGCTGAGTATATACTGGGGCGTTGAATTTCCATTCTGGAAGTTAAATCACTTAATGAGGTAGCCTCATATCCCTTCTCCCAAAATAGTTGCATAGCTGCATCTAATGCTTTTTCTTCGTCAAATTCGCGGGTTCGTCCCATAATCAACACCTCTCCCATGTGTAATTGTCACCAGTCTTTTTTTTGTACCAAATAGTATGTTATTATCTTATAATTAGTCGTTTATATTGTCAAATGCAGGTTGGTTTATCCTAACAAGGGAATTTGATTTATTGACATTAATCGTTTCTATGAGTTATATTTACTGAGAAAATTATCGTACCGATCAGTATGTTATTTTTTAAGATGCTTAAAACCAACGGAGATAGGAGGGGCAGCATCAATCTGAGCTACACATCAGCCTGCTTGAAAAGAACCGGAATAATAGTTTGAAGCTGCTGACAGAGAAAGCTATTAGTATAGGAGAGATGGATCATGGAAATAGGTATTACTTCGTTTGTAGAAACGAAACCGGATGTTCAGACAGGTGAAGTGATGAGCCACGCACAGCGATTGCGTGAAGTTGTCGAGGAAATTATCCTTGCTGATCAAGTGGGACTTGATGTGTTTGGCGTAGGTGAGCATCACCGGAAGGATTATTCGGCATCTTCACCAGCAATTGTACTGTCTGCGGCTGCATCGCAGACGAAACGGATTCGGCTGACCAGTGCAGTGACGGTGCTTTCTTCAGTTGATCCGGTGCGCGTTTTTCAGGATTTTGCTACGCTGGACGGCATTTCAAATGGACGTGCGGAGATTATGGCGGGCCGGGGTTCCTTTATTGAATCTTTTCCACTGTTTGGCTATGACTTGGACGACTACGATGAGCTGTTTGAAGAACATTTGGCATTGCTCCTTAAAATACGGGAGTCCGAAAAAGTAACCTGGAAGGGCAGTCATCGGCCAGCGATTAACAATTTGGGCGTGTATCCACGGCCTGTTCAGGATCCTTTACCGATATGGGTTGGCAGTGGGGGCAGACAGGATTCTGCTATCCGTGCAGGTCTGTTAGGACTGCCACTGATGCTGGCGATCATCGGTGGGAAACCGACGGATTTTGCACCGCTTGTGCAGCTTTATAAGAAAGCAGCGGCGCACGCTGGTCATGATGAATCGCAGCTTAAGGTTGGGTCGCACTCGATAGGATTTGTTGGAGAGAATACTGAGCGAGCTGCCGATACATTTTTCCCTTCTACCATGGCAGGTATGAATAGATTGGGTAAGGAGCGGGGCTGGGCACATTATGATCGTTCTAGCTACGACGCCGCGCGCAGTTTTGAAGGTGCACTGTATGTTGGCGATCCCGAGACTGTTGCCCAGAAGATCATTCATCTTCGCAAAAATGTAGGCGTTACACGCTTTATGTTGTATGTTCCGTTAAGCACGATGCCGCATGCCGAGGTGATGAGAGCCATTGAGCTGCTAGGTACAGAGGTAGCACCCCGAGTTCGGGAAGAAATAGCTAAGTGGGAAGCCGAGACAGAAAAAAGATCATAATTCAATTATAGGAGTGATTCGAATGAATTTTGAAAGTCGGGTATTGCCAGAATTAAGGCCGGTATTAGCACAATTCCCTGGTTTTCAACTAGAGGAAAATTTAGAACTGAACAGAAGCTATTTGTCGGGTCCTCCCATTGAGAAGTCGGAGCACGTACATACGACAAGCCGGATGATTCCAAGCGTAGCAGGCGAAATATTGGTCAAAGTCTACGAACCTGCCCAGCGCACTGACGCTAAGCTTCCGGCCATGCTGTGGATTCACGGGGGAGGCTATGTGATGGGGCTGTCTCCAAAGGTCTGAAGGATTTTTCAAATTCCTCAGTTATCAAAGATGGTAGGAAATAAAAGGCACCTTTTCCGTATAAAATTAATACAATGGAGCATGAAGCATGACATTCGCCCAGAAAGGTGTGTGATTATGGACGGAACGATCCTTAATTTCTATGCCAGCGGCAATACGGCTGAAGGATTTGCTAACCTGTATAATTCGTCACTTCAAGGATTAACACGTGTGTTTGTCTTACAAGGAGGCCCTGGTACGGGGAAATCAAGGCTTATTCGAGAAATTGGAGAGCATATGGCACAGCAAGGCTATGAGATATGGATTCTTCATTGTGCAGCGGATAACGATGCGTTGGACGGAGTAATTATCCCCAAGTTAAAAGCAGGAATCGTGGATGGAACGGCACCACATGTCATTGAGCCCGAACTGCCTGAGACAGTTATCGTACACGTGGATGTAGAGCAGGCAGCCGATAGGCTCCAGTTGAATCTGCAGAAGCAAGAAATAGACAGCTTGACTGAACAGATCATGCAAGCACATAACCAAGCCTATTCCGGCTTTGCCGAAGCACTCCGTATTCACGACGAATGGGAAACCATATATATAGCCAACATGAATTTTCAATTAGCTGATAAACTGACCCAGGAGTATATTGAACTTCTCTATGGTGATCGGAAACTAGAGAGAGTAAGTCGGGTAGACCGTCGTTTTCTAGGTGCGACTACGCCGCAGGGGGCTGTTGATTACGTCCCTAATCTGACTGCGGGCTTAAAGAGGTATCTGGTTAAAGGCCGCGCCGGATCCGGTAAATCTACTCTGTTAAAGAAATTAGCGAATGAAGGAATACAACGTGGCTTTGATATCGAAATCTACCATTGTGGCTTCGATCCGAACAGTCTCGATATGATTATCGTGCGAGAGCTTGGGTTTGCTATTTTCGACAGCACGGCACCGCATGAGTATGAGCCCGTCCACGCCACCGATGAAATTGTCGATATGTATTCGCGTTGTATACAGCCCGGCACAGATGAAGCACATTCGGATGCTATTGCTGACATTAAAGAGCGATACTCTAAAGCCATGAAGCAATCCATACAGCATCTGACACAAGCTAAGTCCTTACGGGATGAGCTAAAGAAAATCTATGCGGCGACGATGGATGCCCACCTTGTAGATCAGATAAGATCCCGGATAGAACAGGAAATTAGGGAATATTTGGTATCCATGAGCAGGAACAACTGACCTCGTTAATTAAAATGGCTAGAGGAAAGGTGCGTCTATAGCGCCTTTCTTCTAGCCCCTCTTTTATACCGTGTAGCCTCTACTTATTCCCCTTGCGTACCTTTAACAGTTTACCTTTTACGGTCGTATTCTTCATAATTTCCAGCACAAGTGGACCCTTGCCATTCAAAATCTCAACATCGGTTACATGATCAAGAATCGTAATGATCCCGATATCGTCTGCGGTTACCCCGTCAAGCTTAGCAATGGTTCCCACAAAGTCTACGGCTCTAAATTTCTTTTTCTTGCCACCATTAAAATTCAACTTCATAATCTGTTGGTTTAATTGCTCGCGCTTGTCTTTTTTAAGTACAGTTCTGACATGTAGCTTCTGTTCAAAATCTTCTCTACGGCGATCAACAGCCTCTTCTGAGGGAGCCTTTACTTTCGGAATCGCGAATCCAATGTATGCTTCAATATCGGCTAATCGTCTGTCATCCTTGGGCGTAACCAGGGTAATGGCTTTCCCCGTCTTGCCTGCACGTCCCGTACGTCCTGTACGATGAACATAGCTCTCCTTCTCAAGAGGAATATCATAGTTCATGACATGGGTGATATTCGTGATATCAATACCTCTAGCAGCTACATCAGTCGCAATCAAGTAACGAAATTGTCCCCTTCTGAACGCATTCATCACCTCGAAACGCTCTTCCTGCTCCATCCCCCCATGAATACGATCACACGGATACTCCAGATCAGCCAAGGCTCTGAATAGTTTATCTACATTCTCCTGCGTACGGCAGAAAATAATGCAGCTCTCAGGATTCTCAACAATGAGCAGATTTTGAAGTAATACCAGCTTGTCCGCCTCTGCCACCTGAATCAAAGAGTGTTCAATGGTAGCTGTCGTTATACCGGTCGCTTTTATTTCAATTTCAACAGGATTGTTCATATATTTACGTGACAGTCTGGCGACATCCTCAGGAAAAGTAGCGGAGAATAACATCGTAACCCTGTCACTAGGCAGGGCCTGAATGATCGACTGAACTTGCTCGATAAAGCCCATATTCAGCATTTCATCAGCCTCATCAATCACGAGATAGGCCATCCGATCTAACGATAGCGTACCTCGTTCAATATGATCCAGTACACGCCCTGGCGTACCTACAGCCATATGTGTTCTTTGCTTTAACTCGGCCTTTTGAATATGAAAAGGATGTTTCCCATAAAGGGGCGTTGCTTTTATCCGTTTAAAGCGTCCAATATTCGTGATGTCTTCGGTGACCTGTAACGCGAGTTCACGGGTTGGCGTCAGGATTAAAGCTTGGGGCTTATTTTCATTCCAATCTACTAGCTCACAGAGTGGAATACCATATGATGCTGTTTTGCCGCTACCTGTTTGTGATTTGGCAACAAGATCCTTCTTCTCAAGCGCAACTGGAATGACTTTCGTCTGAACTTCTGTTGGCGTCTCATAGCCTAGACTATCCAGCGCTCTCACAATTTCTTCACTTAATGGATAATCTGAAAAATGCTTCTGACTCATGTTCAACCTCTTCTTCGCTGTATTTGGAATACCTATACATATAGAATGTCATCGTGTATCTAACTTATACCTATATAGTATACTCTATATCCAGACTCACTCTAATACATATCGAATATTCCCAATCTCGCCGTTACAGGCAGTAGTGATCGTATTCCAAGCGAAGATATACGGGAGGGTTTTGAAAGCATGACAATGGCATAGATTTGGAAAGGGAGTTCACCTGAGAATTAAAGCTACAGCCACGGTTGCAAAGCATCAATCGACCTTATTTGTCCTTCCTACGAGCCTAAAAAACGGTAGATATCGCGGATCATCGAATAGGGCGCGACGATGCCCGCAGAATGGCTGCCTCTGTCAAATTAGTTCCAGGAACTGCATTACCAGTGAGTCACGTAGGAAGAACCAGCAACATACATGAGGGTTTATTTGGGTTTAACCGAGAAGCTAGTCACATTTGGGTTTAATCCAGCATAAGTAGTTACTCTATTTTTCCATACAAAGCTGTATTGCTCAACCAGGTCACGCGCAGTTAATGGTTTTCTACCAGTCAATTTTTCAACTGTATCGGCTTGAATCGCCATCAAACCATCTCTGATACTCGCTTCGTTAGTTACCATGTCGTTACTGCACCATGGTACAGGTGATTTCGAATAATCGCCATGCGAATCACGAGGTATATGAATGGAGTCCAGATATTGATAGAACGCATCATTGTCAAGCGTGATATATTCAAAGTCAATACCGGCTGCTGCGGAGATCATATCGCAAATTTCATGCTGGCTAATTAATTCTCCGCTGACTACATCATAGTCTTTGTTATGCTCGCCCTTACCTAATAACAAAGCAGTAGCTACACGTCCGCTATCGTCTTTTGCAATAAAAGTTGCTTTTCCTTCGCCTGCAGCCGTATACCATTTGTTGTCACTCAAAAAAGCCAGCATAACGGAATTGGTGAAGTAGTTTTCCATATAGAGATTGTTTCTCATGATGTTGTAATCTACTCCAGTCTCCCGAAGATATGCTTCGGTTTCTGTGTGGTCCGGTAACACAAATTGATAATATCCTTCGCGGTTAGCGCCCAAGAATGAAGTGTACGTAATGTGTTTCACACCAGCAGCAATAGCAGCATCAATTACATTTTTATGTTGCTGAACGCGTTCTGGTCCAATGACCACACCAGATACGAAGTAGATTCGATCACCGCCTTTGAAGGCTTCAATCATTTGCTCTTTGTTATTGTAGTCAGCTTCTCTGATGGTAACGCCTTGTTCCTCCCAAGCTAGTATCGTTTCTTTAGCTATACGACTCACATTAGGAGATGTGAAAATCAGTTGATCCCCTGGAACTTCATTCAGCATGTTCGCTGCTACTCTTCCGCCTAGTTGTCCATCTGCTCCCGTAACAATATAACGCATATGATTTCCTCCTAAAATTCAGATTAAAGGGTTGGTATGATCGGCAACAACTAGGAACCGCCTATTGTTGTTTTTTTCACATACTTCCTTGAACAAACTATATCAGCTTTTGGGACGGAGCTGATATCGAAATATGTTATCATTAATAGATGATTTCTATAAATGTAGGAGGGGCATCAGAATGCATATTAAGCAACTCGAGTGTTTCGTTCAGCTAGCTGAAACTCTGAGTTTTACAAGAACGGCGCAACTTTTATATATCACTCAACCTACCGTTACACATCAGATTAACATGCTGGAAATGGAACTTGGATTAAAATTATTTATTAGAACAAAGAGAAGTGTAGAACTTTCTCCAGCTGGCGTTTCCTTCTATAAAGATATAAAGGATATTCTTACAAGAACAAATATTGCAATAGCAAAGGCAAAGAATTACTCTCGTATATTTGAATCTAATTTATCAATTGGGTATGAGGGAAACTTGGAAGTGAAATACCTTCCCAAAATATTAAGTATTTACAAAGAGAAGTTGCCTTATGTTCACCTTTACTTAAAAATGGCTGATTATAAAGAGAATAGAAATCTATTTACCAATTATAAATTGGATTTGATTTTTGCTTCCAAGGAAAGTGTTGAAGACTTATTGGACGTTGGCTACATAGAACTTTTTGTGGGAAGATTTGTGTGTGTTGTACCTAAAGATCATCCATTATCTTGCAAATCTATGGTTTCGGTAGCTGATCTGCGGAACCAAGCCCTTATTCTATTAGATCCCTTAAAATGCCCAACCGAAATGGCACGGGTACAAAACGATATCCAGATGCAATGTTCTGATTCCATCGTTTATTTTAGTGATAATGCTCTCATTAGTGATGCAATGATCAAGGGGGGGATGGGTATAGCGGTGATGCCGAATTTTGTATGCTCAGAAGATTCCGAGCTTTCCGTCATTCCTTTGGATGTGAAAGATTTGGTTTCTTATGGAATTGCATGGCATAAAAATAATGAACGGAATGAAATACAAGGGTTCGTTAACGCTGCAAAGCAAATCTATAAAATGTTTATACAATAGAAGGACGATTATAGAGAACGATACCAAAGAATTACCGTGATACATCTGGGATATTTAAGGATTATGCGAAGCTAGATTTAATTGAAACGATGTATAGCAAAGGATCGCAGATGTTTGGCTGTCCCGCAATGATGTAAAGTTTCTTGGATTAAATCTTTATTTTCATAGGTAGTAAAAAATAACCACCGATTATTATAATTGGAAATGTAAGCGTTTTACAATTGTGAAAAGTATCAAACCTAAAACGTGTGAGGAGGAGATTATATGTTGAGAGTTAAAGTAGGCAAGTTGGTAAGCTGTTTGGCGTTGACGGGTGTATTGTTATCATCTGTTCTGGTGAATCAGGCTGATGCTGGTCTGGCGAAAGGAAACAAATTCCTCGGGAATGTCATTGCCGGCAGTGTCCCTCCTAGTTACGGAACGTACTGGAATCAGGTGACGCCGGAGAATTCAACCAAGTGGGGCTCGGTTGAAGGCAATCGTAACAATATGAACTGGTCGCAGGCAGATACCGCCTACAACTATTCCCGTAATAATGGGTTTCCGTTCAAGTTTCACACCTTGGTATGGGGCGCCCAGGAGCCAGGATGGATTAGTGGACTGTCGGCAGCTGATCAGAAGGCTGAAGTAACCCAGTGGATTAAAGCTGCCGGTCAGCGCTATTCGAATTCGGAGTTTGTAGATGTGGTGAATGAGCCACTGCATCAGAAACCGTCCTTCCGCAATGCCATTGGTGGTGACGGATCGACCGGATGGGATTGGGTAATATGGTCGTTCCAACAGGCCAGACAAGCCTTTCCTAATTCTAAGCTCCTTATAAATGAATATGGGATTATCAACGATCCTTCATTAACTGATCAATATGTCAATATTATTAATCAGCTCAAGAGTAGAGGCCTGATTGACGGAATTGGCATTCAATGCCACCAGTTCAGTATGGACACCGTCTCAGTTAACACGATGAACACTGTACTGAACAAGCTATCGGCAACAGGATTGCCAATCTATGTGTCTGAATTGGATATTACTGGTGACGACAATACCCAGCTTGCCAGATACAAGGAGAAATTCCCGGTATTATGGCAGCATCCTTCGGTGAAGGGCGTTACGCTCTGGGGATACATTCAGGGGCAAACCTGGATATCGAATACACATCTGCTGAACTCGAACGGCTCGGAACGCCCCGCGCTCCAATGGCTGAGACAATATCTGGGCAGCTAGTGCCAATGGCGATGCCAAAAACCCCAGATGTGGGAGTTTTGCCGAGTGAGGAGATGTTTACTTGGCTAAGTCTTTTGTAGAGCGACTTTAAAGCTAAAGCCTTGGGTGAAAAGATGTGCTCCCAGGGCTTTTTTCTTTTTAACCTATATGTACGAATACATAGAGCACAATTGGCAATTACTAAATACATAACTTTAACCCACTTGAAATAAAACCGTCTGGACGGTATAATTTAATGGGTGGTGATCAAAATGAATACAACTAAAACAGCATTAAAAAAAGAATTAATTCTTAAAGCGGCTTCCATAATTGTACACGAAGAAGGAGTAGAGAGATTAACGTTAGAAGCCGTTGCCAAGAAGGCGGGAATAAGTAAGGGAGGATTGCTTTATCATTTTCCTAATAAAGATGAATTGATTCTGGGCATGGTCGAGCAACTGTCGAGCAGCTTTGTAACCGAACTTAATGAGAGAGCAGAAAGTGATATGCAATCTAAAGGAAGATGGACTCGCGCTTATATGAATACATCATTCTCTGGAGATCGGGACGTAAGCGACCTGTATACAGCCCTCTCTGCCGCTCATTTTACTAACCCTCAAATGCTAAAACTACTTCAGGACGAGTATGCTAATATCCAAAATAAAATCGAAAACGATGAATTGGATCCGGTTCGTTCTACGATGGTTCGATTAGCTATAGACGGTTTGTGGTTTGCGGAAATGTTCGGGTTAGCTCCTCCGAATGAAGAACTACGGAAGAAAATTATGGAAGAATTAAAGACATATATAAAGGAGCATTTTGCATAAATCCCAAAGAGCAATTTCAAATCAGCAATATATAGATCAAAATGGTCTAGTTTGTCTATATATTGTACTTTTAAGCGTTGGGAATCGAATGATGCAAAATGCTGAAAGGAGAATGAATAGTGGCCTATCTTTTTTTGGTAATCTCTATTGTTGGTGAGCTTATTGGCACTTCAATGCTTAAGGCTTCAGAAGGCTTTACCAGACTGTACCCGACTTTATTTACATTTGTCGCGTTTTTTATTTCCTTCTTTTTTCTCTCTTTGGTTCTCAAAACGCTTCCTCTAAATATGACTTATGCCATTTGGTCAGGTGTAGGAGCTGTTGCTACAACGCTGATTTCAGTATTGATTTGGAAAGAAAAAATCAATACAGGAAGTATCGTAGGCATTTCTTTAATTGTTATTGGCGTGGTGGTATTGAACCTGTTTGGTGCAGGACATGGTGAGGCAAAAGGTACAACTGAAATGATTAGTTCAATTGCTGAAAAATGAGATAAAAATATATAGTGGTCCAAGTAGAACTTGTGCAAATCAGTCTTTTTTTGATAAGTGCAACCATAGCAGATTCATTAGAGGTTGCCTGGTATTCAAAGTCCAGATTTCTGAAGAGGAATATGGGCTTTTTGTTATGCAAATGCACAATCAATTTCGTCCGTTCTTCAATATTTTTCATCCTCCAGAGTCGATATAATGAAAGCGTACCCAAAAATTGCTCGGGGGGTTAGGCAGATGGAAGGGTTGACGATTATTGATGCCTTACCCCAAGGAAACTATTTCCATGTAACGGCAGACAGCATGAAAATGAGTATTAAACAACGGATGGGACTCATCCCTTATGAAGCTATTGTGGGTGGAACAATGGCCATAGTTGCGACACTGATGTATGGATTTTTACTTTAACATTGATGATGGGGTGAGAAGATGAGAGAGAAGACATTTGTGCTGGCACCGGATTCCTTTAAAGAAAGCATGACTGCCAAAGAAGTGTGTATCGCAATGGAAAAAGGACTGCGTAAGGTCTATCCGGCCGCAAATTATGTCCATGTCCCTATGGCGGACGGCGGTGAAGGAACGGTGCAGTCACTGGTGGATGCGACAGGCGGGCAGCTTCGTTATATCGAGGTGACCGGGCCGCTTGGAGAACCCGTGACTGCTGCATACGGCTTGCTGGGAGACGGCACCACTGCGGCAATCGAGATGGCATCCGCCAGCGGCATCCATCTGGTCAACAAGGATAACAAAAACCCGCTAAAGACAACAACTTACGGTACGGGTGAGTTAATCCGTGAGTGTCTGAATCAGGGGATTCGAAAGATTATTATAGGTATTGGTGGAAGCGCGACGAATGACGGCGGGACAGGAATGGCGGAAGCGTTAGGAGTCAGATTTCTTGATGCAAAAGGGAACACTCTTCCACGCGGCGGCGGTAGTCTCGGCGAGCTGGCCTGTATAGACATCTCATTTCTAGATGAACGCTTGCAGCAGGTGCAATTGATTGTAGCCTGCGATGTGACGAATCCGTTGTGCGGAGCGCATGGAGCATCTCATGTATTCGGTCCGCAAAAAGGGGCAACCCCTGAGATGGTGCAACAATTGGATGCCAATCTTGCTCATTACGCGGATGTGGTGAAGCGGCAGCTGGGCAAGGATGTGCGCGATCTCCCTGGCGCGGGCGCAGCTGGTGGACTGGGTGCGGGCCTGTTGATTTTTACTCAAGCAGCGCTGCAAAAAGGCATTGAAATTGTAATCGAATACACCGGATTAAAGCAGAAGCTGGCGAATGCAGACATCGTTTTTACGGGGGAAGGTGGTATCGATTTTCAGACCAAATTCGGGAAAACTCCGTATGGGGTAGCTCAGGCTGCCAAACAATCCGGCAAAAAGGTCATTGCGGTCGCTGGCTATATGGGAGAAGGGATCGACACGCTGTACCAGGAAGGAATAGATGCGGTGTTCGGCATTGTGCCGGGAGCATCGGAGCTGGATAAACTGCTGCTCGAAGGGCCGCAAAATGTAGAGCGTACGTGCGAGAATATTGCAAGGGTGCTTCAATTCGGCGAGTAGCGGCCAGGGGAATATGCGTTAATCGCAGAATGATCCGGCATGACACAGCAGTTCATTGGGCAGAAATGGGCTATGAAATGTCTAGAGCCTATTGGGGCCAAGGGTTAATGTCGGGGGTACTTGCAACTGTAATCCACTATGGGTTTAATACCCTTTCATTGAACCGCATTCAGGCGCTAGTAGAGCCAGAGAATGCACAATCCTTGCGTTTGCTTGAAAAAGCAGGCTTTCGGCAAGAAGGGCTCCTCTCCCAATATGAATTTACGTCCGGGAAATATGATGATCTTTACATGTGCGCCTTAGTCAAATCAGAGTATATCAATCGTTCTCAGAAATGATAGATGTAGGTGGATCAAACGGGGGAGTATGGATAGGAAGAAGGTTGGTCATTGTACAACATGATCAACCTTCTTTTTAATTTAAATGTGGTGAAACAACCATTATCGTTGAAGCGGCATACACATTTCATATTGCTCAATGGGGTCTTTCGAGAGACCTATTTTTTGGATAAAGCCATCAAGAGAGTCATTGTCGGACAGACAAATGTATACCTTCTCAACCTTTTGGATCTTTGCTGCTCTATGAAGGAGGGCGCATCCTAGTCCTTGGTTGCGATGCTCAGGATCGACCCAAAGAAAGTTGATTTTACCCTGAGCACTCATGCTCACCATGCCGAGACACGTTTGATTCACTTCGTAGATACCGAGAAAAGCCTCCTGTGTGCTGGTAGCGTAATAAGGTGTGTCACTTTGCCAATGGATGTGGCAGTCGGTGAGGGTCTTACGAAAAGCTGCGACGTCATCAAATGTAACTTCCTTAAGAATATACGAAGATGAGAGGGCATCGGGTGGTGCGGAAGGCAGGGTGCCGTTGTAGTATTTCAACGTATAACGCGTCTGGTAGCCATGTTTTTCATATAATTTGACGGCCCGATGATTATCCTTGATGACTTCAAGCCATAGTTGCTGGCAGTCCGCCAATATAGCTGATTGTTTATGCAGTTCAAGCAACTTGTTGCTAATCCCCTGACCACGGTAAGCCGGAGTGATGCACAGCGTACCGCAACGCATGGTCTTGTACCCGTCAAACTGCCGGATACCGCCGAGGACCAAGCCGATTGGTTGATCCTGATCCATGGCAAGGAAAGAGTGATCCCGTGAATTGCCCTCTGGACCAAAAAAGCGTGCTGCGAAATCATCCTGATCCGTGGTCAGGCGAATAGAATAATCTGAGAACCCAAGCGAAAATGCTTGAAAAATATGTTCCATGCTGACGTCATTGCATCTCATATAGGTGATCACCGTTATTCCCCCTAGGAATTCATGCTATATTTGGATTATAGGCAATTAAGGGGGCTCCATCAATCTCCCACTGAAAATGAAAATAACCCCTTAAAGAAGGGGATTGGTGCTGGCTGTTTCATACCCGATGCCTTTGTTGGCCCCAGTAATAAGAACTGTTTTCCCAATGGTCATGAGCGATTCCTCTTTTCATTATTCTTGAATTTGGCGGCCACCATGCTTTAAATGTACTACTTGGAGTATACTTAAAGTCAACACAAAACCAGCAAAAATATAGCCCGAAATGCCCTGGACATTCTTTATTTTGGAAGATGGGAGAATGGAATGAATAAAAGGCAAATGGAAATTTTACGCATGTTGTTAACTGAACCGGACCGGTTGTGGTTAGCGCAGGATCTGGCGGATCTGACCGAATGCTCTGAAAAGACGATCCGCAACGATCTGAAAGTAATTGAAGATTATATCGTCAAGCATTCTGATGCCAATCTGGTGAGAAGACCGGGACGCGGCATTTATCTGGAGATGGGTGAAGCGGATCAGAATGAATTGTTGCATCGATTGTATGCGGATGAGAGTACGGCCCGACATGAGTCGGATGAGGAAAGGGTGCTGCATCTCGCCTATCGGCTCTTGATGAATGCCAAGCCTGTGACCATTCAGGATCTAGCTTCACAGTATTATGTGAACAAGACGGTGATCCGTAGAGATATGGGGAAGATTGATGGCTGGCTGCATAGCTTTGACCTGGCCTTGATTACCAAGCAGCGCGTAGGTTTGGTCATTCAAGGCTCTGAGAAAAATAAGCGAATCGCTTTGGCGCGAATGAACCAGCTGATTGACAGTCCTGAGTTAACAGGACAGATGATGCGCAAACAGTTTGAATCGCACGAGATTACAACCATAAATCATGAATTAAAAGCATTTCAAAAACGCCATGAGCTCAGCTTTACTGACGAAGCTTTCGAAGCTCTAATGCTGCATATCCTCTTAATGGTCAAACGAACCAAGATGAGACAACCCATTTCCCTCTCCAAGCAGGACATTGCCTTCTTACAGGAGAGACGCGAATTTACATGGGCTACGTCTTTTTTGCAGCAGTTGCAAAAGTTGTTTGCTGTACCGTTTTCCAAGGAAGAGACGGCGTATTTAACTCTGCATCTGCTTAGCGGGAAGTTCCGTTACCAGCAGGAGGAAAGAAGGGGAAAACAAGGCGCACTGGTAGATAGCCACCCGCTTTTGCCTGAGTTGGTTGAGCAGTTAGTCCGGCGGATGTCTGAGCTGAATATGATTGCCTTTTCCAAGGACAAGATGTTGCTGAAAGGGTTGAATGTCCATTTATATACGACCCTGAACCGTCTTCAATATGGGCTGACCGTGTCCAACCCCATGCTGACCGAGATCAAGAAGATGTACCCCTACATGTTCGACCGGGTTATTATTACACTGGAAGAGGTGGGGAAATGGATCCGGCTATCCTTCCCCGAGGAGGAAGCGGCGTATTTAACGCTGCATTTTCAGGCTTCTGTGGAGCGATTGCACCAGAAAGAGAGTCATCCCCAGAGAGCCATCATCGTGTGTCACATGGGCATCGGTATGTCCCAACTGCTGCGCACCAAGGTGGAACGTAAATTTCCGGCTGTACATGTGGAGACAACCCTTTCCAAAGCAGAGGTCCAGGACTATCTGACAGCCAAGGAGGTGGATCTCGTCATTACCACTGTAGATCTCCCAGAGATGGACATTCCGCACATTCTCGTCTCTCCCTTGTTGGATGCCAAGGACGAGCGTCGGCTGGAGCAAGTGATCCGACGACTGGGTGAGCCGGGACAGAGGACGGCAGACGAATCAGTATTTTTTAAATATACAACACCTTTTTTGGTCTTTCCCCAGCAGGAAGTGCAGCATCCGGAACAATTGATCTCCAAGCTGGCGCAAATACTGGAGGACAAAGGATATGTGGAGCCCGGTTATGTGGACAGCGTACTGGCGCGAGAAAAAATGTCGGCTACGACGATTGGGGGAGGCATAGCTATCCCGCATGGCAGTTCTGAGTGGATAAGGCAGTCCTCCATTGTAATCGCTACCTTGAAGCAGCCGCTTACTTGGGGAACCGAGAAAGTAGAGCTTGTGTTCTTGCTTGCGGTCAAACAGGATGGGCGGGAGGAGATACGCCAGTTATTCAAGGAATTGTCTCTGCTCAGTGAGCAACCTGCTTTAGTTCATGCCTTATCTAAGGAGACCGATGCAATGAGGCTATTAGGGAAAATGAAGGGATAAACTAAAATCAAAAGCTGTGCTCTGGAGCAGGACTTATAGATAAGTCCTGTTTTTTGTCGGTATAATTCCGTTTTTCCGAAAGTTCCGGTAAAAAGTTCGTCTGTTAACAGCAAGATAGGTGCTTATACTATCAATGTAAGCGGAAACATCGGAGAGAAGGGGAATGACTATGAAGATATTGGCGATTACCTCATGTCCTAACGGAATTGCACATACGTATATGGCAGCTGAGAATCTGCAAAAGGCAGCAGCAAAGCTGGGCATTGAGATGAAGGTCGAGACACAAGGCTCCATTGGAGTCGAAAATCAACTGACCGAGCAGGAGATCCGTGAGGCAGATGGCATTATTATTGCAGCGGATAAAACGGTGGTTAAAGACCGCTTCGTGGGTAAGAAACTGCTGGTCGTTGGTGTACAGGATGGCATTCGCCGTCCGGAAGAATTGATCCAGCGGGTGGTGAAGGGGAATGTACCTGTGTACCAAGCAGAGTCACGTTCTGCCGAAGCTAGCTCACAGGAGAACAAACCGAAACAAAATCCCATCTACCGCCACTTGATGAACGGTGTATCCTATATGGTACCCTTCATCGTCATTGGGGGATTGCTCATTGCCATTGCGTTGACGATTGGCGGTGAGAAGACACCAGGCGGTCTGGTTATACCGGACGGTTCTTTCTGGAAGACGGTTCAGGATATCGGCTCGGCTGCGTTTACCTTTATGATACCGATCCTCGCCGGATTTATCGCGATGAGCATTGCGGATAGACCGGGGCTTGCACCCGGTATGATTGGCGGATTCATTGCTGCGAACGGCAGCTTTTATGGAAGTGAGGCGGGGGCTGGATTTATCGGCGGCATTATCGCCGGTTTCTTGGCGGGTTATGTTGCACTTGGTATTCGGAAAATTAAAGTTGGCCGAGCATTACAGCCGATCATGCCTATTATTATTATCCCCGTATTGGCATCTTTAATTGTTGGATTAATCTTTGTCTTTGTGATTGGTGCTCCGGTCGCACAATTGTTTGAAGCTTTAACAGGTTGGCTTGCAGGTATGCAAGGTACAAGTTCAATTCTGCTGGCATTGATTCTAGGTGCGATGATCTCCTTTGATATGGGCGGCCCTGTGAACAAAGTCGCTTTCTTATTCGGTTCGGCCATGATCGGTGAAGGGAATTATGAAATTATGGGGCCCATCGCCGTTGCGATTTGTATCCCGCCGATTGGAATGGGACTTGCAGCGATGATCAACAAACGTAAATTTGCACCTGCGGAACGCGAGGCTGGGAAGGCAACATTCACGATGGGGTTGTTCGGTATTACCGAAGGTGCGATTCCATTCGCGGCACAAGATCCACTGCGTGTTATTCCCAGTATCATGGTAGGGTCCATGGTTGGTTCTGTCATCGCCATGTTGGGGAATGTAGGTGATAGGGTAGCTCATGGTGGACCGATTGTAGCTGTACTTGGTGCAGTGGACCATGTGCTTATGTTCTTCATCGCCGTTATTGTCGGCGTAGCCGTATCGGTTGTCCTGGTGAGCTTGCTGAAAAAAGATATTGTAGCAACTGTAACTTCGGATGTTGCTAGGGAAGCGATGCCTGGACATTCTACCGCAGGAGCTGGACATTCTGCGATTACTACAACGGCTGCTGCGGAGTCATCTGCTTCAACAGTCGTTACAAATAACGGGCCAGCGGTGTCTCCGCAAGCTGTTCACATTGAGAAACTGACGGATATTGTAACGATGGATCTGATTAATTTGGAGCTGGAAGGAACGACACGAGATGCTGTGGTTGATGAAATGATTGAAGCACTTGAGAGAACTGGAGCCGTAAGCTCTGCCAGTGATTTCAAACAGGCGATATTAGCCAGAGAGGAAGAAGGCTCCACAGGCATTGGAATGAATATTGCCATTCCTCATGGCAAATCGGAAGCTGTCCTGAAGCCAATCGTGGTCTTCGGTATCAAGCAGGGCGGTGTGGACTGGAATAGTGCAGACGGAAGTGAAGCAAAACTGATCTTTATGATTGCGGTACCGCGTAATAGCAAAGAAAATGCGCATCTGAAAGTGCTGCAAATGTTATCGCGTAAGCTGATGGACGGTCATTTCCGAGAAGCGCTTCTAGAAGCTACAACGAAGGAAGAGGCATATCAATTGCTGGATCAGGTGCATTAATTCAATGCGCTAAGAACTTGAATCAAAGAAGATAGACTCCCGAAGTTTCAGCCGGGAGCCTCTTTTTTTGAGAAGGTCTTTGCGTAAGTCAACGGCGTTCACCGCGTGATATAAGTATGATGCCGAGAAATACAAAGCCTGCACCGGCCAGATGAGCAAATGAGAAGGATTCACGGAGGATGATATAGGACAGCAGTAGTGTGCTGACGGGAATACAACCCGTGTATACAGCTGCTGTACTAGCCGGTACTCTTGATACACCTCGAAACCATAATACATAGCCTAATGCCGTGACAAAGATACCATAATATAAGACTAGCCCAATCTCCCCTACACCAACGTGGTTAAAGTCGAACTGTTGGGCCTCCACAAAGGAACAAGCCAGGAACATGAAGAATGAAAAGAGTGTTATATACATGGTTCCAAGCAGGGAAGAGACATGGCTGGATAGCATCTTGCGTAACACTGTCAGTGCCGCTTCTCCGAACACAGCAGACAGAACAAGCAGCAGGCCAATGAACGAGGTTGCGTTGGGAGCATTGAACCAGAGCGCCGATATGTGAGGTATTTGCAGTGCCAAAACACCGAGCAGTGAACAGGCAATCCCTAGTCCGGGGCGGAGCGTAATCTTTTCTCTCAGCAGCACATACGAAAGAAGTGCCACGATAGCTGGGGTTAAGCTAGTTAAAATTCCGCTTTCGGAAGCAGAGGCGTAGGCCAGCCCGTACAGCATTAGGACACGGAAGAGAAACATGCCGACCAGTGCTTGAATGAACAGGATTAAGGCATCTCGTTTGCTGATCCTTAGTGAATATTTCCTGATTAACACAATGGGTACCAAAAACAGAAGGGCAACGGCCAGACTGGCAGATTGCGATAAAAAAACAGGCAGCCGCATCACGACCAGTTTACCGACTACTACAGAACTGCCGACAATGGAGGTTGCGATCACTAATTCCATGTAAGTCGAAAAGGTTGGTTTGTTCATTTCATCTCACCTCTTGTACAGATATTGATATATACTGTAGCAATAGAAACTGGGCACTTGTAGATCCAGTTGAAGAGGTTTTTGACAGTACCGCTTGGGGGGCAGCTATGTGGTTATCTATCGATAAGAATGTGACAGTTCCGATGCTGCGGCAGGTATATCAAGCGATGCGGGACCGTATTTTAGCCGGAGAACTGCATGCAGGGTATAAACTTCCTTCGACCCGGGTGCTGGCCTTACAGTTGAACGTTTCCCGGAATGTTATCCTCGAAGCTTATGAAATGCTGCTAGCCGAAGGCTTAGCCATTGCGCGCTCGGGTTCAGGTACCTATGTAGCCGAAGGGGCCGTCCTTCCAGGTTATGTATCCGCACTGCCTATCGAGGCGTCTGCGTCTGCAATGAATACTTCATATTCAAATGAGATGTCGGTAATTTCCTTCCGGACAGGCCTCCCCGCATTGGAATTGTTCCCGCGCAAATCATGGGCCGACTTGCTTCAGAGCGTCTGCAAAGAGGCTCCTGATCTGGCACTGGGTTATGGCGACCCTGCTGGAGAGCCTGAGTTACGCAGGGAGTTGGCCGACTATTTGGTTCACACCAGAGGAGTGAAAGCCAGACCAGAACATATTGTAATCACTAGCGGAGCAGTACAGGCAATTCAGCTTGTCACTCGTCTGTTACTGTCAGCTGGAGACGAAGCCCTGGTAGAGGAACCGACAAATGAAGATTTAAAAAGCATTCTGGCGGCTACAGGAGCCACACTGCGGAGTATTCCTGTTGATGATTCGGGAGTTATAACAGCCGATCTGCCGCAAAAGAGACACCCCAAGCTGGCATATCTGACACCCTCGCATCAGTTCCCGCTGGGAGGTATCTTGCCGATCCAAAGGCGGATCGAGCTTATCCAGTATGCAGCTCGAACAGGATGCCTGTTGCTCGAAGATGATTATGACAGTGAGTTCCGGTATGATGGGGCGCCCGTCCACTCCTTGCAGAGTCTGGACCCAGAACGGGTGCTATATGTCGGGACGTTTAGCAAAATATTGTTCCCCGCGCTGCGGATCGGCTATATTGTTCTTCCCTCGTCACGAGTCGCTGATTTTATCCGTTTAAAGCAACTGGCGGATTACCAGACAGCGAGTCTGGAACAAATTGTGTTGAGTCGGTATATCAGGAAGCGACTCCTTCATAAGCATGTACATAAGATGAAAAAAGTGTACGCCAAGCGTCGTCAGGTCCTGCTTGATAGCCTGGAACAGCACTTTACAGGGCAATTCCGGGTATGTGGTCAGCCAGCTGGGTTGCATTTGGTAGCAGAGTTTCAGTTCACGCTCCGAGAGAATTGGGCGGAATGTTTCCGTAGCGAAAATGTATTTGCGGCACAGCTCGAAGGAAACCGACTGCTAATGGGCTATGGGCATCTAAATGAAAGCGAGATTCGTGAAGGGGTTAGCAGGATTAGGAATGCCCTGCAACGGTACATATGAACGAATATGAAACCATTTCGTTGGAAGAGGTGTAAGTTCAGCCATTTCCAGATCTAAGTTGTTGCCTGAAGAAGACCGCTTAGGTCTGAAGAAGGTTTTAGTGAGGAGCCTGAGTTCTACACCCTGATTGCCGATGAAAAAAGGAGGCTATCAAATTGAGGTTTTATGAAAATAAAATAGTCCAAATCATCATTGCAATTCTCTATCCTATCGCGGCATTCGTAATATTCAGCAATGGTCGCTTGATCGGCTCATGGACTATTCCAGCGATCCTTGCGATATTGTTTTGTTTTTTGTGGAAGGATCTTCGTTATCTAGCTATCTCCAATGTCTTGATGTGGTTTGTATCCGTACCTATGTGGTGGCTGTTCGTTGAGCGTATGAGAGAAGACCAAGGTCCGGCCATTTTTATTTCATCCTTGCCATTCATTGTGCTGTCACATGTATTTATTGTATTGATCCCCCAAATATTAATTGTTCTATGTAAAAATGTTTTTTTGAAAAAAGCTTACCCCCCCCACCACGGGGTGAGAGATCCTTAGAATCACTACATAAAATCGAAAAAATAACGGATCACGTGGAAAAAGACCGGCGAGGTGTAGGTCAGGCTATCGACCCGGTTTAAGTAGCTTTTTTTCAAAGTATCGAACTTGTCGTCATCGCCGATTAATAAATCTCGCTTCAGCACGGAAACCGTTAAGCTGCCGAAGAAACTGCTTAAGCTGATCAGCAGTCCGAAAAGGAGTCCGAATTTCAGATCAAACGGTGTCAGGTAGGGATAGATCAGATATGAAGCCCCTATCGTCACGATAAACGCGAATGCAAAGCCTTCCACGCCCCTCTTTAACAATTCGCTTTGATATCTCTAATTCTCCTAACATTTAATTTGCTGACACAGCCGCGTATTCATCAATTCCAAATTAGACAAGCGTCATATTTATAGTTACTATAGAAAGGTAAATAAAATCTGAATGGAGGATTTCATATGAAAATCGCATTAACAGGAGCAACCGGGCAACTGGGTTCCATCGTGGTAGAGGCGTTGCTTGCATCGGTATCGGCAGAAGACCTTATTGTTAGCGTGAGAAATCCGGAAAAAGCAGAAAACTTGCGTGCCCGTGGCGTTGACGTTCGTCATGGCGATTTTGATAAACCAGAGACGCTGGACCAAGCGTTTGCTGGTGTAGACCGACTACTGATTATATCCGCAGACGGCGATAATGATACGAGAATCCGACAGCATAAGGCTGCTGTGGATGCTGCTGTACGTGCGGGAGTAGGCTTCATTGCTTATACCAGCGCTGCCAATGCGGCTGACAGCACGCTGTTCCTTGCACCTGTACATCGTATAACGGAGGAGTTCATTCGTGAATCGGGCATTCCTTACTCCTTCCTGCGCAATAACTGGTATCTTGAAAATGAAGCAGGCACGATTCAATCCGTGCTGGCCGGGGCTCCTTGGCTGACTTCAGCAGGCTCCGGTAAAGTAGGTTGGGCTGCCCGTGCAGATTATGCGCAAGCGGCGGCAGTCGTTTTGTCCAGCGAAGGACATGAGAATACAATATACGAGCTTTCGGGCAAGCCGATTACCCAAGAAGAGTTTGCGGCGATTCTTGCTGAGGTGCTGGGTAAGGATGTGCCTGTACAGCAGGTAGACGATACTGCGTATGCCGATATTATGCTTGGTGCGGGCGTACCGGAAGCCGCAATCCCTATTGTGGTCGGTATTCAGCAAGCGATTCGTGAAGGAGCTTTGGATGTTGTAAGCAACGATTTCGAGAAGCTTCTGAAACGCCCGCTTACGCCGCTTAGCCAAGGAATTCGTGAGCTGGTTGAGCAAACAAAGGCATAAAATCGCCGTAGAGCACATTTTCAAAATATGATTCTGCTCATGATGAAGGATGCTACCCTAACAAGGCGTGCATCCTTTTTTAATCATCAAAATTATTATAAAAGGAAAGGGAAATCCCAAACTAATTTCCTCTATTAGTGGAATCGTTGCTGATTTTCCAATATACTTGTAAGGAACTCTAGGGAGGGCTTGGAGCAAGGTTTGTTCATAGAGTAATCACAGTAGTAGAATTTTGAAAATGAATGGAGTACATAATACTATGTCTAATTTGCCAAATTGTCCGAAATGTAATTCAGAGTACACCTACGAGGACCGGAGTCTTTTCATTTGCCCGGAATGCGCTCATGAGTGGTCTTCCGAATCAGAAGCAGCAAACAATGAAGATGTAAAAGTCATCAAGGATGCCAATGGTAACGTTCTAAAGGACGGCGATTCTGTAACCGTCATTAAAGACCTTAAAGTCAAAGGAAGCTCATCCGTACTGAAAATTGGCACAAAAGTAAAGAATATACGTCTGGTGGAAGGCGATCATGATATTGATTGCAAAATTGATGGCTTCGGAGCGATGAAATTAAAATCGGAGTTTGTGAAAAAGAACTAGCGACCGTTTGAACGCAATCCAGCGAGTTTGGAGCTTGTACTGGAAAACTCCTTTGAAATCAGAGGGGTTTTTCTTTATATTTTCACCCTTTTCAGTTCAATGAGGATTGAGAAGAGGAGAAGCTAAGCGCTTCTCCTTGGAATATAAATCATTTATAACGGTGCCAGCCAAACGGTTCCGCTTCCCCTGTACACATTGACCAGCCCTTCGCCAGAAGCGGCAGAGCCAAGCTTGGTCTTTCCAGATTTCTCGACGGTAAACTGTAGGGTATTAGACCACATGAGAGCAAAATTGCCGTCTACCTTTAGCACATCGTTTTGCAATTCAACAACGACGGCTTCCTCGGATGGGATAGGCGCTTGCAGGGCAAGAACTCCTTTTCCCCGGGCGCTTAAATTAAATAATCCCTCTCCACCCAGTGCGGCCGAGGAAAGGTTGCTACGAGCAACGACGGATATGTCCAGCGTAGTTTCACAAGCTAAAAACAAGCCGTCTTCGATGGCAATGTGATCATTATCGACATCAATGAGCCAAATGTAACTATAAGTGGGTTCCAGCATAATCGTACCCGTGCCCTTATAGAGAGGTTTGATGGCACTTGTTCCCGTTACCGCACCGGACACCAAATTTCGCATTAGGCCCCCTACGCCTTTTACGCCGGTAGTCATCTCCATATTGCCTACCGTATATTGCATGGCCCCCGCCTTCATCATGATTTCACTATTGTTGATTTCGATCATGAGCTGCTTGCGGCGCATGTTACTTTTGCTCATATAGTAATTGGCTTCCGCAGCCGCAACCGAGGTGCAGCTTAAATCCGATATGTATTCTAATACGCTAAATCCACCTAATTGGTCTGTGATGGCAACATTGTTGTTATCCTTTAGGTTATTGATGACAAAAGCCATGGATGTATGAGCCTCCTTGTTGTATTCATGTTGTGAGGATGGAAATCTCTTTTTAATCCATAAAATATTCGACAAAAAGATTTCGTTTCCTGCGCGAATCTTGACACTCCCCTTGGCTGATTTTCAGACTCAGAAAAGGAGAGCTTGAAAAAGATGCGAAAAAGGTTCAAAATAAAGATATCGGTTTTTAAAATGGTTTGCTCACAAAGCAGCCGATGGGAACGAGATATTGAAGCAGGGGGTAGGACAAGTGGAGATAGGTATCAGCACATTTGTAGAAACAACGCCGGATACACAAACGGGTGAGGTCATCAGTCATGCGCAACGAATACGTGAAGTTGTCGAGGAGATTGTGCTTGCCGATCGGGTAGGATTGGATGTATATGGAGTGGGAGAGCATCATCGTAAAGACTATGCGGCATCTGCACCTGCGGTAATATTGGCTGCGGCTGCTTCGCAGACCCAGCGGATTCGGCTGACCAGCGCGGTCACGGTGCTTTCATCGGATGATCCGGTGCGGGTGTTTCAGGATTTCGCCACATTGGATGGCATCTCCAATGGACGAGCTGAGATTATGGCAGGACGGGGTTCCTTTATCGAATCGTTCCCACTGTTTGGTTATGATCTGGATAACTATGACGAACTATTTGAAGAAAAACTCGAACTGTTATTGAAAATACGGGATTCTGAAAAAGTCACCTGGAAGGGCGGACATCGGCCTGCGATCAATAATCTGGGTGTGTATCCACGTCCGGTTCAGAACCCGTTGCCCGTATGGATTGGTAGCGGGGGCAATCAGGAATCTGTTGTTCGCGCGGGCTTGCTCGGATTGCCGTTGGTTCTGGCGATTATTGGCGGTAGTCCTGTGCAGTTTGCGCCGCTTGTGGAGCTGTATAAAAAAGCGGCTGCACACGCAGGGCACGACGCATCATTACTTCCGGTTGCATCACACTCACATGGTTTTATCGCAGAAAATACCGAGCTTGCAGCCGACAAGTTTTTTCCTTCCACCCAGCAAAGCATGAATGTCCTTGGGCGTGAGCGTGGATGGGGTCCCTACACCCGTTCCAGCTTCGATGCCGCCCGTAGCTTTGAAGGGGCGCTGTATGTAGGTGATCCTGATACAGTTGCCAAGAAAATCATTCACCTGCGCAAGCAGGTAGGCGTTACACGCTTTCTGTTGCACGTACCTGTAGGTACGATGCCGCACGAGGATGTTATGAGAGCCATTGAGCTATTGGGAACAGAGGTAGCTCCGCGTGTTCGCGAGGAAATATCCAATTGGGAAGCTGAGAGCAAATAAACGCTTTTCAAGTAATTGCATAGACATGAGGGGTTTGCGAAAACCCTGACATAAAAGAAAGGAGCAGGCCATTGCGAAAAGGTCGCTCCTTTCTTTTGGTTCAAGAATAATTTATATAAGCGAGGAGTTTGCAAAATCCTGAAGCTTGAGCTAGAGATATATTGAGTTCACTAATATTGCATTATTTTCTTCTTAGCTTTTCAGGAAATACTCTACGATTGAGTGTTATAGGTGTTCCCTGTTTCACCTTTTTAGCCGCTTTAGGCGTTCTAACGACCAAGGATTCTTCTTTGCTTTGTTTGGAAGGCAAGGCTGTGCGGACATTATCGGATTGAGTTGCTCTTTGGCTGGTGCTGGTAACAAGGTCAATCGTGTAATTTGCATAGATTGAGCTGACCGGAATCCGGCGCATCCCTAGATTTCTACAGGTCGTACACCCTACGTTCCAACACCAATGGAAAGCCTGGTTAGGGATTTGGGTATAATAGGAGCCTGACCATGTGCGTCCGAAGCTGCTTTCGGCATAGTAATAGAACGTATTACCTCCGGCATATCCTTTCCAAACCTCTCTTGTTTGCCCAGGATCTACACGATACCAGCCGATCTTGGCATAGTTGACAGGACTACAGCTGAAATTCGGATAGGCGTAGGCAACATAGATAGGTGCATTGGTACTGTTCCGGAAATTGAGACCCATTGTCGTCACTTCTTTCCTCATCATAGTAAATTCACAGTGTAATCTATGACAAATTTAAAAGAAGGGATTGGACAGGTATCTCCTAATTACTAAAATTGAACCATTTGCTGACGTCTATTTTTTGATGTTCATACCTGCATCGCCACTCGTTGGAGTCAGGCTGGTACGCATAATCCTTTTGCCACGCTAAGATATTTTCCACAACCATTCGTATGGAAGAGATCAGATAGGAGACTTCCTGATGGGTCATCATGGGATGGAGGGACAGGCGTACCCAGCCGGGTTTTCTCGATAGATCTCCCACATGGATGAGGTCTGACATTTGATTAGAGGTTTGTTGATCAATGCCCAGCAAATAGTGTCCGTAGGTTCCTGCACAAGAGCAGCCGCCCCGGACCTGAATTCCGAACCGATCATTCAATAATTTTACGATCAGATTGTAGTGGATATGGTCGACCACGAACGAAACAATACTTAGCCGATGTTCACTTTTTCCCCCTAGTATGTGCAGGCCCGGTATTTCGTCCAGCCCGTTTAACAATAATGACGTTAATTCCTTTTCGCGCTCCAAAATGCGACTGTGGCCCATCTGTTCCTTCAGTTGGATGCAGAGCGCCGTTCGCATCGCCTGTAGAAATGCAGGAGTTCCCCCATCCTCGCGTGCCTCGATATTATCTTTATACTCGTACCCACCCCAAGGGTTGGTCCAGCTTACTGTGCCACCTCCGGGTTGATCCGGGGCGCAGTTAAGACACAGTCTGGAATCCATAATTAAGACGCCGCTTGTTCCGGGGCCTCCGAGAAATTTGTGGGGAGAAAATACAATCCCATCCAATCTTTCAAGCGGCTCTGCGGGATGCATGTTGATCGCGGCATAAGGAGCGCTTGCGGAAAAATCAATGAAACAAACGCCGCCATGCTCATGCATTTTTCGGGATAGCTGGTAAATCGGCGGCTCAAATCCCGTCACATTGGAGCAGGCTGTGAAAGCGCCGATCTTGGTAGGACGATGACGGAACTGAAGCAGCAAGCGTTCCAGATTTGCCGGATCAACGGTACCATCAGGAGCGGGAGGAATGCACACAACGTCTCCAATCGTTTCCGCCCAGGAAATATGATTCGAGTGATGCTCCATATGTGTGACAAAAATAACGGGGCGTTCTTTTTCAGCGATAGGGTAGTGATGCTTTAATTTCTCATGTATTTTCAATCCCAACATGCGTTGAAGCTTATTTATGGCCCCTGTCATACCGGACCCGGCAAACAGAATGATGTCGTGCTCGTTGGCATGAACGTGGTTTTTAATGATTCGCTTTGCCTCTTCGTAGGCTTGGGTCATCAAGGTACCTGTCAGATTAGACTCTGTATGGGTATTGGCCACAAAAGGGCCGAGATCATTAGCTATTCTGGACTCGATGGGCCTGTACAGACGACCGCTGGCTGCCCAATCCGCATACACCAGCTTTTTTTGCCCGTATGGAGATTCAAAGGTTTGACGATATCCGATCGTTCCTTCCCGATATCGTGCGAAAAAAGCCTCTCTAGAAGGCTGATATGCACTATTGTTGCTTCCGATCCGAGCTTTGAGCATACGGGCGCCTCCCATGTGGTTCTGTCTTCTTAGGGTACGTAGGAAGACGCGAATGGGTTAAAAAAAATAGGCGAATGTCATCATTTTGACAAAATAAAGCCTCATCCGAAAGCCGGACAAGGCATGGGTACATCTTATATGAACAGCTGCATATCGGATTCGAGCGCATCCCTGAGATATGTCTTGGCCTCGATAATTTCCAGTTCAGGTATAAATTCTTCCGGTTTAAAACCCATAATGTCCACGGATAGCTTGCAGGCATAAAATTTGACGTTCTTTTTCCGTGCCCCCTTCAAAAAGTGAATCAGTTTCGGGGCTTCGTTATCTTCGATCATTTCCGTCAGCATCAGCTTGCCCAGACCGCTAAAATTCATTTTGGACAATGGCAGCTCCTCAGGTCCTTTTGGAGTCATCCAGCCCATGATTTTTTCATAAATCGTCTTGTCCTCAAGCGTCATCTTATCAGGATCACGTACCAGAAATAGTCCCCAGAACGCAAAAAACATCGTCACGTCCACGTCCAATTCCCGAGCCGTATTCGCTAAAATAAGTCCAGCCATCGCCTTATCGTAATCCCCGCTGAACATGAGCAGGTTCATCTTTTTGTCCACTACATTCCGCCTCCATTACCAACAGATATATTCAGTATGGATTTGGAAATGAAAACTATGCATGGTTCACCGTGTTGTCTGAAGCCGCAAATTTTTCTCACGGCACACTCGACCACTCAGCCAAAGATATCCTGTCTACAATATCAAAACCGTTTCCCTGTCCTCTTGGCTTCACAACTACAGTACCCAAGTTCGGAATCTCGCCCAAACCAATGCCTTGAGGGAAACTGTGAGCAATGATAACTTTGTTGGTCCCAGAAGGTGGAACTTTCTCTAACACAGAAGTCAGTTCGGCTAATGTACTTTCCTTCTCTGCTGCGGTTACATCACCACTTAGATTGTAAATTCTAACCCAGAAGGGATCTACATGAACATTTTCTGCTCCAAAAGCTAATTCTGCCGTTTCCCTTGTTCGACAAAAGGGACTTGCTATAACTGGAGTTTGAATGGGGATTTGTAAGCTCTTTATCCTTTCCCCAAAAAGTAAGGCTTGTCTTTTACCTTCCTCGGAAAGATTCCTTTGGAGTGAGCAATCGCCTAAGACGAGATTAGGTTGATCTTCTCCTAGCGTTGCTTCACCGTGCCTAACGAACAGAATGTATCCACCCTGACGAAGAGAACTTAGTAACTCTGGTTTAACTGGTCTAGCTTCCGCTGTATTACCAGCTGCTCCCACGATTTGTATCGGAGTCATAAGGAGTAAAGAAAGCATGCATGCAAAAACTAACCTTTTCACTTCACATCTCTCCCCCTAAGAATACAATTTTGAGATATAGTATATGTATTGAGGGAAGAAAAAAAACGGGGAATAGTATAAGTTACTGTTTCCATAGGCTAGGCGGTTGTAACCCTCGTTAGCAATGTCATATCTCTAAGCTGCTCCTATTCTGTATAATCTCAAGTGAATTCAAGACACAAGCCTGAGATCGGGAGGATCATAAGAAAGTGAGTATAGAGAACAAATATAAAGCACTTGAACTGGAAAAGCCGGGCATCTACGAGCTGGAGGGATTGGAAGTCGGGGTCACCTCCAATTGCAACTTCAAGTGTGATTATTGCTGCGCATATCAGCGGAATGATGGACAATGCATCAGCAGTAAAGAAGTGATACGCATCATTGATGAAATTCCCACCTTAAAGCGCGTGCGGCTGTCCGGGGGAGAAGTGACCTTGAAGTATGAGGACTGTCTGGACATTGTGGCTCACTGTTCGAGCAAGGGAATTGCTACTCAGCTTAACACCAATGCCAGCTTGCTCAGTCCTGAACGGATTGAGAGGTTGCGGGATGCAGGTCTTTCCAACATTCATATTTCCTTCAACTTCACGGACCCTGAAAAATATGCGGCATATTATCATGTTCATCCGCGCATGTATGAGACAATCGCCCAGAATATTCGGTTATGTACCGAAGCCAAGCTGGAAACGGTGCTGGAGACTTTGCTATTTGCCGAGACGCAAAACAACATGCCGGCAATCAGCGAGAAAGTATATGAACTAGGTGTACGAATTCATGAAATCCAAAATAGCATCGTGATAGATCATACGAACTGGAACGCCATTTCCACCAAGGAGGCACTTGTCCGTTCTGTTCATGACCTGATTGCCCATAAAAAGGACGATACCATGCTGTATTTCACCTGTATGGATCGTTTTGCAGAAGCACTGGGCTTCAAGGAGCAGCCGGGTGTTTATTTTTCCAACTGCGTAGATGGTAAAAAGCAGCTTCACCTTCACGGGAACGGCGATATTCTGATCTGCGAGCTGTGCCATCCTGTGGTCATCGGCAATATTTATGACGGAACGTCCTTAAAGGATATTTACACACATAAACCGAAGCCGCTTCAGGAATTTCTCGACAAACTGCCTTGCCCAGCATATGATGCGCTTTTTCCGAACGGAATCTGAGAGGGTAAGATGTAAGTAACAGAGTGATTGCTCTTAAAAGCGGCTATTGCTAAATAGCAGGGATGTTACAGCATCCTTGCTATTTTTAATTATATATTTGATCATAGGTTTATCAGCATTTACGGTGCGGAAAAGTGAAATGAGGCAACTACCTGATTTCTATGGAATTCGTTTTCGTGAAAGGGTTTACATGCTAGAATATAAGAAGGCTATCCTCTTACGAAAGAAGGAACAGATATGAAATATAGAAATGTAGGCAGCAGTGGTCTTAAAATCAGTGAAATTGGTTTGGGTAGTTGGTTGACGTACGGCACAGCCGCCGAGCAGGAAGCAGCTCATACCTGTATTGCCAAAGCCTTTGAACTCGGGATTAATTTCTTCGATACCGCCAATGCGTATAATCGGGGTGAGGGCGAAAAGGCTATGGGAGCCGCCTTGAAGCCTTATCGAAGAGAAAGCTACGTGTTATCTACGAAGGTTTACTTTCCTATGGATTCCGGTCCTAATGACAGGGGACTGTCCCGCAAGCACATGATGGAGCAATGCGAGGCTAGTCTTCAACGTCTTGGCACGGATTACATCGACATTTACTTCTGTCACCGTTACGATCAGGAGACTCCTTTGGAAGAGACGCTGCGGGCTCTAGATGACCTTCAGGCTCAAGGCAAGATCCTGTATGCTGCGGTAAGCGAATGGAGTGCTGCACAGCTCACAGATGCCTATGGCATTGGGAAAAGGCTGAATCTGCGCCCGCTGATTGCCAACCAGCCGATCTATAATATGTTCGAGCGTTATATCGAGCGCGAGGTACTACCCGTATCTGGGCAGCTAGGTATCGGCCAAATTGTATTTTCTTCGCTGGCCCAAGGTGTGCTCACAGGTAAATACAAACCGGGACAACCTGTACCGACAGGCAGTCGCGGGGCCGATGCCTCGGTCAATCATGTCATTAACAGTTATATGAACGATGCTGTTCTTAACTGTGTACAGGAACTGGATAAGCTGGCGAAGGATCTGGGCATCAGTCTGTCACAGCTTGCTCTGGCCTGGATACTTAGAGATCCGGGTGTCAGCGCTGCACTCATTGGGGCCACTAAACCGGCACAGATCGAAGAGAATGTGAAAGCAGTGGAGGTGACGCTTCAACAGGAGCAATGTGATGAAATTGAGCGGATTCTGAAGCAAGTAGAGGGATTTGAGCCTTTGCGTTAAGCATTCACACGAGCCTCTGTAAAGGGGAACCATCAATAAAAAAGTCTCGCTCTTCCTGTCCGTAACAGAGAAGGGAGAGACTTTTTAACTTGCTTCAAGCATAGCGTAAATACCCGAAATCACACTAAATACAATCCCGCTCACTACAATGAGGGTTTCTTACTAAGATCTATCGGATCGAAAAAGATGGGCAACAGCCACTCCTACAAAGGAAGAGAGTATGATATTAGCTACTATGCTGATGCCATTGATGAATAATAATAAAATAGCTCTCCCCCTTCGGGGTAACGATGATAGTCATTTTATTGTACACGCAGGAATAAAAATGCTCAATCATTTGGAAAAAGCCCCAGTGCTTTCGTCTGGAGCTTTTGACCGATTATAATGCTGCTTTAATGACTTTTTTATAATACAGGATGGATAGTATCCCGAAAATGGAATATAAGGCGGTGTATAGTACCATAACGATGATCATAGGCATCCAAATTTCAGTTCCAAACAAGAACCAGCCGGATTGGACGGCGAAATAGCTGTGTGAAAGGCCGATTACTAATGGAATGCCGAAGTTAAAGAGTTGTTTTATTTTAATGCCTCTAAGCAGGTCCCCTTGTGTGAACCCTAATTTTCTCAACACCGTATAATTGTTTTTTTCGTCTTCGCTCTCATCCATTTGCTTAAAATAAAGGATACAGCCTGATGTAATGAGAAAGGTGAGTCCTAAAAATCCAACTACAAACATGATCACCCCCATCTTTCTCTTCTGATTGCTGCTCATTTCAAAGCGTGATGTTTGTTGGTCATTAAAATTGGCGGCTTTAAAGAGGCGATCGGCTTCTTTGATCTGGTCCTCATTCATCATATCAATTCCAATATATAAGGATGATTTCTTTTGAATCTCAGGATTTACATCTTTCTTTAACCGCTCAAAGATGGTTTCGTCTACAATGACAGTGGGTAGTCCGCCGGCTGTAAAATAATGGGGAATAACATATTCCTTTTTTAGACCCAAATATTGTTGATGTATGACTTCTTTTTTTCCCTTCAAGTCCAATGGGCCAAAGCTTTTCAAGGACATAAATTTCTGCAACATATCATTATAGCCCATTAAAATCGTTTGACCTGGAGATACATCCGTAGCCTCCACAGATTCATCGCTTATGACAGGCAGCGTCATGGAATTCGCACCGATATTTAATCCTTCCTGAGGAGTCTCCAGAATTTGCGTTGTGCTCACACTGACTTGAATGACTTCAATTTTCTTTTCACGATACTGTATGTCATGCTCCTGAAGTAACGTTGTGAATTTCTCCGCATCCGCTACATTCGTCATTGCAAAATGGGAAGGTACATTGTCCTCAGCCGCTTGATCCGCAGAATAATAGGCGATATAGCTTAAGGAGAGTAAACCGATGGCAAGTGCCGATACCGTCGTAATAATGGTCAACAACAAAGCATTGGATTTCATGCGGAACATAATGGATGAGAGAGACAGCACCTCATTAATGTTTAAATAGCCGCCTTTACCTTTTCTAATGATATTTGAAATAAAGCGGATAGATCCTTTATAAAAAAGAAGTGTTCCGATGATGACAGAGCCTAGAATAAACACCATAGCCATAAATAATTCATTCATGGATGTAAAGTCTCCACCAAACAATTTGGAAGAAACATAGTATCCTAAAGCGATGAATGAAATTCCAATGATCCCAATGATCATCTCAAAGATAGATATTTTCTTGATTTTCCCTTCGGTGGTTGAGGTCACTCTGAACAAAGACAAAATACTTTGTCTTTTAATAAAGGAATAATTCATGACCATGATCAACAGGTAGATGATACCAAAAACGATGAGTGTTTGAGTCAGTGCTTGGTTAGAGAAATATAGAGTGGCAATGGCTTCGACGCCCGTCGTCTTAAATAAAATCATGATCACTAATTTGGAAAAAGAGAATCCAACCCCAATTCCAATGAATAGTGAACTGAAGTATAGAATTAAGTTTTCAGCACTTAGGATGCGAAAAATTTTGTTTTTAGTCATTCCGATCAGTTGAAATAGGCCAATTTCTTTGCTGCGTCTTTTTATAAAGATATTATTAGCATACAAAAGGAAAATACAGACAATAGCGACCAGCAGGACGGATGCTGCCCGTATGGAAGCTGCACCTTTAACAGAGCCCTTCACTTCGTCCATGGAGGGATCGTATTGTAATGTGACAAAAGCGAAATAGAGCGCAACACTGAAAACGAGAGCAAAAACATAAAGGTAATAATTTTTCAGGTTTTTTTTCAAATTCTTTAGAATGAGCAGATTAATGTTCATATTGGACCCCGCCTAAGACCCCTTGGGTTCTCATGATATCTTGGAAGAAGTTTTGTCTTTCTTGTTCACCTTTATGAAGCTGTGTATACATTTGTCCATCCTTAATAAAAATGACTCTACTGCAATGGCTGGCAGCGACGGGATCGTGCGTGACCATAATGATGGTTGCTTTACGCTTCTGGTTTAGCTGGCCCAGCTTGTTCAATAAATCGGAAGCTGATTTGGAATCCAGCGCACCCGTAGGTTCATCAGCAAAAATAATACTGGGCTCATGAATAAAGGCCCTAGCCGCAGATGTACGCTGTTTTTGTCCGCCCGAAATTTCATTAGGGTACTTATCTTTCAGTTCATAAATTCCCAGTTCTGTAGCTACTTCCTGAAATTTTAGGTTTGCTTCTTTTTTAGACGTTTTGGTGATGGATAAGGGTAAAAGAATGTTCTCCTTCACGGTTAGCGTATCCAGCAGATTATACTCTTGAAAAATAAAGCCCAGATATTTTTTGCGAAATTCAGCCAGTTGCTTCTCCTTCATTTTCGTCATTTCGATGTCATTGATTTTAATGGACCCGTGGCTCACGTGATCAATGGAGGAAAGGACATTCAGCAGTGTGGTTTTACCTGATCCAGAGGCCCCCATAATACTGACAAATTCGCCTTCTTCAATAAGGATATCAATTCCCTTTAATACCTCCTGCATATTTAACTTATTACCGTAGCTTTTATGAATTTTATGGGCTTCTAAAATATTCACTTCGATGCACTCCTTTTTGTTTTTGTAACTTTATTATAAAAATAAGGCTGTTGTTTTTCCTTTGATTGAGCGAACAATACATAAAAGCATGTGACATCTCTGTCACATGCTCACCATACTCACAAAATCATTTTGTTTGGGAAAAATTAAAGTAAAGGTTGTACCGACGTCCGGTTTGGAATGCATATCTACATGTATGAGCAAAGGCGTTGCTGCCTTTTTCATTAAATATAACCCCATGCCCGTTGAAGTATGATCAGAATGTTGGGTCGTGGATGTAAAACCTTTCTCGAAAATACGGGGTATATCCTTCGGATCAATACCACGCCCAAAGTCTTGGACCTCAAGCCGTATCCGCTCCTTTTGTTCATAGCTGTGAATGATAATATCACTGGCATCGCTATATTTGATGGCATTGGTTAAAAGCTGCCTGATGATAAAAGCAAGCCATTTGGCATCACTCAAAACCTCCATTTGCTCAAGTTGGATGTCAAAGCCGATCCCTTTTTGGATGCACCACGATTGTAATGTTTTAATCTCTTTAAAAACCAGAGATTTTAAATTCACATGTTCTACATACAAATCATTTTCAATAAAAGATATGCGTTTTTGGTGGAGCTGCTGGTCAAGTAGCAAGTGAATTCGTAACCATTCATACGTCAGTTGAGCCTTTAGGGATTTATCGTCCAATCGCTCAATCATCAAATGCATGGCGGTCAAAGGTGTTTTTACCTCATGAATCCAGGATAATAGTTCGTCTTTTTCGTGTTCAAGTGTCAATTGATTTTGCGAGATGATTTGTTGTAATCGTTCGGTCTGGTCGGTGATTTTTTGTTCAATGATTTGCTCAAACGGACTCTCCGGTTCGCCTATACCCGTTAATTCGAGAGGGCTTTCCCATTCTTCCAGTGTTTTATAGAATTTGGTTTCTTTGGGGTAGCGGATGATTAAAAAGACCAAGAAAACCATCATAGATAAGAAGACTATATATAGGATCGGCATCAACGGGATTGCTGCATCCACATAAGCGATGAGCAGGATAAGGAATTGCTGGCATACAAATAATAGAATCCAGCTCAGCCTTTCCATAAGATACTTTTTAATCATATGTAGGTGCCTCTTCTGTAGCCATGTAGCCTTGCCCCACCTTCGTTTCAATGAAACGTCCCATATCCAGCTCATCCAGTTTTTTTCGCAGGCGATTCAAGTTGACTGTTAAGGTATTGTCGCTGACAAAACGTTCATCATCCCATAGGCTTTTAATTAATTCCTCTCGGGCAACAATCTTATTTTTTTGCTCAATGAGCAGCTTTAAAATATAAATTTCATTCTTGGTTAATTCGATGGAGCCAGCCTCATTGGCAACTACATTTTTCTCATAATCCACTGTGGCACCGCACCATGTTTTCAAGGCGATAGGTTCAGTATTGTAATTATATACACGGCGAAGAGTTGCCTGTAATTTCGCAATGAGTACATCAAAGTGAAACGGTTTTTGGATAAAATCATCAGCTCCAAGCTGCATCGACATGACTATATCCGTAGGGTGATCACGAGAGGATAAGAAAATGATAGGAACGTTAGAGTGGGATCGAATCATTCGGCACCAATGAAACCCATCAAATTTCGGCAATTGAATATCAATCACGACCAGATCAGGCTTTATCGTTGTGAACTCCTGAATTACTTTACTAAAGTCCTGGATGCCATACACATCATAGGCCCATTGAGTTAACCTGTCCTTAATTTCATGGAACAAAGTCTGATCATCTTCAATTAGCAAGATTTTGAACAACGCTTTCACCACTTTTTACTTTTTTATATAAAGTGTATAGCAAAATTGGTTTACGTGCTATATGTGTAAGTCCCCACTTTATACTGCGCTAATCTACTGTTAATAGTTGAGGCGTATAGTAAGGATCTATACCCACAAATATCATATAAACTAAAGGATGGATGCAAGTATGGGGATTCATACGTATTTTCGATCACTAAACGAGTTGGAAAGAATCATCCGTTGTCCCGGTAAATTTAAATTTGAGGAGCATAGCGTATCTGCTCATTCCTGGAAGGTTGTACAATATGCCAAAACGCTGGCTGATATTGAAGAGCGAAACGGCGTAAGCATTGACTGGAAAAAGCTTTACGAGATCACAAGCAGTCACGATTACGGGGAGATTTTTATTGGAGACATTAAAACGCCTGTTAAGCATTCCTCCAAGGAACTCCGGTTATTAATCCAGCAGGTCGAAGAAGGTATGATTGAGTATTTTATTGAAGAGAATATTCCCGAGGAATTCAAAGCTATTTTCCGCAAACAGCTCCGAGAAGGCAAAGATGATTCAGTAGAAGGTTTGATCCTTGAAGTTGCGGACAAAATGGATCAGGTGTACGAAGCATTTGCCGAGCTACAACGGGGAAATACAGAAAAAGAATTTATAGTCATGTATCGTAATGCGCTTGTGAAAATCAAAAACATTCAATTAAAATGTGTTGATTATTTTCTGGAACATATTTTGCCGGATATGGTTAAGGAAGAAACGCCTTCATCCATTGATATTAAAAAGATTACGGAAGAAGCCTTAGCACTATAAATTAAAATTTCCTTACCGTCCAGAAGCTACAGATGCGCTTCTGTTCATACATAATGATGTTTTTTAAGTAATGGAGTAACCCCCGTATAAAAATAAAGAGCAATAAGTGGCAGTGATTAAACTGCCCTTATTGCTTTTTTTGGTTCGGAAAGCACGGGAGGCCTATGCGTATTCCTTGAACACTTTCTTAATTATGAAAATGTTATTTATTCCGAAAAAGGATTCGGGAAATTCGTTTTAGTGGCAGAATATTGTTCCTTGGTACTACCGATTCCGAGCTCGCCGTTTTTGTTAAATCCCCAGGACCAGACCGTTCCATCTGCTGTCAAAGCGTGCGAATGGTTGCCTGCTGCACTGAATGCTACTACATCGGTTAGTGGTGTATTCATGTCATCTACAACTTGGGTAGGGACTTTAATAGAAAATACATCGGTCCCGTCACCTACCTGCCCATAAGTATTTACTCCCCATGCCCAAAGAGTGCCGTCATTTTTAAGGGCAAACGCCTGGGTGTTGCCTGCTTTCAGTCTACTTACATTAGAAATATTGATCAATACGGGTGATCTTCTAAAAGTCGAGGTTCCATCCCCGAGCTTTCCGGAAGTATTGCTACCGGAAGCGTATACTTCTCCGCTATTCGTTAAAACATAAATGCGGTCAGACCCGGCAGTAAAGGTTTTGATATCATCAATTCGATATTGAACAGGGGTAAGCTGGTTTTCTTTATCATCCTGTCCCAGTGCGCCATCAGAACCTTTTCCCCATACCCATAGCTGATTATTTTTGTCTAAAGCTGCACCAAAGCTATCGCCAGCGTCAATGGCTACAATATCCTCCAAGCCTTGTACCTGGACAGGCTTAACGGAAAAGGCGGAAACCCCTTTTGTGCCAATGCCCAGTTGCCCGAAGTTGTTTTCTCCGTAGGCCCACACGGTTCCGTCATTTTTTAAGGCCAGTGTGAATTGACCTCCTGCTCTCACTTCCTTAACATCATTAATATATTTGTTCTTAACTGGATCTCTTGCCGTATCCCTCTTATTCCCAGTGCCTAGCTCGCCGTAACTTGCAAAGCCCCAGGACCAGATGGTTCCGTCTTTTTTGAGCAAGGTTGAATGCGAATCACCAGCATCAATCATAGCAATATCAGATACATCCGCTTGCATCGGACTTGTTTTATTATTTCCTCCGCCAGCGCCTACACCGAGTTTGCCATTACTGTTACTTCCAGTTGCATAAAATGAAGATCCATCTTCCATGGCCAGGAAAGCATTAGTTGACCCTGCCGAGAGCAAATGATCGTAATTTACAGTAGAATCAGCGCTTGCTGTAATGGAACTTCCCATCAGAAGTGTGGATGCGGCGAGAGCTGCCAAACCTAATTTTTTTAACATATTACTAAACACACCTTTCGAAATATAATAGATAATTAAAGCAACCAAATTATTCCTGCCTGCGTCTTAATAGTGAATCGTATTTTATAAACCAGATTAGGGAGGATCACTTATGAAAAATAGAGTTTCTGCCCTTGCCCTTATCTTGCTTGCAGCAGCATTATTGCCGGCATGTTCTAAAACAGAATCGGCTAGGCTGGTTAACGAATCTAACGAAGCGGTAGCTCAATCTATTTTTGATTTAGATCGTCTGGAAAGCACAACAGTATACACGGGGCGTGCCAAAATCAAAAGTATTGAAAAGATTGAAAAAGAAGTAGAACAACCATTAGCTGCCCCCACCATGGACTATTTGATCCGATTTGAACAGCCTGTTCAATTTGCTAAAGGACTGCCCAAAAGTGATGATTCAACCGAAAAGCCTATCCAATCGGTGTATATATCTATTCCCGATACACATATTTATAAGCGAATGGATGATCAGCGCAGGCAATTAATCAATCCAGCAGAATTACAGGTGGGGGAACCCATTGAAGTCTCTTATGTGTACCCTGTAACACCTGTTTTCCTGGCATTGGAAATCGTCGTGCTGGATGAATTGTAGAGGAGGCCGGTAAGGCCTCCTTGCTCCTATGGAAACACATCGTAAGGCTAGGTGATATTAATGAGCTTCACCATGTTGTAGATATAACGTGTTTGCTCATACTTCACCATAGTGCCTGCAGAGTTTTTAACTTGAATACCGGACGAGCCTCCACCATCAAGAAGAATGGCTTCAAAGCAATCCTGTTTGATAAAATAATTGCGAAGCTGTTTCAGAGTCGCATTTTCATGGACAACCAGGTAGACCTGCCAAATATTATTTACGACTTTGAAGCCCAGGCCAGTTCGCCCGGTAGAGTCGGTGTATCGCAAGGTTCCATTCAAATCGAATTTTTCAATATCTTTTAAAGCCTCAAGCCATTCTTTTTCCTCCATCTTCAGCGACAGGCTGCCCCCGCTAATAATAGACTTATACGTAATCGAAGTCCCCATTTGTTTCTTGAGATCCGTTACACTTGAAGCACGGGTAATCCCCATTTTTGTTTTGTTGCTCTCCGTGTATACAAATGCTGTACCCCGGCTATTCCCTTTGGCATTCGCCTTGCTGTCATGGGTATTATTGGGTGTGACCGCAATCGATAGGCAATCCGTCGGCGGCTTTGTTGTGCTGATGGGGTTAAAGAAGCCTCCATTAATCCCATAGTCGGTTTGCTGTGTGATCCGGCTTCTAATATTTTTATTTTGAATATTCGAAGCTGGCGTGATGATTACATGAAAACCATCGGACGTTTTGGTATAAGAGTAGTTTGTTGGCATTATGGGCAACCTCCGGGTGAAGTATTTTGAAACCGAATCTCGCGCGATAATTCGTTTCTCATATATATAGGAAATTTACGGCCGTCTCTTACAACCCGGAAATCACATTTTCCTAAAAATATTTGAAATAGCGTGTACTGAGACAATGCTTGACTTAAAGTTAACTTTAAGTAGTAACATACTGGATGTAACGTGATGACGATTAGAAAGGCCGATGACTATTCTTTCAATATAGGAGTTGATGGGAATTGAAAAAGAAACAACTGGGTAAAAGTGACCTTCAAGTATCTGCACTGGGTCTGGGCTGCATGGGAATGTCCGAATATTATGGCGAGTTGAATGATCAGGAGTCGATCAAAACGCTTCATCGTGCGTTGGAGCTGGGGATCAATTTCTGGGATACAGCGGATGTCTATGGTGTGGGAGAAAATGAAAAACTGATCAGTGAAGTTCTGCGAAGCCACCGGGATGAGGTGATATTGGCTACCAAATTCTCCATTATGCGCGGAGAGGATGGGGCATTCTTGGGTGTCAACGGCCGTCCTGAATATGTAAAACAGGCATGTGACCGCAGCCTGCAAAGACTGGGCGTAGATGTGATCGACTTGTACTACCAGCACCGTGTCGATCCGAATGTACCTATCGAGGAGACGGTTGGAGCGATGAGTGACCTCGTTCAGGCGGGAAAAGTCCGCTATTTGGGGTTGTCCGAAGCTTCTCCCGCACTCATTCGGCGTGCCCACAAGGTGCACCCGATCACGGCTCTGCAAACGGAATACTCCTTATGGAGCCGGGAGGCGGAAGATGAGGTTATACCCGCTTGCAAGGAGCTGGGAATTGAGTTTGTAGCGTACAGTCCGCTGGGACGCGGCTTTTTGAGCGGGCAAATTCAGAGGTTTGATGATTTTGCAGAAGATGATTTCCGTCGCACCGTGCCACGCTTTCAGCCTGAGAATTTCCAGAAAAATCTCGATCTCGTACAGCATATTAAGGACCTCGCTGCTCAAAAAGGGGTCAAGCCTTCTCAACTGGCCTTGGCATGGCTGCTTGCGCAAGAGGGAATTGTACCGATTCCAGGCACCAAGCGGGTTACTTATTTAGAGGAAAATGCGGGGGCAGTCGATATCGCTTTATCTACGGAGGAAATGGAAAATATTAATGCGATCATTCCCAAAGGAATGGCAGCTGGCCTTCGTTATGCGGCAGAGCGGATGCCGAATTGGCAAGCCGAATAATTCCAGCTTTATAACCCAAAAAGCCGTCCTTAACGCGGATCGGCGCGAAAGGCGGCTTTGCGGGGCTTACATATACAGCTAAGGTCGTGGTTTGAAAATACCGAAGGGACGTCCTACAGGCAGGAACGTACGGCCAAAATGTGCATTCAGAACAGCGGCTCCTGTACCGTACAGCGAGAGTAGACCAATACCCATTTCAGCATAAGCTGCGAGGGTATGGAACACCTCTGGAGCAACGCCGAATGCATCGAAGCTAAGACCGAGGAACAGAAAATCAATCAGGACAAAGATAAAGAATAGGACCTTATGTGTTTCCATCGCTCCAATGGTCATGAATAGCGTGAAGATGAGGTAGCCGGCAAAGGCAAAGCCGAGTTGCTTACCGTCTACAGCAGACGCCAGCTCAGGGCCGAATACGCCCATTTTGATCATCCAGCTACTAGCTACGGCTAACCAGAAGAAGGCGTAAGCGCCAAAAGCCGTCATGCCAAAGGTGTTGTTATGCTTTGCATCCTGAATGCAGGCAAATAGCTGTGCAAAGGCACCAAGGAAGATAGCCCAAGGGATGATGAAGCTCAAGCCCTCAGTGAGACCGAGCTTTTGGGATGAAGCGACAAGCGTTACAATAGCCAAGCCAAACAGACCGATCGCGCTCGGATCGGCTGTTACGATTTTTACGTTAGAATGAGATTCGTTTTGCATGAAAAAATAGAAGCCTCCAATAATGTTCAAGTACGTGTCAATCTGCCGATGCCAGAATCACACTGACATATTGTAACGGAAACAGAGGAACTAGCATAGTACATAATTCTGCTACCGATTGCGGTTGCCCTTATTCACATTATTGCTCCCACCCTCAATACTGACTGATTTGCCTGAAGTATCTGTGATGTTATCTTTAATTTCATTGGAGCTGGAATCAGTGACACGTATTCCTATGTTGGAGAAGCCAGAGTGCGTAGTCATCTCGTTACCGTTCACCTTATTGTTGTTTGCACTGGAAAGGCGAATGATTGCTTCCGGGTTGAGTGAAGAGTTGGTCTGAAAGAACTTATTGTCTGTAAATGTATTGCCATCCGATTGGACCAGCAGACCTTGCAGGGATGCATTTTTTACCGTATTCCCGTTTACGTTGTTACCTGTCGCTCCAGTAAGTACAAAGATTCCCCGAGGATAATTTTCAATTACATTATTGTTGACGGTATTGTTGGCACCATTATTAGGGATGCGAATGCCTGCGTAGCCGTCAGATTGATGGGTTTTGTTAATAATTTGGTTTCCGGTGACTGTCGTGTAGGTTGCGCGTGAAAGGTTGATTCCACTCCCTCCACCCGAATTGGTAATTTGGTTATTCGTGATTTTGACGTTACGGAACTCGCCTGCCGGGAAGCTTTCATGTCCGGTGGCAATCGCATGACCATTATTCCGGTCAAAGCGGCTGTTGGTAATCTCGGAATCTCTAGTTCTCCGAAGTAGCGCTCCAATGGTTGTGTCACGAATCTCCACACGATCCAGCGTAAGGTGCGAGACGGCTACATCTATAATCATACCGCCTACCTGACTTTCACCACGGGCTTCACGATTCGTACGGTCTGCGTCAATCGTAAGATTAGATAATTTCACATTTAATCGCTCAGAATTGTTCCGCAGGATAGGATTCGCAATAACGTATTGGCTTTTGGTCCCTGTTTTTTTGAAAATTGTTTTGCCCATTCCGTCACCGTTCAGACTCACCCCGGCATATAAACGGATCGAATCGTCAACCAGATATGTACCTGCCGGGAAGTACACAGTTCCTTCTGTACCGCGATCATAAAAATACCTCAACGCATTTTGGATTTCCTTGGATTGTGAGGAATTCGAGTTGGGTTTAACGCCAAAATCCTGGGCATTAATCACGTTGTCGGCCGCCTGGGCCACATGCGGGCTTCCTCCTATAGAGCCTTGAATAACGAGTGCAACGACAGCTACCAGCAACAAGCTGATCCTGCCCTTGCGATTAAAAAGACTAGACATTGTAAACACTCCTCTTAACAAGATTGTTGAAACAATTACATAATTACCCTTAATATATCGGTTAAAATGGGTTTTATTTCAAGTCTTTACTTCAATAAAATTGCAGAGCCACTAACTTTCAGCTTGCTTTAATCTTGTTTTCAGCTTGACCAGGTACACTCAAGGCAATTTTCCTAGGGAGGACACATAACGAATGAAAAAGAAAAAGACCGTTTGGATTCCAGCAATAATTGCAGTTACGGTAGCAACTGTGTTCGTAATCTACTATTACTACATGTCTTCGGTTTCCGGCGGCGGGCCTGGCCCGCGACCGCCAGAAGGCGGCGTAAGTAACCTGCCTACAGGGAATGTAGGAGGACGTCCCGGTGGAGAAGGAAGCGGGGGCAACGGGGAAATATTCAAGACGTTGGGTACGATCTCCGTATTCCTTGGCGCGGCCGCTTTCTCTTGGTTCTGGTTTAAGAAGAAGCTAAGATCGCCATCGATATTGGTCAGAAAAGCCGGGAAGTTGTTACATTCCCTGCATAAGCTACTGGGTTGGGCGACCTTGATCCTGATTGCTGTTCACGGTGTGTATTTTTTGATTACCAAGCTTCAAGATAACCAAACCTACACCGGGCTTGCGGGCTTTGCCATTCTGCTGGCGATCGCCGGGTATGGCTTTTTTATTAACAAAGTGCGTAACAAGTGGATGCGGACTGTGCATCGTTTGCTCGGATTGGTTTGGATTCCCGTGTTGCTGCTACATGCTGGAGGATCCGCGATCTTGGCGGTCATTGCCAGCCTTGCAGTGGGGGTTCTTGTCTGGGTACTGGAAAGAATGGCGGGTAAAACGATGAAGCCTGTCCCCGGGGACACTATCTGACTATCTTGAATGGTGTTACGTCGGGATTTGTGATAGTATTTACACCTATATAGAATGAGGAAGTGACATAGTGATAAACATAACGATTCCAACCCCGGACATCACGATTACCAAACAGGTTAACCCTGAACTGAGCCATATTTACGGATTTACAGATTTCCACCTGATTCCCAGGGATAAGAGCGGTATTTTTATGTTCTACAACGCACAGGAGGAATTGTTGTTCGTTGGTAAAGCAAGAAAGCTGAGACAAAGAATCAAAAAGCATTTTGAAGACACTGTATCGCCGATCAAGGCGAATCGCAACGAAGTGGCGATTATTGAGGTTTGTATTGTCGAAGATGCGGTAGAGCGAGAAATCTATGAAACCTACATCATCAATGCACAGAAGGCTAAATATAACGTCGAAAAAGTGTTTTTCAAGTAATGAAGCAACTCCCGTGTGAACATAAAGAGCAATAAGTCGCAGTGATTGTACTGCCCTTATTGCTCTTTTGTATTACTGTATTTAGATCCTTCCAGAGAGGGTGACGTGGTATGAACAAAACAGACCGTCTGCTTGCTATCTTATTAGAGTTGCAGCGTAAGGATATTTTACGAGCCGAGGATTTGGCGGGCATATTCGAAACAAGTGTGAGAACCATCTATCGGGATATCCAGGCTCTAAGCGAATCGGGTGTACCGATTGTAGGAGCACCGGGCATAGGATATTCCTTAATGGAGGGCTACTTCCTGCCTCCAGTGAGCTTTACCGTGGAAGAGGCCGTAGCGTTGCTAATCGGTACGGATTTTGTCGAGCAGAAATTTGATACAGAATACGGCACCAAGGCGCAAGCTTCCCGCAGGAAGATAGAAGCTATTTTACCGGAGAGCATTCGCAGGGAGGTTTCGCGGGTGCGTACAACCATCAGGCTATTCGCAGGGGGGAAAGAGGTAGATCGTAGAGAGAAAACCTATTTGGAAACGCTGCGTCTCGCTATATTGGAACAACGGAAGGTACGGTTCGGCTACTCCAAAAGAATGCCAGATGCCGATGGAAATCGTCAAAGCGTGCGTGTGGTCGCCCCCTATGGTCTTGTACTGCTTCATGGTTCATGGGTTTTGCTGGGTCAATGCGAATTACGGCAGCAGCTCCGCCACTTCCGCTTGTCCCGTATGGACGAGCTGACCGTGCTGGAGGACAGGTTTCAGCTCCCCACCGATTTTAAATTGCAGGATTACAAGCAAGCAGATGATCGACATATATACGTTCGCATACTAGCCCGTCCTGAGATTGCTGATAAAGTGAAGGAAGCGAACAATTTTTACATGGAGAGTATGGAGGAGCGTACAGATGGATTGCATGTACTCTTCCGTGTCAGACAGCCGGAGGAACTACTGCAATGGATACTAGGGTGGGGTGCAGATATGGTCGTGCTGGAGCCTGAATCACTACGGGATCGGGTACGTGTGGAAGTCGAAAAAATGTTGAAATGCTACTGACATAATGCTGTCAGTAGCATTTTTGTATAGTAAAGCTAACTAAAGGAGAGGGGCTTAATAGTATATGAATACAACAACCGAAACATTGCAGCGTTTTGAAGAAACAGTACAACATTATCTTCTTGAATTGGACAGCTTTAGCTTGGAGCAATTGCAGTACACACCGCAGGAGGATCAATGGTCGCTTGGACAAATGTACCTTCATTTGGTGAACTCTGCTCTTTATATGCATCTTAAGAACATAGATCATTGTCTACAGTCTAATGGGGAGACGGGGGCTAAAACGGAGGCGGGCACGGCAGCTTTTAATCTGGGAGGCTATCCGCCCATACGTATCCAAGTCCCACCATCTCCGCAGTATACTCCTCCACAACCGACTAGCAAAGAAGAAATTGTGGAAGGATTAAACGTTGTGATCCGTAAAATGAGAGAGATTGAACCGGTCGTTGGGAAATCAACAGGGCCGTTTACCGTCTCTCATCCCGGATTCGGCGCGTTAAATGCTGGAGAGTGGTTTATGCTCATCGAGATGCATTATCGTCATCATCTTTTGCAGAAGGAGCGCTTGAAGCACGCAATAGCCGATTAATCGTCTCCCGGCGCAGCCCGATGAACTGGCCGATTTCCTCCTGCGTCAGCACGTCCGTTAACGTGGCGGGTGCGATGTAGGAGTGGAACCAGCGTTGAAGCTTCCGAAGCTTCTCGGCAGGTGACACCTCGGTGAGCTGGTCAATTCGTTGCTGCATCATGCGCAACTTGTCCTGTAGCTGCAAAGCGATAGCCCGACATTGAGCCGGGTCCTGCTCCAGCGCCTGATACCATTCTTTTTGCGACAGAACCTCAACCTCAGAGGTTACCAGCGCCACCGCTGTACCATAATAAGGATTGGGGCTGATCAGGGAGTGATGCGGGATAATTTCATCGGGCACAATAACGTTGACTAAAATTTGTGAGCCGTCCTCATGGACTCGGATGATTTTTAACAAGCCACTCTTTAACAGATACAGAGGGCCGGATTCTCCTTGTCGAAATAGGGTCTCCCCTTTGTGTAATATCATGAACGTGAACAGCCTCCATTTCATGTATTTCGGTTTTTAGATGAACCCGCCGTTGACGCGGATTGTCTGTCCGGTAACCCACTGTGATTTGGCGCTGACCAGGAACTCAATCACATCCGCGATATCCTCGGGTTCACCGAGACGACCCATAGCATTCATTTTTTTCATGCCCTCGATCTGCTGCTCGGTTTTTCCTGCTTGAAAAAGCTCAGTGTTCACGGGACCGGGAGCCACGGCGTTGATCGTAATTTGCTTGCTTCCGAACTCCTTCGCAAGCTGGCGGGTAAATTGCTCTACGGCGCCTTTGGTACCCGCGTATACGCTATACGAAGGAAACATTTGTCCAATCACGGATGTGGAAATGTTCACGATTCTTCCGTAGTTCTCCATATGCTTCATCGCTTGCTGGCAAGCAAAGAAGGTGCCTTTTACATTCAGTGCAAATTGTTTGTCAAAATCGGCCTCTGTCACGTCTACAAGCGGCTTGGTGATCATCAGCCCTGCGTTGTTAACCAGAATATCCACTTTTCCAAATTCAGTAATCGTATTTGTAAATAATGCTTCAATATCACTCATCTTGCCCAAATCAGCGTGAAGAGCTATGGCTTTGCCGCCTTTTTGAATAATGCCCTTCACGACTTCTTGGGCTTTGTCCGGACTGCTGGCATAATTGATGACTACATTAGCGCCCAGATCAGCCAGCTGCTCGGCAATGGCACGTCCAATTCCTCTGGAGGAACCGGTAATAATCGCTGTTTTTCCGTCCAAATGCTTCATACGTGCTTAACCTTCTTTCCATATATTTTTTAAGAGATTCCTTTTTCTAAAAGCTTCCATACCTCTGAAAACTCCTGATCAATTGCAGGATTCTTCCATTCGTAAGCATGAGCGGGATGATGGAAACGGGCTGTGGCATAGAAAAGGGTACGCGCCAGTTGGGCTGGCTGATCCGATGTGATGCCCCCGCGTACAATGATGTCAGCGAGCTGATCTACAATGTGACCGATATGCTGGTCGATTAAATCAGTGGCTTGCTCGGTGACACGGGTATACATTCCGAACATTTCCTCGTCATCGCGGGCATAATACTGCTTGAGGTCGACGAAGGTCTGTATATATCGTTGTAAATGCGGGGTTCCCAGCATAGATGAATCCTGACAGACCTCCATTAACGGGGCGACAATCTTTTCATTCAGCCATTTTTCGGTCACGCCTTCAAGAAGCTCAGCTTTGCTTTTAAAATGACGATAAATGGTGCCATGACTGACTCCCAATACTTTGGCAACATCGGTCACGGAGGTTTTGGCTACACCAAAACGTCTAAGTGTGTCTTCTGTAGCGATGAGAATCTGTTCTTTGGTTAATATATCTGAGGATTTTTCCATAGAGACACGGTCAAATCGCCGTGTGAGTCACCTCCTTAAAGTTAGAATATCAAAAAGAGTATCAAATGACAAATATTTATTTTTGTCATTTGATACTCTTTTTCTTCTAAACTAATTCAAAGGAGCAAACTGAAACCCTACAACAGTGATTCGATGACAGAATCTATTTCAAAGGGCTCCGTCGTTGATTCAAATCTTCCATTTACATGACCATCGCGATCAATCAAAAACTTGGAGAAATTCCACTTGATCCCGTCGCCAGCGTATATTTCCGGATACTTATCCCGCAGGAAATCCTCCATCCATTGACCGTCCTTGGTTTGGGTATCGAAGCCTTGAAACGGTGCCTGTTGTGTAAGATATTGGAATAAAGGATGAGGAGATGGACCTCTTACATCCGTTTTCTCAAATAGCGTGAATGTTACTCCATGGTTAATTTGGCAGACTCCCTGAACTTCCGAATTGCTACCCGGCTCTTTTTCATTGAATTGGTTACAAGGAAACGCGAGAATTTCAAAACCCTGTTCCCGTCGACTTTCATAGAGCTTCTGTAGATCAGCGAATTGACGGGAAAAGCTACATTTGCTGGCTGTGTTTACGATGAGGAGAATTTTTCCGCTGTAGTCTGACAGTTTAATCGGCTTCCCGTTAATTGAGGTTGCTTGAAAATCATAAATAGACATATTAAAGTCCCTCCTCATATTATTTTTATACATCATATATCCAGAGTGTCTATTGGTCTAATATATTATTCGAATGACCTTTATAGGTAGAAGGGGTTTAGCCTCTTTTATAGCAAACTGTGACATTAGCCGTTACCAACATAGAATATGGATGCATATTCATGTAATGCGTGCAAAAACCCAACAGAATAGAGGGATATTCGTGCCCATTGGAAAGATGATTCAATACAAAGAAATGCGACATCATCCCATTTTGCGCAACCATTTGCCTGAAACCCACTGGATTACTAATGCAAGGACCTTACGTATGTTGGATACCTATCGCACCGTCTTCATCAAGCCTAATAACGAAAGTGGGGGAAACGGCATCATACGGGCGAAAAAGCTGGGGAGGAGGTATGAGATTCGCTGCGGCTCCAGTCGAAGAATTGTCAGATCCCACGCGGTGAGAAGAGTCATCAGGACCCACCGGAGACCTCATCGTCGTTATTTGGTACAACAAGGACTCCGGTTGGCGAAGTACAAAGGCTCGATTTTTGATGCCAGAGTGTATATGCAGAAGCCGGAATCAGAATGGATCATTTCAGGAATAACCGGGCGTGTGGCAGCACCCTCGAAGGTTGTGACCAATTATCGAAAAGGAGGGCATGCGGCACCGATATCCAAAGTGTTATTAAGAGTTTTTAAAAATGACAGAGAGAAAATGAGACAGACTCTGGACCAGATCGTGGAACTCTCTAAAATTATTGCCAACACGATAGAGCAAAACCATTCGGTTCGTGAGTTGGGCATTGATTTGGCTATTGAGAAGAGCGGTCAGATCTGGATTATCGAGGCCAATCCGCACCCCGGACATATGCTGTTCACGCAACTCCCCAACCAAACTATGATCCGTACCATTTTGAAGAACAAGCGTCGGATTAAAAAACATTAGTATAGAGCTGCTCAAGCACGTTGGAATCTCATCAATCAAAAACCAGTCGAACACGAGAATAAAGAAATAAAGTGTGAGGCTGGTTCTGTTTTAACAAGCTGTATGGATGAGTAGATTGTTGGTTTTTATAAGAATCTCAGACTGGGTGCTGAGTAACTACATAATTTGATTTTTAATCTTTTAGAGAAGCAAGCAGGTATGCGCATAAGTGTTGGATTAGGGTTCAGGCAATCAGCGGACGCAACGTTTCTTTGCAGAAAAGGGTGCTGTTCAGGTAGATTGGACTGCAAGCTAACGTGAAGCCGTTGGTGATTCCATGAAACAAATTAGCAGCCGATTTTTGATTGCGGTGCATACCATGTCCATGATTGCTTTACGTCCATCGTTATGTACAGGCGATTACATTGCCAAAAGCGTTAACACTCAGGCTGATGGGTTATTTCAACATACTCAATAAAAGTGTCATCCAGGTACTCTACAAAAATACTCGGCCCCACAGGACCGTGGCTAATTGTAGCTAGGCTATTCCATTTAGTGGATAATCAACGGGTGTTCTATGATATATAAATTAGTAAAAATGGGAGATAAACTAGAGCGATCTTGGTGACCAAGCATAGGATAGAAGTATAAGAAAAAGGGAGGTGAAAGAATTGCCTACGTTCGATAATATAAACGTAACTAGCAATGCCGTTGTTGGGCAGGATCTGCAGGTTAACCACAATGAAACGATCCAGAATGATTTGCAAGTCAACGGCAATGAAACGATCCAGAATCATTTGCAAGTCTACGGTAGTGAAACCATCCATAATCACTTGCAGGTCAACGGAACCATTACGGCAGGAGACAATTTACTAGTCGGGGGAACGATTGTGGCAAGCCAAAACGTGGCGATCAGCCAGCAGGCGCTGCTGCCGTCAGGCAGCAGCTCATCCCAAGTGCTCTATTTCGCAACCGGAGCTGTCAATCAATCGGGACTTATTTTGAAAGGGACAGATGGAGTGAACTACATCCTGTTCATTGATGCTTCAGGCTCGATTCCTGTTCTTGGAATCCAGCCGTTGTAAGCTCAGCCCGCTTGCGAGCATCCAGTGCATTCCGAACTGCCTGGAGATAAGCGTGGCCATGCCGGGTATCCGGCTCCAGATATGCTCCTTCTCCCCATTCGTTCCACGCATTTATAAACAGAAATTCGCTCTGGTACAAGCGCTCAGTCCGTTCCAGTTGCCGGGTCAGATACCATTCAAATTTGTGGGGAGCCGCACCTATGCAACTGACTCCATCAATCTGACGACGAGGGGTATTGTCCCAATCTACAAAGGCGCCGGTAAATATAGGCTCGCCTTCTCTTCGGTGGGAGCGATTAAGGATCAGGGACCACACATAATCATAATCAAAAGTCAGATGTTGCTGATCTTTGACTTGTAAGTAATTCCAGATCCGCCAGTCCCCCCCGTGGGCAAAGGTATAATGAGGCTCGAATTCCACACTGGCGTCAAATCCGGCTTGCTTTTCAATAGGAAATCCCCCAAGAGTCTGTACGAAATAAATACCAGGAAGGCCGTTTTCTCTGGCTAGTTTGTTCCACAGCACCAGCATTTCGCGGCAGCGGGGAATATTCTCCGGCCTGTAGATGAGAAACACTGGTTTGTCTTTGATCAGAATGTATCTACTATCAGAAAAAATCTTCAGTAGGTATTGAAAATGCTCGCGCCAATCTTCCTCATCTCCATATTCTTGCGGCATAAGGATATTCTTTTCGTTTTCACCGCCGTCCCATATGCGGGTCCAAGGCTCGTTAGCCCATGACAGACAGAAGGGCAGGTCAGGATGGTTCGAAGCCAGCACTTGCTGAAGAGGTGTCTCCAACAAGAGTTTTCCTTTAAACCAGTAATGATAATAACAGAATCCGTAAATACCATAGGATTTGGCCAGTTCTGCCTGCCAAATCTGATTTTTCTTTTGGGTCAGATCATAGTAACGTTCCTGGTAGGGAATTTGGGGCTGGTTATGTCCCGGATACAGAGGGGTAGCTCTGCGAACATTAGTCCATTCTGTAAAGCCGTCACCCCACCATCGGTCATTTTCTGGAATACGGTGATACTGGGGCAGGTAAAATGCAATCACTTTCATATTGTCTTTCCCTCCTGAGGCACGATTTGATTGTCGGCTAATAGTTTTCAAAGGTAATCCGCAGCAGTTCGAGTACTACTTGGCGATAGGAATAGCGAAATCTGCTACCAGCAAGTGCCTGAGTGGACAGCCTTCTCCGCCGTTCCGGATAGCAGCGCAAACTGTTCAGCTTTTCGCCCAGTTCCTCGGGGGTGTGGAACAAGAGAATGTCTTCATCCGGATTTGTCCATTGGTAGAGGCAGGGATCATCCACGGATATCTGGCATGCCCCGCAGGAGGCAGCCTCCAGGATGCGGTTCAGGGAGGGCGATAAATGCAGCACAAGGTTTGCTCCATTCAGATAAAGAGGCCACGGGCTCTCATCGGGAAGAACCTGATAATCGTCAAAGCAATCCCAGCCTTTTCCGCAGACGATGACTTTTTTGTTTTCTCGCCAACTGTCGATGACAGGTATCAACGCTGGTGTTTTTTGGCTGGTATCGCCAAAGATGACCACCTCGGAACGATATTCCTCTGGAACCGTTAGAGGATACCACTCTGTAGGGTCTGCGGGGAAGGGAAGGAATTGCACAGTCCTGCAGCCACCGTGGCGATAAAAGGGAATATGCGAGCTTTGCTGGGTGAACACACAATCAAAGGATAAGGCGGTCTGACGCAGGATTTCGGAGGATCCGGTGCTGTCTGCAAGCCAGATTGCCTTTTTAAAGGGAAGGCTGCGGATAAAATCCAAGTCCTCGGCAAGGAGAAGATCACTCCCCAGGACAAGAAGCAGATCCGGCTTGCAACGAGACAGAACTCCGCTCGCATGTAACGGCGGCTTCAGTTGAATCACTTCTCTTGTTGATTCGCGTAGGTGATCAACTGTAAGCTGTTCGATTTTCCAGTGGGATGAGTAGGATAATGCGGACATAAGAAGGATACTTGCATGACTGGGCATAATGGCTGTTTTGGGATCCTTAGGTACTAGCAATGGATTTGCAGGCATCTTGCCCATCTGTTTTTTCTTGGCCATGGTACGAAGAAGAGACTGGACAAGCATTTTTCTGGAGCGCAGATCCAGACGAACATAAGGAGGAACATTTTTACGGATCTTTGTTTTTCGTGACATAGAATCTCCTTTATTTACTTGTTTGGATTATTCTATGTTTTTTTCACGGGAAGGATGTGGGTAAATGCGGAGATCTATTGGGCACAAGTGAAGGAGTACGAGGAATGAGCATGGAGTCAGCTACAGCAAAAAACCGACTGCCATTGGCAATCGGTTCATTGTTTTACTTTTTGATAACCGGAATCCATACTTCGCAGCGGTAGTCCTCAGCCCGCGAGTCCCCCATCATATATACCTCCAGCTCGGGTCCGCCTGAATGCTCATAATTGCTGGCCGGGAACCATTCCTGATAAATTCTTTGCCATACCTTTTGAATCGTATGAGGCATAGGGCCGATGGATGTAAACACAGCCCAAGTTGCAGCCGGAATCGTTCTGGCATCCAATCCGTTGGAAGCGGCTACGTCCTCGCTGCCCTCAGCGGCAATCAGGTACGTGAATTTCTCTTCCCCATGCTTGAAATCCAAACAAATACCGAGGATATCCTCGCTTGTTCCCAAGGCTTGAATCCGATCCGATGTACCATCAGCGTTCAGCTCGTCCCAGAATTTCGGGATTTGCCGGAAATTTTCACCGTCTTTCGTTGTGACTTGGATGGACTTGCCAATGACCGTAAAGGCCGCTTTCTCTACAATTTTATAATCCATATCCTGGTCTCCCTTCAACGATAGATGGAAGGTAATGCGTGGAAAGGCTTTCAGGTTCACCCCAGGGCTTCTGGCCTCAGAGGGAGATATACCGTGTACCTTACGGAACGCTTTAGAAAAAGATTCGGGGGAATCATATCCGTATTTGAACGCTACATCCAAGACTTTGGTGGTAGAAAGACTCAATTCCTGTGCAGCCAAGGTCAATCGACGTTTACGTACATATTCGGCTACCGTGACGCCGGTTAGCATATGAAACATACGTTGAAAATGAAAAGGAGAGGAATAGGCTGCCTTTGCAATTTCGTCGATATCCAGTGGCTGCTGCATTCTTTCTTCCATCAGATCCAGTGCGTTCTTGATCCGAAGTAACCATTCCAACCGCATCACCTTCCTTGGTTGTAATCATATCATTAGCGGTGTCTGTAATCCTGTCTTTGCGTGCTCTTGTTGAACAGACTCTGTCGCCTAGTTTAATGGGACCTATACTCTGTTTCAAGTCGGAATTCCATACTGAAATTTTGGAAGATACAATTCGTCTCTCCCTCTTGTGTTCATAATTAAAATTTGGGACAATGAAAGAAGCGTTTAAATAGCGAAGACTGCTTAAACATGCTATGATGCAATGATGGCTGAGACGAATTTTAACGTTTTGAAAAGAGGATCGAACATGAAAAAAGAATCCATTTATGGATTAACACTAGATCAGTTGACAGCATGGCTCATCGAGCGTGGACATAAGAAATCCCGGGCGTTGCAGGTATGGGACGCACTTTATCGGAAACGGATTACTGATTTTGCCGCGATGACGGAGGTTCATGAGAACTGTACCCGCCTGTTGGCAGAGCATTTTCCAATTGAAACGCTGGAAGAGCATGTGAAGCAACAGTCAGCGGATGGGACGGTCAAATTCTTGTTCCGTCTTCAGGATGGGAATCTGATAGAGACGGTATTGATGCGGCACAAGTTTGGGCTGTCTGTATGTGTGACAACGCAGGTGGGCTGTAACATCGGATGCAGCTTTTGCGCGAGCGGGCTGTTGAAGAAGAGCCGTGACCTGTCTAGCGGTGAAATTGTCGAGCAGATTATGAAGGTGCAGTTGTATCTGGATCAGGAACGTCCGGGCGACCGGGTCAGTCACGTCGTAGTGATGGGGATTGGCGAGCCGTTTGATAACTTTGTGAATCTGTCTGACTTTATCCGGGTCATTAAGGATCACAAAGGGCTGGCGATTGGTCCGCGTCATATTACAGTGTCCACGAGCGGACTTGCCGATAAAATTATTGAATTTGCTGATTCCGATCTGCATGTCAATTTGGCGATTTCCCTCCATGCGCCGAATAATGAGACTCGCACCCGCATCATGAAGATTAATCGGGCGATTCCGATTGAGAAGCTGATGCAAGCGATTGATTATTATTTGGACAAAACAAATCGTCGTATTACGCTGGAGTATATTTTGCTGAAGGATATTAACGATACCAAGGAGCATGCGCTGGAGTTGGCTGAGTTGGTAGGCCACCGTCGCAATTTGGCAAATGTAAACCTGATTCCATACAATCCGGTGGATGAGCATAGCCAATACCAGCGGAGTGAGTCGGAGTCGATTACGGGCTTCTATGATGTTCTGAAAAAACAAGGCATTAGCTGTAGTGTTCGGCTGGAGCATGGAGTCGACATTGACGCGGCTTGCGGACAGTTGCGCAGCAAGCAAATCCGCAAGGATGCAAAAGGTAGTCGCAATCCGGAACGCGAAGCGATTAGTTAATACAGAAGCGTACTCTTTAACAGGAGTACGCTTTTTTATGCCTGGATTCTTGAGGAGAAGGAAAAGCACTCATACCTAACTTAGTCTATAAATGTGAAAATAGTCACGTAATCATGGCTGTTTTTACGTTATAGTGAGTGGTTAGTGGAGGGGTTATATGGCTAACGTAATTTCGAATGTGGCGCTCGTTCCGGGCATTTATGTGATGAAAATAGAGGGAACCTTTAAAGGGGAAATGGGCCAGTTTTACATGCTGCGCAGCGGAACTGGTTACCCTTTGCTACCTAGACCTATCAGCATTTACGATATCGGGGATGAGGACATTTCCTTTTTATATCGAGTTGTTGGAGAAGGGACAAGCCTGTTTTCCCAGTTGCAGCCGGGGCAGGAGATTCAGTTGGATGGGCCTTTCGGCAACGGTTTTCCTCAGGTAGAAGGCAGCTTGGCGTTAGTTGGCGGTGGTATGGGCACGGCCCCCTTGCTGCTGGCTGCAAAGCATTATCCGCATGCACATGTTTATTTGGGATTTGCGCAGCAATCCTTTGGGGTGGATGCTTTTGAAGCTGCGGCAGCATCTGTGCAGGTTCGTGTAGGGGGAAGCATCGTCGAAAAGGTCGATCCGGCTCGCTATGTGAATATGTTTTCCTGTGGGCCAACTCCAATGCTACAAGCGCTTGCGGAGAAGACAGAAGGCTCGTCGTCCCGTTTATATATTTCAACAGAAAGACATATGGCCTGTGGTATTGGCGCGTGTTTGGGCTGCACCATGCATACTCGTGGAGGTAATAAGAGGGTGTGTAAGGAAGGGCCTGTATTCCCGGTAGAGGAGGTGGATTTTGATGATCTCCATGGCGTGTAATATTGCGGGCGTGCCGTTCAAGAATCCGATCATCATGGCATCTGGTACATTTGGCTTTGGACGTGAGTATGCGGAATTTTACTCTCCAGAACTGTTGGGGGGCATCGTCGGCAAGGGATTAACCCTTCATCCGAAGGCTGGTAATACCGGATCACGCATACATGAAACAGCTTCCGGTATGCTCAATAGTGTAGGACTGGAAAATCCGGGTGTCGCGGCCTTTTTGAAGGATGAGCTGGATGATATGACGCGCTGGAACACGGCTGTAATTGCTAATGTCGGTGGCTCGAATCTGGAGGAGTACGTTCAGGCCGTAGCCATGATTACGGAAAATGCGCAAAAACGGCGCACAATGAACCGCAGAGGCGTCGATATGCTGGAACTGAACATTTCCTGTCCCAATGTTAAGCAGGGTGGAATGCAATTCGGCATCCAGACGGAGGTGGCGCGGGACGTAGTACGGCAGGTGCGCAATGTGACGGCGCTTCCGCTGGTCGTGAAGCTGTCCCCAAATGCAGAGAATATTACGCAAATGGCGGTCATGTGCGAGGAAGAAGGTGCAGACGGTGTCTCGCTGATCAATACATTTTCTGCGATGAAAATTGATATACGTCGGCGCCGGAGTGTCTTCGCCAACACGTATGCAGGTCTTTCCGGTCCCGCAATCAAGCCGATTGCCTTGCGCATGGTTCATCAGGTGGCGCAGGCGGTATCCATTCCGGTAATCGGGATGGGGGGCATCAGCTCGGTGGAGGATATTATCGAATTTACGATGGCAGGAGCGGCTGCGATTCAGGTGGGAACGTACAATTTTGTCCACTTGCAAGCAGGAGCCGAACTGGTCTACGGTCTTGAACAATGGATGCAGCGGGAAAAGGTGCAGTCGTTGGATGAGATACGGGGAATCTTGTGAATTTGGAACCTTTTTGCATACACTAATTCATATAAACCGGCTTGTCTTTAAAAGACAAGCCGGTTTTATTTATTTTACCGAAACAGCCAAGCTCAACTAGTGGTTAATATCGCATTTGTTCAAGATGAACGAAATTTGGTTTTCCAGCCGATGAATGGCTTCCTTGGAAGCTTGGTCGTTAACACCTTGTTCCTGAAGCGCAGCGAGTTCCTGTTTGAGCTGATGAAGATCCTGCCCTGCATTGGCGCAGTTGTAATTACTCTCGAGATTGTCAATCATCCGATGTCCTCCATTTCGTTAGGTATACGTCCTTATTATGGAGAATTAATTCTTCCTTATTCAGCATATTGTTTTATTTCAGATAGAGGCTATAATATAAGGAATTAATTCCAACTTAATCAGTGGGTTAAATAGAGGAAACAAGCAGGAGGAACCTATGAATCCGATACAGCATATACTGGGCGAATTTCCGCTGATCGTGCTAGATGGAGCAATGGCTACGGAACTGGAGCGTCACGGGCATGATCTGAACGACAGCTTATGGTCGGCTAAAATACTTCATGAGCACCCGGAGTCTATCAAGCGTGTGCATAGAGACTATTTCGAAGCGGGGGCAGACTGCGCGATCACCGCGAGCTATCAGGCTACCGTTGAAGGCTACGTCAAACGGGGTTTAAGCGAAAATGAAGCGCTGGAGTTGATTCAGTCCTCGGTACGGATTGCCGTACAGGCACGGGATGAATTTTGGGCAGACATGACGACTGGTGCAAAACAACAGCATCGTCCTAAACCGCTGGTCGCGGCCTCCGTCGGCCCTTACGGGGCGTTTTTGGCAGATGGTTCAGAATATCGCGGTGATTATACGCTGAGCGAGGAACAACTTGTAGAGTTCCACAGGCCGCGTATGAAAGCACTGATTGAGGCGGGCGCGGACATTTTGGCCTGTGAAACCATACCATGTCTGGTTGAAGCCAAAGCCATCACGCGATTGCTAAAGGAATTTCCCGGCACCTATGCCTGGATCAGCTTTAGTGCAAAGGATGGGCAGCACATCAGCAATGGAGAGTCTGCCGCTGCGTGCGCCGAATGGCTGGATGAACATGAGCAAGTGGCTGCTGTGGGCATTAATTGTACTTTGCCGCAATACATTCCATCGCTCATCCACGAAATACGCAGTCATACAGATAAGCCCGTGGTGGTGTATCCCAATCTGGGGGAGGAATATGACCCGGTTACCAAGACATGGCACGGTACGAGCTGTACCGGGACGTTCGGGCAGAGTGCTCGCCAATGGTATGAAGCAGGAGCCCGTCTGATTGGTGGCTGTTGCCGGACTCAGCCTGAGGATATCCAAGGGATTGCGAATTGGTCGAGAGATGTATAAACGGAGACGAGGTTAGGGGGAGGTTGCCCTTAAGGAGGATCCCTCGATTGTCCCGAAAAAACAAGCAGGCTGAACCCAGTTGTCCTCCAGCAATGGAGAAGCTTGGTTCAGCCTGCTATTTTGTAATGACGACTAGTTGTTCAAAGAAAATAAAGCCCTAGGCTGCCGCTGGTTTTATTGAACTAACTTCATCCGTTAGCTTAAGTACATTAATTCACTATCTTACTCTCCAGACCGTGACATTTAAAGTTATAGTTGGGATTTTTCATAACCTCTTCTTTCTGAAGTTCATACATGGCAATTTTATAGTTTATTTCTTCTAAGTGTTTGAAACTTTCGTCAATTTTCTTCTGCACTTCCAATTTATGCTGCATCAACATTTCTTCTCTTTGCAAATAGGTGGTATTCCCCAATTCATAAAGTTCCTTGTAATCCTTTATTTTTGAAAGAGGCATGCCTGTCTCTTTGAGGCAACGAATAAAAGAAATCCAATCTATTTGTTGTTCACTATAAACTCTACGGCCTTTTTCGTCACGAGATATATTTGGTAATATCCCTTGCTCTTCATAAAATCGAAGTGTCTTTGCAGATACATTTAAATTCTCCACTACATATGTCATTGAATACAACATCTACTTGTCCCCTCTTTTAGTTACAGTTACTGTAACTAAATATATATCATAAAGAGAATGACAACGCAACAAATCTATATGTAATCATATAAAAATAAATACTTGACTTGCTGTAACGGTAATCAATTAAACTAAAATAGAAAAGAAAATATGAGAGCGAGGTTAATGAAATGAATCAGAAATACAGTAGGTTATTTGAATCCTTCACATTCAGAAATGGAATAACAATTAAGAATAGTATCGTTATGGCACCTATGACAACCTGGTCAAGTAATGACGATCTTACCGTTTCGGATGACGAAGTAAAGTATTACAAACAAAGAGTGAATGGAGTAGGACTCGTCATTACAGGGTGTACTCATGTTACACCTAATGGGCAGGGTTTTACGAACGAATTCGCTGGGTACAATGATGAATTTACTCCAAGTTTACGAAAATTAGCTGAGGCAGCGAAAAGTGGAGGCGCTCCTGCGATCCTACAGATTTTCCATGCTGGCAATAAAGCCGTGCCTGGATTGGATGCAGTTAGTGCGAGTGCATTGCAACCCGAAGTTACTAATTTAGGTTCAACTTCAGAAACAAGAGAACTATCGCATGAGGAGATCTTGTCGATTGTACGTGCTTTTGGAGACACAACAAGACGAGCAATTGAAGCCGGATTTGATGGCGTCGAAATTCATGGGGCTCATGGATTTTTAATTCAGAATTTTTGGTCGCCAGCGACAAATCAACGGACGGACCAATGGGGAGGATCACTTGAAAATCGCTTGCGTTTTCCATTGGCGATTATTGAAGAAATCAAAAATGTCATTGAAAAACATGCTACAAAACCATTCATTTTAGGATTCCGATTCTCCCCTGAAGAATCCTCCAAAGTGGACGGATTACGTATGAAAGACACATATGAATTAATTGACATCCTTGTTGAACAGGATTTAGATTATATACATGCTTCATTAGATAATGTGTCTTCAAAGCCAGTAGATAGTCAAGATGAAAAAACACGGCTTGAATTAATTCTTGAAAGAGCAAACGGTAAGGTACCTGTGATGGCTGCTGGTTCCATACTAGCACCGGATGATGCTCTTAAAGCTATGGAATTAGGTTTGCCGCTAGTCGCTATTGGGCATGCGTTAATTATAGATCCTACTTGGGTTGAAAAGGTCACAAATGGACGTGAAGCCGAGGTGGATTCTGAGTTAAACGTTTCGAAACTCGACCAGCTTAATATTCCAGAAAAACTTTGGAATGTAATTCAAGCAATGCCAGGTTGGTTTAATATTAGTAAATAAAGAGTAGTCCTAAAGGCTACCTCAGATTGACGAGAAACCCAAATCTTTTATGAGACTTCGGGTTTCTTTTGCTGATTCTAAGGTGCTCCGTCCATCCGTAGCTCGGTAGGGCAATTCCTGCTGTTGCGGACACACATACCACGTATGTTTCGATCTTGAAGGCCTTTGCAAATAGGGGGCGTTAAATAACCTGAATCTAAGGCTATCGCTCCAGAATATTGTTGCGTTAAACTGCCCGTTAACTTAATGGCGTATCGCCTGTCTAACAGCGTGACAGCATCCCACTTGACACGATAGTACGTTAAACACCACGGTCTCCGGTCAGCTTTCCGCCAAACGTTCCAGCAATGCATCACCATTACGGCTGACCCGAATATAAGCGTAATGAGCGTTCTGTTCAACATTACGCCCGGCTCCCTCAGGGATGAAATAATTCTCAATACCGTACTGAATACGTGAATCATTCCATTTTCCATTTAGAATAACCTCATGATTGGCAAGCTTGTCACCATCCTGATACAGTCGATCAACGGTGTATACTCCTTGGCTACTCGGAGCAAGCACGACTTTAACCTTGCCCTGATTCCAATTGTCCTGCGAAAAAGGGGTAGAGATATCGTAATTCAGCATGACATAATCGCCTTGTAACAGAGAGCGAGGGTCTATAGGGGCTAGTTTGAGCTTGATGGAAGTGCCTGTGGCAAGCAGGGTTTCACTTCTCACGGTCTGATAGCCGATCACACCGAGCTGTAGCACGATGACTACAGCGATCAGCAGCGGGCTTAAGCGCATGAAGCTAAAGCTGCGGTGGTCGGCCTCAAACGCTGTCTTGCCGCTATGGGCCATCCGCCGATCCGCCCACCACGTAGTTCCGAGTGCAATGATACCCAGCAGCGCCAGCGTAAAGGACTTATACAGTAGCGTCCACAACAAATCATAGTATTTGAAGCCAATAAAAATAAACCAGAACGCTACGCTTGTGAAGACCTCCGATTTTTGTTTTAGTCGGATGAAGGCAAAGACCATACCTGTAACGATAACGAAATAAAGAATGTTAATCAGCACATAAGAGTGTGGAATGACATCCTCGAAAAAGGTCGCCCACAACATAAACAGCAGGCTGAAAAATAAGGAGCTATCCCGAAGGTGTTTCCGCGATGCCGTCTTGGGTATAAAATAACTTGCTGCATACAGCACAGCATTGACCAAGAAAAGAGTGAGGATAATGTACTCAAAGGACCAGTTCCAAGAATCCCACTCCTGAAACTGCTGAAATAGAATGGTCGCCAAATTCAGGTTTACAAAGGTATAGGTGAAAAAGAGTTGCCTTTTCCCTTTGGAACGAAACCATCCTACAATAGAAACGATCAAAAACAGTACCGAAAGCAACGTTTGATCTGACCAGAGAATGGCTACCCAGCCTGTAATATAGCTGATCGTCAGCAAGGTATAACGTATGACAGAATCCAGCTTAGATTCCGGAATGACAATCATCGAAATCAAAAGCAGCAGCGACACACCCAACAGTACATATTCGGTGTGGTTTACATTCGTGCTAATGCTAATCAATCCGATCAGGGATATACTTCCGATCAGCACTCCGACTACCTTGATCATGCGGGAAACGGTTTTGCTGATCCATTCACTGCTACGTTCCTCGGGAACGGTTGTCTCAGTCTTTGATGTACTGATGCCCGTTGTCTCCGTATCGGATTTTGCGATATCCCCTTTATTCTCGTTGGATATTTCCCCAGCTTCCGGCGGTGTTTTCCCCAAACGATTCAAATAACGGAAAAACCATACATTACCCGTCAACAGCAGCGCCACAAAAATCAACCCAAAGACAAAGAACAGCGATGAAGAGTACGCTTCCGCCAGCTCGATAAATTTAAAGACAGCAAAAGCGGAGGTCGCCAATGCATTCAAGGTGAGCAGCGTTTTACTTAGTCGCACCTTGGTAAACACATAAAATGCAATAGCGATTACAGCGATACATGGTATGTTCATAACGAGACCATATTCATCCAATGCAAAAGAGTTAGTCATCGTCAGCATGGCAATATGGAAAACGATAAAGCTCATATATTTTAGCGGTCCAGAATTTGGGCGATGGAGTAATGTCAATAGAAACAACACCAGATTGACCAGTGCGAACACTCCGGCAATGGACAGCGACTCCAGTTCGCTATAAGACGTACTTTGCATCGTAGGGTAAAAATAAAGCCACAAACCGAGATGAATTAATACATAGGACAGTATATAAAAAGGATTGTAGCGTGTAATCCAGCTTAACAGCAGAGCCGGAACCGACCAAATCAAGAACAATCCGTAACTGTCCGCGTGGGAATTGTATATTTGACCGAGCAACGCCACGGAAATGCCAAAGGCTATACAGCCAGCCACCAGAAATATATTCGACAGAAAGGCTTGCTGACCGGGAATAGCGCGTATACGTGCAAATACAAAGGACAAGCCATAGAACAGAACGATAAGCGCAGCAGCCAGCACAATTTTGACCGTCCGATCCAGCCCACCCCAATTGGAGGCGAAAAAATAAATAATTGCGGCCAGTACCAGTGAGATGCCCAGCAGATAGCCCGTACGTATCGCATTGAATCGCAGCATTCGTTTCACGTACCTTTCCTGTTGGTTTGATGCCTATTATAACGTTGAAAGGTCTGAGAACCAAGTAGGAATTAGGATCAGGTCATAAAAAAAGGAGAGCCACCGTATACGGTTGTTCTCCTGTATCGCTACTGAACTCCATGCCAGCGTACTCGTGCTATCTTTTTTGTGCTAAATAACAGGGTGGTAAAGAGTGATGGAACCTACGCCATACGGTACTGTGCATTAAGCGTTGGCAGTGCGGATTTTTTGCCGGGCTTGATGCCGGAACCGATGCTCACGCGGCGGAATCCCGACTGTTTTCTTAAATGCCTTGGAAAAGGTGGACATATCCGTGTAGCCGATGGACTGGGCAATGATCGACAAATTGTAAGTCGTTTGCTCCAGCAATCTTTTGGCCTCATCGATTTTGAGGTTTTGCAAATACTTGGCGGGGGAAATCAGGAAGGTGGAATGGAATTTGCGTGAAAAATGCGCGCGATCCACGCCTACATGCTCGGCAATCTGTTCAATCGTAATGCGGTCACAATAGTGCATATCAATGTAATCTTTCCCCTGTTGTAGCCAATAGTCAGAGCATACATAGTTGCGCATTGTATCCGATGTGTTGCGGGACAGCTCCTCGAAAATCTGGTGCAGTGTAATCAGACGCGAGAGATCGCTGTCACGTCTGCTGTTGTCATTTACAATGGAAAACAAATTCGAGATGAGTCTAGTGACTTCCCCACTTACTGCGTTGGCCAAAAAAGGCGTACAGGGCTTAATCCCGATTCGCTCCAGCAGTGAAAGGGATTGGGGTCCCTCAAAACCAATCCATACCTTTTGCAACGGGCTCTCCTGTTCCGTGTAATATTCATGTGCAAGATGCGGGAAGAAGCAGAACAGGTCGGACTTTTGCACATGATATTTCTTTTGCTTATAAATAAACTCAGCCTGACCATCAAGCACAAAAATCAAATAGAAATATGGCACCACCTTGGGACCGACATGACAACTGGTCTTGGAAATATCCATACCGAGCCTGACTGGCCATATTGCGCTGGATTTTTCCAATTCAGTAGCTGTGAAATAATGATCTTCCACAATGTCGAAGTGATCTTCGTTTTTTACTCTTTTCACAATAATGTCACCTCTCCTTGTTGGAGATAAGGGGGTTTTGATTTTATTGTATATAAAGGAATGGATAATTACAAGTTAATTCATTGGAATTTAGGGTTATAAAATCAAACCTTGATACTATTAAGTGATAGCCTTTATGGAATAGATTGGCATGACAAAAGCTCCATGGCTGGTTTGAGACAAGCCGTGGAGCTTTTTAAGTTGTGAGCTATGAGGTTAGCCTATGTTTATACGCCCAGGATTCCTTCTTTTGGAATAACGTTAAAGGCTTTAGCCAGATCCGCCAATTCCTGATCCGTAATCCGCTGCTGGATATCATGCTTAGCAATGAGCATATAAATTTGCGCTGCTTTTTCAATCGTTTCAATCAGGCCAAACGCTTCATCAATGGAGCTGCCTGTTCCGAAAATACCGTGATGAGGCCATAATACGGCGTGATGATCCTTCATTTTTTTGGCCGTTTCGCGGCCGATTTCGCTGGAGCCCGGTACCATCCAAGGGATTACGCCGATACCGTCTGGGAAGACGACAATACATTCGGTACACATTTCCCACAGTGTTTTGGTGAACTGGTTTTCGTCCAGACTATGAATGAAGGTCATGGCAATGACATGGGTGGCATGATTATGAATCACAACACGATGGTTAGGATCAACCTTCAAGCGCTCAATGTGGCTCATAAAATGAGATGGCAATTCGCTGGTAGGTACTGCGTCATGCTTGAGGCCCCACAAGACTTCCAATTGCTCGCCATCCTGCGAGACACGAAGGACGCCTAAATTGGCTTCAGGATCGGCAAGGACGTTCTTGAAATATTTGCCTGATCCAGTGACGATAAAGTATTTGCCTGCCAGCTCATTCACAGGAAAAGCAGGTTTGATTGTACGAATAACATGATGGATATCAAGATATTTGGCTACCTCTGCTTCATCCAGAATATAACTGACATTCCCTCCGTTACGCTCATCCCAGCCGAATTTCCACATGTTTTGCGTAATTTCCGCCATCTCGCGGACGAATGGGATATCCAGTTCCGATTTCCGTTCTTTATGATTCTCCAACACTGTAGTCATGGGTGATCTCTCCCTTTGGATGATTTAAACATTCAAGCTTATACATGCGGTAGTTACCGTTTCAGCAGTACCTGTTGTTCATAGTTTTTCGCTTCGGCCAACCATTCTTCACGAACGGGGACACCGTTTTGAGCGCAATAGTAATCCCAGATGGCCCCGAACGGATACGATTTAAATTCTTCGACCAGGGCAAGACGAGTGGTAAAGTCCCGTTCCTCTTCAGCCTGCTTCAATGCTTCAATCGGTTCCAGCATAGCGCGAAGCAGTGCTTTGATCGTGTTGCGTGTTCCGATGACCCATGCAGCTACATGATTGATGCTACCGTCAAAGAAATCAAGGCCGATATGGGTTCGGGAAAGCAATTCTCCGCGAACCAGTTCACGAGCAATGTCGAGTAATTCGTCGTCCATGGTCACCACATGATCGCTGTCCCAGCGGACGGGTCTGCTGACGTGGAGCAATAATTGATTGGTGAACATCAGCACGGAAGACAGTTTATTTGAAATGACTTCAGTCGGATGGAAGTGACCGGAATCGAGACAAATGGATTTACCCCGCGTCAGCGCATAACCCATATAGAATTCATGCGAGCCGACGACATAGCTTTCCGAACCGATGCCGAACAGCTTGCTTTCAACTGCGTCTATGTTGTATTCTTCACTGATTTTTTCACTGAAAATCTCGTCCAGAGAATCTCTAAGGCGTTCTCTTGGAGCCAAGCGGTCAACGGGGGTATCCTTGTAACCATCCGGCATCCAGTGGTTGGTAACACATGGCTGACCAAGCTCTTTTCCAAAATACTCTGCAATCCTGCGTGATTTTTTACAGTGAGTGATCCAGAAGTTACGAATTTCCGGGTCCTTGTGGCTCAGTGTGAAGCCGTCTTCCGCTTTGGGGTGGGAGAACAGTGTGGGGTTAAAATCAAGCCCCAATCCCTGCTGTTTGGCCCAGTCTACCCAGTTCTGAAAATGGCGCGGCTCCAATTGATCCAGATCCACTTGTTCTGTAGTATCCGCATAGATGGCGTGCAGATTGACCTTGTGTTGACCCGGAATGAGCGACAGGGCTTTCTCTAAATCCTGACGCAATTCATCCGGTGTACCTGCTCTACCCGGGTAGTTGCCCGTTACAGCAATGCCCCCGCTAAGCTGTTTGTCTTTGAACAGGAAGCCCTGAACATCATCTCCCTGCCAGCAGTGTAATGATATTTTGATCTCTGAAAGTTTCTGTAAAACGTCATCCACCTGAATACCGTGGCGGGCATACAGCTTTTTCGCTTCGTTATAACTGGCTTCAATGGCTTGATTCATGGGTTTACTCCTTTATCGAGATATCTGAATAGAGGACGCTGTTTGCTTCCTGAGATTTTCCCAGCGATCCAGAACTTCTCCCAGTCCATCCACTGTCCTCGGCTGATATAACTGGGTCGGGAAGGATTGGGCAATGACGCTGCCAGCAGCTTGGAGATCGTCAAGAGCGCCAATGCTGATGAGCTGCACGACAATATTACCGATGGCCGTAGACTCCGAAGGGCCTGCGTGAACCTCAATCCCCAAAAGATCGGCTGTTAGCTGACACAGCAATTCGTTATTAGCGCCTCCGCCGACAATGTGCAGTCGGGTAACCGTTTCGTTTGTTAAACGCTGTAGCTCATGTAAGGCATCCCGGTAGCTCAAGGCCAGGCTGTCGAAAATACAGCGGGCGAGCGAACCTGGTGTCCGGGGAATGGGTTGCCCCGTTTCCTCGCAGAATCGTTGAATTTCAAGAGTCATGCTATCCGGGTTTAAAAATGCGGGCAGGTTGCAGAGAACGAGACTGGCAAACGGCGTTTCTGCCGAAGCCAATTGGGCCAATTGGGCAAAGCTAAGAGCGGAACCACCCTCTCTTCTTACCTCCTGAATCATCCATAGGCCCATAATGTTTTTCAGAAAACGGTACGTATCGTAAGCTCCCCACTCATTGGTGTAGTTCGCCTGCATGGCTGCCTTGGTATTCAAGGCTTGTTGCCGCTCCATTCCCAGAAGTGACCACGTTCCGCTGCTAATATAGGCCCACGATTCTTCCCGCTTCGACGGAACACCCGCCACAGCTGAGGCTGTATCGTGTGTAGGCACGACGATGAGCTGGCAGTCTGGAAGATCGTACTGCTGAACAAGCTCTGGTAAGATTGCCCCCAGAGTCTGACCAGGCTCGGTAAGCGCTGCAAATTGATTACGGCGAAGCTGGAGCAGGGCCAATAGTTCTTCATCCAGCTCCCGGGTTTTCACATTTAAAAGCTGCATGGTAGATGCATTTGTCGTTTCGTTCATCATGATGCCTGTAAGGCGGTAGTACAGATAATCGGGAACCATCAATATTTTATTGGCTTGGGCAAGCTGTCCCTGATCATGGACGAACAGTTGATACAGCGTGTTAAAGTTCAGTTCCTGAATGCCTGTCTTCTCATATACATCTTCTCTGCTTATGAGCTGGTGCAGCCTTTCGGGTGCATGAAAAGTTCGTGCATCGCGATAGGCGTAGATATCATGAATGCGACGACCTTCCTGATCCAGCAGGACGTAATCTACAGCCCATGTATCTATGCCGAGCGTACAGGAATGAATCCCCTTCTGTTTGGCTTTTTGCAGTCCTTTTATGATCTCGTCAAACAGATCATCGACATTCCAGTAATCATGTCCGTCCCTTTCCGTAAAGGAGTTGCCAAACCTGTGAAGCTCTTCCAAGTGAAGCTGGCCACCTTGCAGGGTTGCACTTACGAGTCTTCCGCTTGAAGCCCCAATATCAACAGCAAGATAGTTATCCATATAAAATCTCCTTACGCGGGTGAAGTCATGGCAGTCGAAGCTCCTGCCTCTTTACATCTTATATAATTCAATACTACTTCCGTTTTTCTGTGTAGTCAACATAAACGGAAGTTAAATATATGGTTTTATTTTTGTTTTTCAAATTATAAATAAAATATAATATTGTTTGTGTTTTTTTATGTGAATTAATATCCGTTTTCTACAATATATGTACCTTAATCGGAGGGGGACGATGTTTTGTAATGTTCGAATTGTGGAATGTTCTTCAAGTGCCGCTGTCTGTATGAAAAATAGTCTTGAAACCGCCCGCCAGAGGGTGTAGTATACAAGGTATCAATTTCATATGACTCGTATAATATTGGGGATATGGCCCAAAAGTTTCTACCGGACGACCACAGTAATCGTCCGACTATGAGTGATAGCGCATCGGCTTCGGATGAATGCGGCATTTATTTGTGCGCTCATCCGTCAGGGACTACAACCCCAGGGACAGGCTTCACTTGAGAAACAACTCAAGAGAGCCTGTCCTTTTTTGGTTTTGGCAGGTTTATTTTATAGTAAAGAAGGAGCGATACCCGCATCATGAAAGTTTTGGAGGAACGTATTCGTCAAGAGGGACAGATTTTATCCGACACGGTATTAAAGGTAGATTCATTTTTGAACCATCAGGTAGATACAGCATTGGCGCTGGAGATTGGTAAGGAGTTCGCACGTCTTTTCGGCGCTGCTCCCATTACAAAGGTGCTTACGATTGAAGCAAGCGGTATTCAGTTTGCCATGGCTACAGCCATTGCATTGGGTGTTCCGTTTATCTATGCGAAGAAAAAGAAGGCCATCACGCTGAACGAGCAGGTATACTTCGCTGAGGTCCACTCGTTTACACGGCAGGAAACCTATCAGGTGAGTATTTCCCAAAAATATCTCGATGCCAGCGACCATGTGCTGATCGTGGATGATTTTCTGGCGACTGGCGCAGCATTGGTCGGACTTACGGATATTGTGAAGGAAGCAGGAGCGGAACTGGCTGGGGTCGGCTGCGTGATCGAAAAGAGCTTTCAGGAAGGCCGTGGACTGCTGGAACAAAGAGGCATTGTCGTACGCTCTCTTGCACGTATCGCTTCCATGGCACCGGGCGAGGTTCATTTTATAGAAGAAGCGGGTGCGGTGATTTCTTCTGTTAAGGAGAATGTGGGATGTTAAGCAAACAAAAGTTATTCGCACTGGGCTTCCAGCATGTGATGGCGATGTACGCTGGAGCGATTGCCGTACCTCTCATTGTAGGGGGAGCATTGCATCTGACACCAGCCCAGATGGCCTATCTGGTGGCTGCCGATTTGTTCACTTGCGGGATTGCTACGTTATTACAGATTATGGGCACGCGGTTTTTCGGCAGTAGATTGCCTGTCATTCTGGGCTGTACGTTTACGGCGGTGGGGCCAATTATCGCGATTGCCTCGACCTCGAATTTGGCGACCGCGTACGGAGCCATTATTTTATCCGGTATATTCGTGGTGCTCGCGGCACCGCTGTATGGCAAGCTGCTACGCTTTTTCCCGACGGTGGTTACGGGCTCGGTGGTTACGATTATCGGCTTGTCCCTCATTCCGGTGGCGATGAATAACGTAGCAGGGGGTCAGGGCAGCGCGGATTTTGGACAGCCGCGTAATTTGCTGCTGGCGTTAGTTACTTTGCTGGTTATTCTGCTCGTGAATCGGTTGGCCAAAGGCTTTTTGCGCTCAATTTCTGTGCTCATCGGTTTGTTTGCAGGCACGGTGGTTGCTTATGCAATGGGGATGGTGCATTTTGCTCCAGTGGCGCAAGCGTCTTGGGTGAGTGTTGCGCAGCCGTTTTATTTTGGCAAGCCTGAGTTTAGCATTATGGCAGTATGTACGATGATTATCGTTAACATTGTCAGTATGGTCGAGTCCACGGGCGTTTACCTGGCGGTAGGCAAGGCGATTGATCAAAAGGTGGAGCAGAAGCAAATCGTCAATGGGCTGCGCTCTGAAGGACTTGCGATTATGCTCGGGGGTATTTTTAATGCGTTCCCTTACACGGCATTCTCGCAAAATGTAGGTCTGATCTCACTGACACGCGTCAAGTCGCGGAACGTTATTTTTGCTGCGGGTGGTATTATGGTTGTTCTTGGTCTGTTGCCCAAACTGGCTGCCTTAACGACAGTGATTCCCAATGCTGTGCTGGGCGGGGCGATGATCGTTATGTTCGGTTCGGTTGCTGCATCGGGCATGTCTATTTTGTCAGAAGTGGACTTGCGAAAGGAAAGTAATCTGCTGATCGCGGCATGTAGTATTGCGGTGGGCCTCGGCTCTGCTGTGCTGCCCCAAATGTTCGACCAACTGCCGAGCTTTGCCAAAATGCTGCTGCAAAACGGCATCGTATCCGGCTCGATTACAGCGATTGTATTGAATATCGTTTTAACGAAAAAACAGGGCGAGTCAGTCAAAGGTGTGACGGTGGCGGAGGTTCCGCAAAAGGTTTAATGATTAGGGTTAGGTAAAGACAGCCGGAGAGAGGACGTAAGTCTCTTTTTCCGGCTTTTTGGCATGGGGTTATTCAGAATGATTTATTTGTTCAGCAGCATGAAGTTATTGATAAAACCCTCTTCCTGTATGAAGATTGGAGTTTGGATTTTTGATGTGAAATCATAATAATATACGCCGCTCCCTTCCTCCTGATTTTTCTGGGAGGCACTGCCTAAATAGTAGATGCCCTTGCCGTCCGGGGACATATAGATAAAGCTGCGGGATGAAATGGGTAGCTCTAACTTGGTGCGTTTACCAGTTGCAATATCGACAAGGCTATACTCGGGGTTGCCGTGATTAATGAAACGGGCAGTGACCAGGAGTAACTGATCATTACTGCTGGACATTGACAGGATTTGTTCGTTTTTCAGTGTGATGACAGGCCGCTCTTGTTTGGTTTCGTTGTTGATTTCTGTAACAGTATAGTTTGTGGGCGTTGTGAACGTATTTTTCTGTGAAGCAATGTCCGACTGTTTATCTTGCTCTTTCTCTGAAAACTGTGTATTGTAAACAGTATTTTTTGCGGAATTATAGGCTAGAGACCAGGTGTGCTTATCCTGATTTTCATCATGCAAGAACTGCATTGTATGAGTCGATTTATTATAGAAAATAGTTTTAAGTGTACGTTCTCCTTTTTTGACCGCAGCTAGAACGAGTGGACCTTCTGGAGTCGTTGGTACTATACGATTAATGGCAAACAAATTATCGGAAAGTTGCTCGGTTTTTTTTGAATTCAAATCGAACGAAAATAATTGATCTCCCTTGTTATCAACATCAGCAGAGTAGTAAATCTTGTGATCAGGTAATGACACTACAGAAAGTGGATATTGAGAGGTATAAGGAACATCGGCCAGCTTGGTCATTTTTTTGCTGCTCAAATCATACGTCATGACCCGCATAACCATACCTTTATCTGTATTTTTCCCATTCACATATTCAGTATAGGTCATGGATAGATATTGGCCTTGTTCGAGTGGAGCTGACTTTTCGCCTGATTGGATTTGTTTCGATGGATTTGATTCTGCTGCTGGAGTAGAAGGTGGAGAGCAGGCAGATAATAGAGCTGGAACGAGCAAGGAAATTATAATTAAGCGAATGTCGCTTGTTTTCAAAGGGATACATCCTTTCTAAGACGAGGGATTTAATGATTGAATATTGACAATTTAAATAGGGAAAAGGATAGGACGTAGGCCCTATCCTTCTTTCGATATGAAGATATTAGAACGAATAAAAATATCTTCCCGAAAATGAGAGAGACGAGCTCCATGTCAAGCCTAAATCCTGCACACCAGTTTTCCAAATATCAATAACAGCATCCGGCAGACTTCCATTGTCAGCCTTAGTGAAATCATGGACATTATTGTTATCAATATTTCTTACAGAAATTTTTGTTCCAAACTCTGGATTATCGATAGCCCCTTTTGTTGCACAGTCGCCTCTTTTTAGTGAATTGGAATTTTCACCTGTAGAGTCCGTAAAGTTTGTTCCTCTTCCTGTGCCTTGGACCTTGCCGCTCGATGTTCCGGTAATGACGATTTCATTATTATGTGCCCCGTATGTATAAGACCCTGGTGCTTTGCGTGTTCCGCGTGGTAATGCCTGAAGTGAAACATTATTAGTAGTAATCGCATTTTCCTTTTGATCAGGCAAGATAATATCTTTGATATAACCTTCACCATCATAAATTACTTTTAGACCAGGCTGAGGCGCAGGGTTATCAATATGATATACCGGCAGTGATTTAGCTTCTTCTTTGATTTCTTTAATCAGTGCTTCTTCTTTATCTAGCTCAATTTGTTGTTCAGCAGTGAGTGGGGCAATAGCAGCTAGAGATTTTTGTGGTTCAGGCACAGGAGTTCCTTTTTCTAATACAACCATGTTATTGTTCTCATCAAATTGGATGATTGTACCTGCTAACATTTGGTCAGGGATTTTTTCTTCTTTCTCAGCATGGGAGATTGCTGGACTAACGATTCCCCACGAGATGAATAACGTTGTAGCCAGAATTGCTTGAGGAAGAAACTTTACCTTCATAACAAATTGCCTCCTTGAAATATTTGTAAATCCATAGATAGCATAAGTGAGCTTACAAACTATATCAACCTTTTAATGGTATATATGAATATATTTATCTATATTTTTGTACTAGCAAGGGTCCATTAGTCGGATATATACGACATTTATTGACAGCCTTGCAACGCAAAGTCATAGCTTTGCTCCCCGCTGTATCATTAAAATTTGAATTATTATACGACATTTGTTGACAAGCCTGTAACAACAAAATAAGATAGTTCTAAATCGTAATATAAACGAATAAAGGAAGAAAACAGGTGTGAGCCGGACTACTCTATACACAGGGTTTCGTTGAGACTATGTAGAGAGTGCGTGTTCACTTAAAAGGGAAGTTCGGTAGATTCCGACACGGACCCGCCACTGTATACAGGCATCAGCAGGGGTATGCTGGAGCTTTCAGAACAGCCACTGGAACTGTGAGGAACCGGGAAGGCCTGAGAGATAAGCCTGAAGTCAGGAGACCTGCCTGTTTTAACATCACTGTCAGACCCACGGGATGCTGGGGAGGTGGTTGGGCGTGCTGCATACAGAATGTCTGAAACCGATCCGTTCCCTTCTATGCTTGAGGGGTGGCTTTGAGGTGAGCTTTGGCATTTGATAATGAAAGCATTTCTGACTGCTGATCAAGCGGTCGGGGATGCTTTTTTTGCGCTAGGTATTTGTGAATGACAAGATATTTGCGAATGACAAGACAGAGGGGGATAAATAAGATGATAAGCAATCGTAAAAAGCCTTCATGGTTCGTAGGTACAGGGGTGCTGCTGCTACTGGCAGTTATGGCTCTGGCGGGATGCTCCACAACCAATAAAACGGTGGAAAGCTCCGGTAAGGGTGAGAATGCATCGACACAACAAGCCAAAACGGACAAAAAGCTGGTGATGGCGTATACGTGGAAGCCGTCAGGTGTTGACCCGCATGGCGATAATAGCTGGGATGTTATGCGTTCTGGTGCAGGCGAGACACTTATCCGTTTGAATGAAAAGCTGGAGCCAGTGGCTTGGCTGGCCAAGGAATGGAAGCAGGACAGTCCCACAGTTTGGACGTTCAGCTTGCGGGATAAGGTCACCTTTCATGATGGAAAGAGTATGGATGCGGAAAAAGTAAAAGCTTCTCTGCTGCGATCCATCGAGAAAAGCCATCTGGCAAAGGATTTGCTGGACGTGAAGTCCATTGATGTAGCTGGTCCGCTGGCGTTGAAAATCACGACAAACCAGCCGAATGCAGCGCTGGTATCCAATCTGGCTGATCCATCCACGATTGTACTGGATGTAGCGTCCATGAAGGATGAGCAGAGCTACCCTGCGATGACAGGTGCTTTTAAAATTAAAGCGTTCAACAAGGATCAATCACTGGTCGTAGAACGTTATGACGGATATTGGGGCGAGAAGGCCCGGCTGGCTGAAGCAACGATGAAGTTCATCACGGATGGCAATTCGAGCCTGCTGGCGCTGCAATCCGGCGAAGTAGATGTAGCGACCGATATTCCGGTGGATAACGCGGAGGTATTGAAAAAGAACGATAAGCTGCAAGTGCTGTCGGCTCCCTCTTTGCGCACCCATATGATCGTGTATAACATGGAGTCGCCTGTGTTCAAGGATGCCGTTAACCGCAAAGTAGTGGACAGCCTGATACCGCGTGCATCCATTGTGAGTGCGATCATGAGAGGCTATGGTACGGAGGCAAGCAGCCCATTCCCGAGCATTCTCCCCTTCGGCAAGGTGGAACGTAAAGCGCTGGACGGCACGGCGGAGCAGTTGTTGACAAAAGACGGCTGGCAAAAGGATGCCCAAGGTACATGGACCAAGCAAGGCAAGCCGTTCGAGGTTACGTTGCTGACCTTCCCTCAGCGTCCAGAGCTTTCGGTCATGGCTGAGGTGATTCAGAGCCAGCTGCTGAAAGAGGGCATCCAGGTGAAGATCCGCAAGGTGGAAAATATCGACGACGCGCTAACCAAAAACGATTGGGATTTTGCCATGTACAGTATGCTGACTGCCCATACGGGGGAGCCGCAATATTTTATGGACATGTTTTATTCCTCTAAAAGCGAAGCCAATGTAAGCCGTTATAGTTCCAAACCGCTGGAGAACCTTCTTGGCAGCTTGAAGCTGGCGAAGGATACAGCGCAACGTAATGCTGTGACACTGCAAGCGCTGGATATCATTAATACGGATTTGCCGCAGTCGTTCATTGTTCATCCGGACAATGTATTTGGGGCGAAAAAAGGGGTAAAGGGCTTCACGCCGCATCCGATTGAGTATTACTACATTACGGCGCAATCCGATATTGCGGAATAACGGGCTGCATACCCTATGATTCGTTTTATCCTGGAACGTGTGGCGCAGTTGATCATCATTGTGTTTGTTGTATCCACGCTGACGTTTGTGCTGATGAGGCTGGCTCCCGGCGACCCTGCTACCATTCTGCTCACCGCGCATAATGTGCCTGCCTCTGAGGAGGCGTTGACGGCGCTGCGGAAGGAGCTGGGCTTGAGCGAGCCGCTCCATATTCAGTATGTGAACTGGCTGCGGGATGTGTTCACAGGGCACTGGGGCACCTCCTATGTATCCAAGGAGTCGGTGCTAACCGAACTGTGGAACAGACTGCCCGCTACTGTGGAGCTGGCTTCGGCGGGCTTTGTTGTCATGACGGTCCTGACTCTTGGAATGGGACTGGCTGCCTCGGTAAAATCCAGCGGTTGGCTGGATCGTCTGGGAAGGCTGTTTGCACTGCTGGGATCGTCCATTCCCTCTTTTTGGCTTGGCTTTCTGCTGATTTACCTGTTCTCTGTCTGTTTGGGCTGGCTCCCGTCCATGGGTCGGGAAGATTGGACTCATTTGGTACTGCCAGCGCTGACCCTTGGGGCAGGTTTGGGGGCTGTGCAAGCCCGTGTGCTGCGTGCCCAAATGCTGGAGCTGGGTGACCGGAATTTTGTGAAGGCGGCGAAGGCCAGAGGCTTTTCTCGCACCCATATTCTATTTTTTGAGATATTCAAGCATGCGATTTTGCCAATCATCACGCTGTTAGGCACGAATCTGTCTTTTATGCTGGCGGGCAATGTTATCGTAGAGACGATTTTTTCATGGCCGGGCTTGGGCAAGTATTTTATAGATGCGATTACGCAGAGGGATTATCCGGTGATTCAGGGGTATGTTATTTTTGCTGCATTTTTAATCGTAGGTGTTCAGTGTTTGGTAGATGTGGTCCAGGCTGCTGTAGATCCCAGGCTGCGTTTGCATTAGGGGAGGAAGTTGAAAATGAAAAACATGCGGCTGTCCTTCCAAGGGAGCTTACTGACAGGAGGAGTGCTGCTGGGCCTGATTGGACTGCTCGGGCTTCTGGCTCCATGGGTTGCCCCTCATGATCCTCTCAATGTCGATCTACTGAAGCGTCTGGAGCCGCCCAGCCGAGAATATCCTATGGGTACCGACCATTTGGGGCGGGATGTGCTGTCGCGGCTGATTTACGGGATTCGGACAAGCGTATTGATTGCCTGTGCGATTACAGCGGCTACGCTGTGCATCAGTTTGCCGATAGGCTTGCTCATTGGCTATGTGCGCGGGCGTGTGGACCAGTTAGTCATGCGGGTCATTGACGGCGTGCTAGCTTTTCCCGATATCATTTTGACGGTGGCGATTGTGGGTATCCTGGGTCCGGGCTTTGTAAACATGACCTTAGCGATTATTGCGGTACGGTGGGCCGGGTATGTTCGGTATATTCGCACCCTTGTTCAAAAAGCCTGTCAGGAGGACTATGTCCGGTATGCCCGTTTATCCGGTAATTCACATGTGCGCGTGCTGCGACGTTATGTATTGCCACAAGTGCTGCCACAGCTGCTTGTGTATGCGGTCTGGGACATCGGGCGAGTGGTGCTTATGGTTGCCGGACTTTCCTTTCTTGGGCTGGGTGTACAGCCGCCTAAGCCGGAATGGGGCGTGATGCTGCATGATGCAACCTCGTATTTTCAGGTGGCGCCGCATGTCATGATTTTTCCGGGTTTAGCGATTATGCTGTTTGTGCTTGCGTGCCAGCTTCTCGGTGACCGTTTTTCGGAAAAGGGGGCGGCAGAATGAAGGATGGGACAGGACATATGAAAGGGAATATGGCAGGGCGCAAGCCAATGTTGCACGTGGAACATCTGGAGATATGCCGCGTAGGCACAGGAGCGGGTACACGTATTGGCGCAGCAGCAGGTGGGAAGCCGGGTGCGAATGGGAAAATAATACGGATAAGCGACAACCAACCGCTGCTCCGGGATGTCAGCTTTTCTGTGTATCCAGGGGAAATTGTGGCTTTGACTGGGCCGAGTGGATGCGGCAAGAGTCTGACCGCGCACGCAATCTCGGGTATGCTGGAGGCGGGAATCGGCGTGACCCAGGGGCATATGTACTATAACGGGGAGGACATCGTCCCGTTCAACGAACGGCGCTGGGAAAGGCTGCGCCGTGAGGACATTGCCCTGCTCATTCAACAATCGCTGAGCGGGTTGAATCCGATCCGTACCGTCCGTGCCCAACTGACGGACACGCTTAGACTGCACGGGCGGCGCTGGATACCGTCCGTGCAGAAGGGGCATGCGGATGCTGCTCCCTCCCTTGCTGCACCGCAGCATGCCGCCCCACAGGGCGTGCTGCCCCGGATGCGGCAGATGCTGAGCGGGATTGCACAGATGGCTGGAGGCTACGCTACCCAAGCGCAGGAGGCTTATCTGTGCTCTTTATTGAGCAATGTAGGGTTTGCAGACCCTGAGCATATTTTATCCTCGTACCCTTTTGAATTAAGCGGAGGGATGTGTCAAAGGGTACTGCTGGCCGCGATGCTAAGCTCCGGTCCGCGCCTTTTTATTGCCGATGAGCCTACGACGGCGCTGGATGTTATCAACCGGGACAAGGTTCTGGCATTGTTCCAGCAGTTGAGAGAGGACTTGGATCTCACCATTTTGCTGATTTCTCACGATCGTCAGGGTGTAAGCCGTGTTGCGGATCGTGTGCTGGAGATGAGCCCGGAAGGAAGGATGCACGAATGATACTGGAATTAAAGCAAGTGACCAAAGTCTTTCCTGTCCGTAGACGGAGAAAAGGCTGGTTCAACAAGCAAGATAGTGAGCAGGCAGCCGTGAAGCAGGTGAGTCTGGAGTTGCAACGGGGAGAATGCCTCGGACTGGTTGGCGAAAGCGGAAGCGGCAAAAGTACGCTGGCACAATGTATCCTAAGGTTGGAGGCGTTAACCTCGGGTGAGATTTGGCTGGATGACCAGCCCATTCACACCGGAAGGATGAAGGATATCCATCTGTACAAGCGAATCCAGTTGGTCACGCAGGACTCGTCTTCCTCGCTGCATCCCCGAATGATGATCCGAGATATTTTGGAGGAACCGATTTGTAACTATTTTCCCGAACGAAAAGCGCAAGCGCTGGAGATCTGTCTGTCCCTGCTAAAATCGGTGGGGCTGGAGGCTGACTGTCTGGAGAAATACCCATCACAGCTAAGCGGCGGACAAAAGCAGCGGGTATGCATCGCCCGTGCGCTGGCAGTGGAGCCGGAAATCATCTTGTTCGACGAATCCGTCGCCAATCTCGATACGGCAACGCAATCTTCTGTGCTGGACATGCTCAAAAGAGTGCAGGTGGAGCGCCAGCTATCCTATCTGTTTATCACCCATGATCTTCAATCCACCCACACGTTTTGCGATCGGATTGCCGTCATGTATCAGGGGGAGATCGTGGAGATATTTCAGGAGTGGGATGAAAACCTGTTACGGCATGGATACACCCGTACCCTTTTTCAAACGTTGACGGAATGAGCCATACCTCTCATATTCTACAAATTTAAAATAAAAACGAGCTTTCTTTTTCGAATATTGTTGACAAAATAGGATGTGATACCTATTCTAAATATGATTATGATAATCATTATCACGTACATAGAAAAGGGGAAAACCATTGATGTCCGTTCGACAACGCAAGACTGCCACCCTTATGTTGGTGACGCTCCTCTTATTATCCGTTATTTTGGGCTGCGCGAAGCAGGAGAATACACCTGAATCCACCTCAACTGACGGAGCTGCCAATGAAAAGTCGATCACGCTATCATGGCCGCGCGACATTGGTACGATGAATCCTCACGTATACAATCCTTCCCAACTTTTTGCACAATCCATGATTTATGAGCCGTTAGTCAGTTACAAGCAAGGAGGCAAGCTGGAGCCTGCTTTGGCTGAATCCTGGACCATATCCAAGGACGGCAAAATATATACGTTCAAGCTGCGCAAGGGCGTGAAATTTTCTGACGGAACACCTTTTAACGCGGCTATTGTTAAAAAGAATTTTGACGCTGTTATGAAAAATGAGAAAACGCACAGTTGGCTTGGGGTGGTGGGCGTGCTCGACAAAACCGAAGCCGTAGATGACAGCACCTTCCGAATGACGCTTAAGGAGCCATACTATCCGGTGCTACAGGATTTGTCTGTTGTTCGTCCGTTCCGTTTTCTGGGTGAAGCCGGGTTTCCGGACGATGGAGATACGTCCAAAGGCATCAAGAAGCCTGTAGGTACAGGGCCTTGGATGCTGGATGAATACAAGCAAGATGAATATGCAACCTTTAAGCGTAACCCGAATTATTGGGGTACTGCACCAAAGGTAGATAAAATTATCGTAAAAATCATTCCCGATGGGGAAACACGTGTAATGGCCTTTGAGAAAGGCGATCTGGACCTGATTTACGGAGAGGGCGTCATTAGTCTGGATGCTTTCAAGCAGCTTCGCGACACAGATAAGTATGTGACCAAGCTGTCCGAGCCTGTCGGTACAAGAAGCCTGTTGCTCAATTCGTCCAATCCCAAGCTGGCAGACCTTCGGGTACGACTGGCGCTCCAGCATGGTTTTAACAAGCAGGCGATGGTGGAGGGCGTGACCTCTGGGCTGGAGGAAAAAGCGGATACTGTCTTATCCAAAAACTATCCGTATACCAATGTGGACTTACAGTCCGTTGACTATGATGTGGAAAAATCCAAAGCGCTGCTGGATGAGGCTGGCTGGAAGCTGCCCGCAGGTGGTTCGGTACGAGAGAAGGACGGACAACAGCTGGATTTTGAGCTGATTTTTGATAAAACCGATCCGATCCAAAAGGCGATGGCTGAAACCATTCAGGCGGAATGGGGAGAGCTGGGTGTCAAGGTGAACCTGACCGGGCTGGAGCTGACAGTTCAAATCAAACGCCTTAGATCCAATCAGTTTGATCTGTACTTCTGGTACAACTATGGTGCGCCTTATGATCCGCATTCCTTTATTAACGTCATTGCCAAGAAGAGCTTCGGGATTTCCGAAACACTGAGCGCACTCCCGATGAAGAAGGATCTGGATCAGCAGGTACACGAAGCGCTCTCATCGACTGATGAAACCAAGCGTCAAGAGCTGTATGCTTCGATTCTGACGACCCTTCAGGAGCAATCTGCCATTGTGCCTATTTCGTATATTAAGAAAACCGCAGTATATCAGAAAAAGATTACGAATTTTGTATTCCCGGCCAATCGTGATGAAAATCCGTTTGAGGGAATTGAAATCGGGAAGTAGTTGAAACCGAAGGGGAACGATAGCTTACAGGATAGGAGGATAACTCATGATCAGCTATATCGGGAAGCGAATGGTAGCGGTCATTCCTATTGTTCTCTTTGCCACCCTCGTTACCTTTGCGCTCATTCATATTTCACCAGTTGACCCCGCCGAGGCTTATTTGACAGCTGCTCATATCTATCCAACTCCTGAAATTCTGGAGCAGAAAAGACATGAATTCGGGCTGGATCAGCCTTTGCTGACACAGTATATGCATACACTTCAAAGAATCAGTCGGCTGGACTTTGGTACTTCATATCTGACGAACAAGCCGGTGTGGGATGAGGTGAAGGCGCGGCTGCCTGCCACCGTCGAACTGGCGCTGAGCAGTATGGTGCTATCTATCGTGGTGAGTATCCCGCTGGGCATACTGGCGGCGATGCGTAAAAATGGCTGGATCGACATGCTTAGTCGGGGAATTTCCTATTTTGGAGCGTCTATTCCTCAATTCTGGCTGGGATATCTGCTGATCTTCTTTTTCTCCGTGAGGCTGGATTGGCTGCCTGTAGAGGGGCGGGGGACATGGCAGCATCTGGTGCTGCCTACGTTGACCCTGTCGCTGGTTCTGATTGCTCTATATACGCGCCTGCTGCGCTCCAGTATATTGGAGCAGCTTCAGGAAACGTATGTGCAGTATGCCAGAACCAGAGGGATTCGTGAACGGGTGATCATGCTCAAGCATGTGCTCAAAATTGCCATTGCCCCGCTGATTACGGGTATGGGCATGAATCTGGGCAAGCTGCTGACCGGAACGATTATTGTCGAGCAGGTGTTTTCATGGCCCGGGTTTGGCCGTTATTTTGTGGAAGCGATTTTTAACCGGGATATTCCCGTCATACAATGCTATGTGTTTCTGGCGGCATGCCTGTTCATCGTATGCAATTTGCTCGTTGATCTGGTGCATTTGTATATGGATCCCCGAATTTCATCGAAGGGACGAGCAGAGCAGTGATGATAAGGTTGCGTACAATGTTCAAGGGTCAAAAGGTGATCGTGGTCTGCTCTGTAGTGCTTTTGATTCTTTTTATGATTATGGCGCTGGCCCCGTGGCTGGCTCCCCATGATCCGGTTAAAGTCAATTTACTGCATAAGCTGCAAGGCCCCTCGAAGGAATATTGGCTGGGAACCGATCATTTGGGTCGGGACAATCTGTCCCGGCTGCTGTATGGAGCGCGGATTTCGCTCGGTTTTGCGACATTAATTTTCTTGTCCTCGCTTAGTATCGGTGTTGTGATCGGATCGGTTGCAGGTTATTTGGGCGGCTGGGTCGATAGTGTGCTGATGCGGTTTTGCGAAGGCATTATGGCGTTCCCAAATCTGGTGCTTGTGCTGGGTATTGTCGGTATTTTTGGGCCGGGTCTCATGCAGGTACTGCTCGCCTTGATGATGGTGCAGTGGGTGTATTATGCCAGAATGTGCCGCAATATGGTCGTCAGTCTGAAAGAGCGGAATTTCATAGCTGCCGCAAGGATTAGCGGGTCCTCCTCAGGAGCCATTATCCGGCGGCATATCATTCCGAATGTACTGCGGCCGATTGTGGTCATGGGTACGCTGGAAATGGGCTGGGCGATCATGGATATTTCGGCGTTGTCTTTCCTCGGTCTGGGCATCCAGCCGCCGACCCCCGAATGGGGAGCGATGATCCATGAAGGAACGGGATACATCCGCAGTCATCCGGAATTAATGATCTATCCAGGCGTCATGATTCTGGTGGTGGTAATGGCCTTCAATATATTGGGGGAGGCGCTGTCCGACCGATACGGAATTGCCAAACGTCAGTAAAAACAGGAGTGAGAACAACGATGGACGACGGGGCGAAGTCGAAGGTGCTGGAGGTCAGCGGCTTGCAGGTGAAGCTCAAAACCGATGCAGGGGCGGTGTCTCTGCTGGAGCCGATCCATTTTGAGCTGAAAAAGGGACAAGTTCTGGGTCTTGTCGGCGAGAGTGGAAGCGGCAAAACCGTAACCTGTAACGCGTTGCTCCAGTTGCTGGATCGCCAGACGATGGACGTGGAAGGCAGTGTCCGTCTAAACGGGCGCGAGCTGAATGGAATGGCTTCAGAGGAGATACGGCGTATTCGGGGCAAAGACATCGCGTTTATTATGCAAAATCCAATGAGCGCCTTTACGCCGGTATATACGATTGGGTCTCAGTTTATGGAAACGATCCGCACGCACACCGGATTGACCACACGACAGGCCCGCGACCTTGCCATATCGGCTTTGGAAAACATGAATCTGCCCGACCCGGCCAAGCTGATGAAGCGTTATTCATTTCAGCTCAGCGGAGGAATGCTGCAACGGGTCATGATTGCCATTTCTATGTGCCTGCGTCCAGCGGTGGTGATTGCAGATGAACCAACGACGGCGCTCGATGTCGTTAATCAGCTACAGGTGCTAAGAGAACTGAATCGCTTGCGTACGGAATACGACACTTCCATTTTGCTGATCTCGCATGATCTGGGCGTCATATCCCAAATGGCGGATGAAGTGGCTGTCATGCAGCGGGGACGTATCGTTGAGCAGGCGGAGGTTCATCAATTGTTCGATCAGCCACAGCATGAATACACGAAAATGCTGCTGCATGCCAGGCCCAAGTTGTCCCTACGGGGCGTGAATCAGGTAGGCGAGTAGTCGCCTGTGGACGGTTATACTTTCAAAAGGGGAGCGAATGCGCGTGCTACAAGTGAAGGAAGTAACTCATAGCTATGGAAGGCGCAAATGGTTGGGCCGCTCCAAACCACGCTCCCCTGTGCTGGCAGACATTTCGCTTACCATAGAGAGCGGATTTTGCCTGGGCTTGCTTGGAACCAGCGGAGCGGGTAAAAGCACGCTGGGCAAGGTCATTCTGGGGCTGGAGAAGCCGCAGGAGGGTCAGGTGCTGTTCCAGGGGCAGGACATTTATAATGGAAGCACACAAGCCCGCAGGGGGCTGCGACGGGATATGCAGGTCGTATTTCAGGACTGTTATGCGTCTGTAAATCCCCGGATGACCGCTGGACAGATTATCGGGGAGCCTCTTGACAATTACGAGCGGTTATCGGTGCAGGAGCAAAAGAGAACGGTTGAGCACCTGCTGGAGCGGGTCGGTCTCAAGCCGGAGGATCGGAATAAATATCCGCATCAGTTTAGCGGGGGACAATTGCAGCGAATCAACATTGCACGGGCGATTGCACTCAAGCCCAAGCTCATCGTGCTGGATGAGTCCGTCAGTAGCCTGGATATGGTTCACCAGATGCACATTTTATCCCTGCTGGGAGAGCTGAAATCCTCGTTTGGATTGTCGTATCTATTCATCACGCATGATATTCGGGCGGCTTACGCCGTCTGTGATGGCTTTGCTGTGATGGAGCAGGGGAGATTGATCGAGCGCTGTGACGAGAAGGACCAGATTTTTAAATCCGCTCATCCGGCTGTGCAACGGTTGATCTCGTCCATATTGCCGGAACATCCAGCAGACCGTCTTTCACTTCATGTATGAGAGTTGACCCGCAAGGGTCCTTTTTTTTGTGCAACATATGGATAAGTAATTGAAATCAAATTTACTTGTTGTATTATTTGAATAACCCGTTATAATATAAAATCATAGTAAATTACTTGGATTAAGAAGGGGTATCACATATGAAGAAATCTGCTTTTGTTGCAGCGATTGGCCTATCTCTTGTGTTACTGACCGGAGCTTTGAGCGGATGCTCCTCTAAGGAAGTGGCGTCGGGGGATAAGGTGATCTATGTTGGCACACAAAATGACTACCCGCCGTTTGCTTTTGTGAATGATAAAAATGAGCTGACCGGATACGATGTGGAGGTAATTAAGGAAATAGACAAGAAGCTGGACGGCTACAAGTTTGAGTTTGTACCTTCGGGCTGGGATGCGATATTCCTCGCGCTGGATTCGAACAAAATTCAGGTAGTGGCAGACGAGGTTGCCAAAAATCCCGAGCGCGAGCAAAAATATTTGTTCTCGGATGAATCCTACTTTCAGGCACAATCCGTCATTGTTGTGAAAAAAGGTAGAACCGATATTCATTCCCTCAAGGATTTGGAAGGCAAGAAGGTAGCCGCCTCGGTAGGCGATTCCTACACACAATTGCTGGAACAGTACAATGCGAAGAACGGCAACAAAATTATTTTGAAATACAATGATACAGGCACTTCGTCCGACAACCTTCAGGACGTGCAAAACGGCCGGGTGGATGCCTATGTGAATGATCCGGTGATGGTGGCGGCAACGATTAAGAAAGAAGATTTGCAGGTGGAAGCTGTGGGCGATCCGGTGCAAAGTGACAACATTAACCTGGTGTTCAAAAAGGATAAGCAGGGCGAAGAGCTGAAAGCTAAACTCGACCCGATTATTAAAGAGCTTAAAACGGACGGAACGCTGAAAAAGCTGTCTGAACAATGGACAGGCGGAGAATTTATTCCTCAGTAACAACAACGTAAAGGGTAGAGTGGGGTTCCTATGGAAAAGCTGTTTGACCTTGATTATATGCTGAAAAGTCTTCCCCAGATCGTGGAGTATCTCCCCGTCACACTGTGGATTGCATTATTGTCCATGCTGCTGGGCTCGATTATCGGGTTGGCTACGGCCTTAATTCGTATATACAAGGTGCCTGTATTGGCGCAATTGTCTACGCTGTATGTCTCGTACATTCGGGGAACGCCGCTCATCGTGCAGCTGTTCCTCGTATATTATGGAATACCTAAGTTTTTGTATTATTTTCAGAGCGAATATGGATTCTTGCAGCAATTCAATGTCTATGTGATTCCACCCGAGCTGTTCGCATTGCTGTCATTTTCGTTGAACCTCGGTGGGTATCTGTCGGAGACGTTCAGAGCAGCCATTCATTCAGTGGACCGGGGGCAGTTTGAGGCTGCTAATTCCATCGGGATGAGTCAAACGCAGATTATGCTTAAAATTGTGCTGCCACAGGCGTTGACAGTGGCTTTGCCCAATTTGGGGAACACGCTGATTAGTACGGTGAAGGATACATCTTTTATCTTTATGATTGGTGTCGTCGATATGATGGGACAGGCCAAAATTATGGGAGCACGTGCGCTGGCCTTTTTTGAGGTATACGTTGCGGTGTCCCTGATCTACTGGCTGGTGTGCATCATTATTGAGCGTGGGCTTGTCGTGCTTGAGAAGCGTATTCGAATTTACGAAAGAAGTGAGTAAGGACATGATTCAACTTCATCAAATTCATAAGCACTTTGGACAGCATCATGTGTTGAAGGGTATAGACCTAACCGTAGGCAAAGGAGAAGTCGTGGTTATTCTGGGGCCAAGCGGATCGGGCAAGTCCACATTGTTGCGCAGCATTAATTTTTTGGAGCAGCCGACCAGCGGTGTCATTGAGATTGACGGTGTGAAGGTGGATGCAGCCAAGGCGGGGAAAAAGGATATTCTCGGACTGCGTACAGCAACAGCAATGGTATTTCAGCAATATCAACTGTTCAAAAACCTGAATGCCCTCCACAATGTCATGATCGGCCTGACCAGTGTCAAAAAGCTGGACCGCAAGCAGGCGAGGGAGATCAGTGAAGGCATTCTGGAAAAGGTCGGGTTGAAGGATCGCATGACCTACTACCCTGCCCAGCTTTCGGGTGGACAGCAGCAGCGTGTTGCGATTGCTCGCGCTTTGGCACTGAATCCGCAGGTGCTGCTGTTCGACGAACCAACGTCCTCACTCGACCCCGAACTGGTGGATGAAGTGCTGTCGGTCATTCAAAAGGTAGCGAGTGAAGGCAATACGATGATTATCGTCACGCATGAGCTTGGCTTTGCGAGGGATGTCGCGGATCGGGTCGTGCTGATGGAGCATGGCGTAATCGTGGAGCAAGGCCCGGTGGAGCAGTTTTTCACCAATCCGAAGGAAGAACGGACACGACAATTCCTGGGCAAAGCGTTGGTACAGAGAACGCCACAGGAGCAACCGGTATCTTCGTAAAATACGTGGAACGGGGTACAACAAGGTTCGCCTCCATATACAGTACCAGTGAAGACACCTTAAATGGTGTCTTTTTTCATTTCAGTGGCTGTTTTGGGCTATACACATGGCGGCTAGAAAGCTTGCTATGATACGATTTCTGGGGCTTACGGTTAATGAATACAGTGAGTTTACTGATGCTATGCGAAGATGGGCAAGTTTGGCCGTCACGTAACCAGTGTTAAATATAGCCGCCTTCCATATTTCCTCATCCGTACTTCGATTCGTTAAAACTACTTCTCTAAAACCTCCAAAGCTTCTTCGTTTTCTTTTACTAAACTGCTCACTTATGCCTAATATGTTCCAACACGGCAAGCTGATTCAAGCTGAGCGGTTTTACTCACCTTTGTAAGGCTCAAAATCCTTGAAAAATGATATAATAATAGCGAATGGAGCTGATAACGATGGATTTACTTGACCCTCGTGTAGATTTTGTATTCAAACGGATATTTGGCAGCGAGAACAATAAGGATGTGCTACTGGCGTATTTTCACCGAAGCTGGCGAGCCGCCGCTGACTGAGATCATCCTGATGAATCCCTATACGAATAAAGATGATCCGCTCGACAAACAGTCCATCTTTGATGTTTACGCCAAGACCTCTGAAGGTAAACTAATTGATATAGAAATGCAGCTTTTTAATAAGGTATGATATTGAGAAACGAACGCTGTTTTATTGGTCCAAACGATATGCGAGTCAACTCAGCGAGGGCGATAAGTACCGAGAACTGAAGAAATGCGTGACGATCAACATTTTAAACTATTCGTTCTTGAAGAATGAGCAATATCATAACATATTTCATTTGCGGGAAGACCGGACAGGGATATCCTTGGTTGATGACATTGAGGTTCATTTTTGGAATTGCCTAAGCTGGATGAGCATAGCGTTCCGTCTGAAGGCGGATTGATCAATTGGCTGTTGTTTCTAAAAAGTGCCGATACTTCATATTGGGAGGTGCTGAAGATGAATGAGCCAGGTTTGGAGAAGGCGATGGACACCCTGCAATATTTGAGTCAGGATTCGGATGCCAGACGATTGTATGAGGCCAGACAGAAGTATCTGCATGATGAGGCATCTATGCTGGAAAGTGCAGAAATGGAAGGTGTTAAGAAAGTGGCCAAGAATATGCTCGAAATGAATATGGATATAACGACCATTGTGAAGGCCACTGGATTAACGGAACAGGAAATCAAAGATTTGAGCAAGAATAGTTAAGGGTATTTCTATATCGAATTAAAAGACATACTGAATTTAATTCTCTTTTAATTGACAACATAGCTGTCGATGAACTTCTTGATCTCAGGAAGATTTTGGATGGAGATGTGGTCCTGAAAGCCAGAAAGCAGTTGTCGCAGACTTTCCTCTGTGATGGTTGCTTTTTCTTTTACATGCTGAACCTCAAAGATGACTGAGCCATCCGTGCTTGTACACATAGAGTCTGTAAAATAAATTGTGTACTCACCCACGCTTATTTCCAATTTCACTTAAATCAGTCTTGTGATTTTTTGTGAAGTACGTAATGTATAGAATGAAGAGTGTTGAAATGAATTCCGAGGGGGAGCTATGTATCAAAAGGGGGCAATATCGTGAGGCCATCGGAATCGGCCTGATTTTTTCACTTTCTATTGTGTTGTTTGTTACTATTTATTCCCAAACGATACCGAATCAGGACATACCGCCTGCGAAGCGGGGAGTACTGGATTTGTCGAATTGGGATTTCCATAAGCAGGGATGGGTCAACCTGGATGGAGAGTGGGAATTTTATGAAGGTGAATTACTGGAGCCTGCCGATTTTCGCCAAGGGACGCGTGCGGAGGTCTCATATTTATCCGTACCTGGAACCTGGAAAGGAAAATCAGCGAATGGCGGTATGAACCGAACAGGGTATGGTACGTACCGGTTGAAAGTGCTGATTAAAGATACGGATGAAGTTCTAGGTTTGAAAATAAGGAGTATTCGCCTTTCCCATCGATTGTTCATTAACGGCAAGTTAGAAGGCGAAAGTGGGCGCCCAGCAGCCGATATCAAGGAGCATCAGCCTGGAAATACGCCCTACAGCACGTTTTTTCACACGGATGCCAAAGAAATCGACATTGTAATTCAAGTGTCTAATTACGTATTTGTCACCGGTGGTATTGCTGGCTCGATCCCATTCGGATTGGCAGAAGATGTGACGAAGCTAAACGGTATACAGATCGGCACAGATATCGGAATTATATTGATTCTTGGCATGTTTGGCGTGTATCATCTCAGCTTCTGCCTGCTAGGGCGAAGAGAGAAAACATATTGGCTCAGCGGGCTGTATTTGCTACTGCTTTTATTGGAAAAAGCACTTTTTGGCGAAAAAATTTTACAGAGGGTACTGCCTGGCCTGCCTTTTGATATTGCTTACAAGCTGCTGGATTTAAGCGAATTTGTCGGCGCTGTGGTGCTCATCCTGTTTTTCAGTTCAGTTGAAGCACGCCTCATGTCGTCTCGGATGATGAAGCTGATACTGGCTCCGTTAGCCCTATATATTACGGCGGTTGTCGCGCTGCCTTACCCTGTGCATATCCAGGGAAAATACGTTTTCTTTTTTTACTTAATCATCGTTTTCCTATACATTATTGGCAGAATGGCGTATCTGTACATTCAAAGCCAAGGCGGTTCATCCGATCGGAAGGAATTAATGCTTTTTATTGGCGGAAGCGTTTCGATGATGATCTTTTTGGTGGACGGAAGCCTCTATTCGGAAAATATGGTTTCGACCGATCTGGTGGGAAAACTCGGAGTAGTTTGTTTCATCATCATCATGAATATTCTGCTCGTGGTTCGATTCTCGAATGCTTATGAGAAGACGGAGCTACTTTCCTATCAATTGATGGTTTCCAATCAGCTCAAGGACGAGTTTTTGATGAACACGTCCCACGAGCTCAAGACTCCACTGCATGGCATCCTGAATATGACGTCTTATTTGCTGGATGATGAGGAAAAAAATCTGTCGCTGAAGCAAAAACGGAATCTTTCGCTGATCAAGGATACATCTATCAAGCTGTCCATGCTCATTCACGATTTAGTCGATGTTACCCGTTTGAGGCACGGGGAACTGAGTCTGCATCCGGCCGCTGTGGATGCCAGAATGGTAACACAGATTGTATTTGATGTACTACAATTTGAGCTTTTGGGTAAAGCTGTGCAACTGGATAATCAAGTCGATCCCGACGTCTGGGTACAAGCGGACGAGAATCGTCTGCGTCAAGTTATGTACAATTTGGTTAGCAATGCCATTAAGCATACAGACAAAGGGTCGATCAAGGTGGTATCAAGGGTTGCCCCGGGAACCGTAACAATTTCCGTCGAGGATACCGGAACAGGGATTTCCAAGGATAAGCATGCTGTGATTTTCGAATATTTTGAGCAGCTTGATGGGCCGCTGCCGAAGGATGGATATACAGGAATGGGCGTTGGTTTGTACATTAGCCGCAAGTTGGTCGAACGGATGGGTGGAGAAATTCGGGTGGATTGGTCGGAGGTCGGTCAAGGCACGCGCATGACGTTTACATTGCCAAGCGCCGTCGAAGTACCGGCTCATCGTGAAACGGCATATGCGTTGGAAGAGCAGCAGCGATATACCGATAAGGATCAGGAACTGAATATTTGGAATGGACACAAGCATACCGTCATGATTGTTGACGATGAAGCATCCAATATCCACACCTTGTTGAATATTTTGAAACGGCATCGCTACAATGTCGTCACCGCTTTCTCAGCAAAAGAAGCATTGGAGAAAATAGAAGAGTACCCCCAAATTGATCTTGTCATTCTCGATGTGATGATGCCGGGGATCTCAGGCATTGAGTTGTGTCAGAGGCTACGCAGCAGCTACTCCATTCTCGACCTGCCCATTTTGTTCGCTACGGTTAAGGATACGCCGCAAGACATCGCGCTTGGCTTCAGGGCCGGGGCGAACGATTATTTGACCAAGCCGTTTGAGGCGGAAACGCTCATTGCCAGAATCCAGACCCTGATCACTGTGAAAACATCACTCCAAGAAGCAATTCGCAATGAGCAAGCGTTCCATCAAGCGCAGATTAAACCGCATTTTCTCTACAACGCCTTGAGCAGTGTTATTTCATTTTGCTATACGGACGGGGAAAAAGCTGCGTACTTATTATCGATGCTCAGTCAGTACTTGCGCTACATCCTGGACATGGATTCTTCCACGCAGTTCGTTCCTCTCTACCAGGAAATGGAGTTGATTCAAGCGTATGTTGAGATTGAAAAAGCCCGTTTCGGAGAGAGGTTCGACTACGACTTCCACTACGATAAACGTATAGAGCATTTGGCAATTCCTCCTTTATGCATCCAGCCTTTTGTCGAGAATGCGATTCGGCACGGTTTGTTCGAGAAGGAAGGACACGGCAAGGTGACGCTTGCGATCAACGAGGAAGACGGCTACATCCAGGTGGTAGTCGAAGACGACGGCGTCGGCATACCGGATGATCTGTTGAACCGCATGTCCACAGGAGATCTGCAAGATTGCGGCATCGGCATCCATAATATCCGCAAGCGTCTGGACTCTCTGCCAGGGTCAACGCTAAACATCAGCTCCGATAGGGGAAGAGGAACTAAAATAACGATGTATTTGCCTGTAAGGAATAACGAAAAGATCGGTTCGGGTAAACGGAGGAGGAGCGAGGTTGTTTAATGCAGTCATTGTGGAGGACGAAATACCGATTTTGAACTTAATGAAATATGTCATCGGGCAAAACCCGTACTTTACGATTATAGGTGCTTTTACAAGCTCGCTTGAGGCGCTGGCCAGCCTTCCTGAGCTTCGGCCGGATGTCGCTTTCCTCGATGTGGAAATGCCCAAGATGAACGGGCTGGAACTGGCGGAAAATATCAACGAAGCGTCGGAGCAGACGAAAATCATCTTCGTGACGGCTTACAAGCATTATGCGCTGGATGCATTCAAGGTTTATGCCTTCGACTATATCTTGAAGCCTGTGACACCCGCGGCGGTCGAGCGGGTTGCAAACCGGCTGGTCAAGCTGCATCGACCTGTCAGCGATGCTGAACAGCGGGTGGGGCTTGCCTCGATTCGGTGCTTCGGAGGATTTGAGGTCCGAAGTAGGGAAGGATCGCTAATCCGCTTTCCGACACGCAAGACGGAGGAGTTATTCGCTTATTTCCTCTGCCATCCGGGTCAGAATCTCAACAAGTGGCGATTGGCGGAATTGCTGTGGCCAGATATGAGCGAGGACCGCGCGTCGCATAATTTGCACAATACGATGTATCGTTTAAAGAAGCTGTTGAAAGAGCAAGAGATCGGCATGGAGATTCAGAAAACGAACGAAGGATACATGCTGGAACCATCGGATCGAACGTACGATGTGCTGGAATATGAGCGGTATGACTTTTCTCTTGCGGGAGGATTTCAGGATGCGGCGCAAGCGGAACATGTATGCTCGCTCTACAAAGGTCCGCTGCTGGATAGAAAAGATTACTTCTGGAAAGCTCCGCTGGAGGAAGTATTCTGCAAACAGTACACAGCGCTTGTACGCAGTTTGATCCAACAGGATCTCGCCAGGGAGGATTGGAAAAAAGCGGAGCAGAGAATTGATGGTTATTTGACCATGTATCCCCTGCAAGAGGAGATGAATCAGACTTTGTTGAGCATCTATGCAAACAGTGGGGACAAGGAGAAAATCGTCAAGCATTACGCGCAGTTCGAGGCTTCTTATCGCAAGGAACTGGGGCTGGAGCCGCCGCAGGAGCTGAGAAGCCAGAAGGCGTCATATTTGGAGTAGGTCGGCAAGTCGATGTATGGGGGTAAAACAGTGGACAAAGTTGTTCTTGTCCGACTGTTTTTGCCGAAAACTGAATACTGGATTAATAAGAAAGTGATTATTCCCAGTTGAACAATCTATTAGGGGATAGTCTCTTTTTTTTCGACAGTATTCGTGGTTTTGTGAGAATTTTGTGAGAACAGTTTGATAGAATGTACTGCAATGGGGGAGGAAATATGGGGCAAGTGAATCATGCGATACTGTTGGGAGTTCTGGCAAATTCGGGGCATCCCCATTCCGCAATGAAGACGGCTTTTTTCCAGCCGATACATGAATCAGGTGTTAGCAAGCAGAATACGGGTTCTCATTTTGTTTTTTTAGACTTGTTTAGATTCAACACTTTAAAATTCATTCTGTGAAACGATCAGGGGGGAACAAAATGTTTAGAAAAGAAAAAATGAAGCTTGCGGCAGTGGTAGCTATTCTATGTATGGTTTCAACTTTGTTAGGTAATTTTAATGTTGCTTCTGCGGCTACTACTGACATATTAAAGAAAGCTTATATTACAAGCTTCAATACTGGCAAGGTTGATGTGGTGGATTTGGAAAGCGGTACGGTGGAATTGGGCAAAATTACGGTCGGGAGTCAGCCCAATAGCGCAGCGTTCAACCCGAACGGTACGCAGGTTTTTGTGACCAACAGAGCGAGTGGAACTGTTTCGGTGATTAATCCGGCTACTGATACAGTGGTCGGCACAATAACAGTAGGCTCACAACCTCACGGAGTAGCCTTTAACTCGGATGGCAGCAAAGCTTATGTAGCTAATATGAGCAGCAACACACTGTCAGTAATCAATACAGCAACGCTTACAGTTACGGGTACAATAAGTGTATTATTAAGTCCTGTAGCCATGGTAGCGGCAGGCCAAAAGCTTTATCTGACTCAGTCTGGCGCTAGCAAAGTAGCAGTCGTGGATTTTACCAACGATACGATTACCAGCCAAATTACGGTGGGAGCCCGCCCGTATGGTCTTTCGGTTAATCCTGCGGGTACCAAGATTTATGTAGCTAATCAATCTAACAATTCAGTTTCTGTCATCAACGTTGTGAACAACACGGTGGAAGCAACTGTCCCTGTGGGCATCAACCCATCGGCTACTGAGGTGTCTCCCGACGGGAGCAGGGTTTACGTGGCTAATAGTGGCTCTGGAACTGCTTCAGTAATCAATACCGCTAGTAATACAGTGGAAAGCACCGTAGCGGTTGGTTCTAATCCCTATGTGGTCGGTATCTCGGCTGATGGCAATAAAGCCTTTACGGTCAATTATAGCAGCAGCAACATGAGCGTAATCAGGACATCCGATAATAAGGTAATTCAGACTATAGCTTTAAGCAGTGGTCCCTTCATGGTCGGTACCTTCATGGTTTCTACGGCTGTGGCTGCTGGCCAGAACCCTCCTGTTTCTTCAGATGCCACACTAAGCTCGCTGAATTTAAGCGGCATTACGCTCGACCAAACGGTAACTGGAAGTGTGTACGCCTATACTGCAACTGTGCCTAACGATGTTTCTGTCACGACAGCTACGTATACAACTACGGATAGCCATGCGACAGCGGCTTTACAGCTTAATGAGGCTCCAGTTAAAAATCCGATTAATCTAAGTGAGGGATCTAATGTCATTAGCATTGTAGTGACTGCACCGGATGGAACAACGAAAAGCTATAAGGTAACTGTTACACGGGCTGGTTCAAATCATGCTGCCTTAAGCTCGCTGAATTTAAGCGGCATTACGCTCGATCAAACGGTAAGTGAAAGTGTGTACGCCTACACCGCAACTGTGCCTAACGATATTTCTGTTACGACAGCTACGTATACAACTACGGATAGCCGCGCGACGGCTGCTTTACAGCTCAATGGGACTCCGGTTAACAATCCGATTAGTCTAAATGTGGGGTCAAATATTATTAGCTTTGTAGTGACTGCACAGGATGGAACGACGAAAAGCTATACGGTCAATGTGACACGGGCTCCCCGGTTGGTGACTGCTATCACGGTGTCGGGCGATAGTGGAACAATGTCCGTTGGAGACTCTCTTCAATTGAAGGCAAATGTAACTCCTGACAATGCAACGGATAAAACCTTTAGCTGGTCGGTAATTGCTGGTACAGGGGAAGCAACGATCAATGCTGATGGTGTACTCGTTGCAACTCATGCTGGTACTATTACAATTCAGGCAGTTGCTCATGATGGATCAGGTGTTGTGGGAACGAAAGTCATTACGATCGACAAACGTTCTTCGAGCCGTGGTGGTAGTTCTACCACAACTGACACTAATCTGACTCCTGTACCTGTACCGACTCCTATACCGGTTACTGCACCTGTACCGGCTCCGGCACCTGATCCTGCAAAGGATGTGTTCAAGTCAGATGTAGTGAAGGGTGACCTCAATGTTATTAAGAACATTGAGACTCGGATTCAGGAAGCTAAAAAAACTCCGGTTACAGCAGCTCTTTCGGACACTAAAGGACACTGGGCTGAAAAGACTATTGATACTTTTGTAAAGCTGCATGTGATTAAAGGGTACAACGATGGTAGTTTCAAGCCGGATGGTAAGATCACACGCGCTGAATTTGCAGTGGTTCTGAGTAGCGTGTTCGATATCAAAGGTGGCAACAATACGAGTGTCTCATTGAAGGACGTTGGCAGCCACTGGGCAAAAGACGCAATCAAGAAACTTGTAGAGGCAGGGGTCATCAGCGGATATGAGGATGGTATGTTCAAGCCGGATAACACGATCACCCGGGAGGAAATGGTTGTTCTTTTATCCCGCATCTTAAACCTTAACAACGTATCGAAGGACACCACCAGAGGCAATTTTGATGACGTGAAGGGTTCTTATGCAGCCAACGAGATCAAGGCTGAAGCACAAGCAGGTATCATCAGCGGCAGAGCAGATGGTAAGTTTGATCCCAAGAGCAGCTCCACACGTGCAGAAGCTCTGCAAATCATCCTGAATGCGCTGAATCTCAACCCGCAATTGAAGACGCTGTTGGATTCACTTAACTAATACCGTTACTACGAATAAAAGGGACAAGTGTATTTTGCACTTGGCTCTTTTGTTTTTAATCGAAAAAGATTAGTCGAATCAAAGTTAGTTCATTCATTCTTTTCCTTAGCAAAGTAGCTTCTCGCACTTATTCATGATAAATTCTAAGAACAATAAAGTGAAGATGTAATCGGGAAGGAACAAGGGTACATGAAAAAGGTTCTATTCATTAATACCGGAGGGACGATCTCTTCCTCCTATCAGGAAAATGGTCTGACGCCGACCCAATCGGCTGAGAATATTCTAGCGGAAATTCCGGAGCTCAAGGAAATTTGCAATATTGATGCCCATAATCTGATGAGCATTGATAGCACGAACACACAACCGGAGGATTGGGCCTCCATCGCCCGAATGGTACATCGTTCCCTCGATCAGTACGACGGCATCGTCATTGCGCATGGTACGGATACGATGGCTTATACGGCTTCGGCTTTGAGCTTCATGTTGGGAACCGTAGACAAGCCAGTCGTGGTGACGGGGTCGCAGGTGTCCATTCTGGCTGAGCACAGTGATTCCAAAAAAAATGTAATCGACTCGTTCCTGACCGCATGTGGCGAGGTAGCGGGTGTATTTGTCGTATTTAACGGCAAAATCATCAACGGCAGCCGCAGCTCCAAAATCAGAACGCGCAGCTATAACGCTTTTGAGAGTATTAACTATCCGTATATCGGCCTCGTGGAAGACGGGAAGGTGGCCTACACAGAGGGCGTATTTGCGAATCGCAGTACAGTTCGCCATCCGTACAATGACGGGTATGCTTCGGAGGTATTTCTGCTCAGACTAATTCCGGGTACGAATCCAGCGATTTTCGATGCCATTCAGGGCTTGGGCTATAAAGGGATCGTGATTGAGGGCTTTGGCATGGGTGGTGTGCCCTTCAAGGAAAGAAGCCTGATCAGCAAAATTGAGGAATTAATGAAGGATGGCATGAGTATCGTCGTGACCACCCAATGTCCTTATGAGGGCGGCGATCTGACGATTTACGAGGTGGGGCAGAAGGTGCTGGAAAAGGGTGTTATTCCGGGTTATGACATGACGACGGAGGCACTTGTAACGAAAATGATGTGGGCATTGGGCCAAACCACTGACCCTGTCGGAGTAGCAAAAATTATGGCCACGAACTATGCGGACGAGGTTTCCTTGCCTACGGATACAGCCTCCCTGTAAGGAAAGCTGTATCCGTAGCAGAAGCCATTGGCATCTGACCGTAAACATGTACAGCTATGAAGCGGCCTGTCGTGATTCTATGGAATGGATGGGGCGGGCTGAAATCGTAGAGCCTGCATCACTCCGCCATTTTGTGAAGGAGCAAATCAGCCACCTCCAGAAGAGGTATGTATACTCATCAAAAAAACATCTGCCTATGGCAGATGCTTTTGCTCGCTATGTCCAGGCCCAGAGAAATCCGTCACGATCCCAGGCAATTTTACCGCCATGAAGCTTGCGAAACGCTTTTTTGATTTCCTTTTCGAGGGATACATGACCGTGTTCGCTTATAAACACATACTGCTCTCCATACTCAGAGCGTACATATGCAATCGCGTCTTCTTGTTTCAAGGTTCCCACTTCACGGATTTGCGCGACCATCCATGCTGCAATTTGCTGTTCTGTTGTAAGGGTATTGTCCATGTGTGGTATCCTTTCCTTCGTTCCATAATACATCAGATTATAGCTAGATTGACCTAGGGTAAGCTAAGTGTTTTTCAATTCGCTCTCCATATAGTATACGCAAACTACGAAATTACCAAATCTGTCGGCAGTAGCTCTGCCCAGAAAAATTTTAAGTAAACAAATTTGTACAGTTGGCGAAGTGGGTTTTATTTTGTATAATTAAGGGAATATTCACGGGAATTTTCTTTTTTTGAATTGAAAACATACTAGTAATCCCTGGGGGTGCCTGATTTGAAGGAAACAACCACGATTCGTGCAGAGCTGGAGCAGTATATCAGACGTGAAGGAATTACGATTAGTAAGTTTGGGGAGAACACGGGTATTAATGCAGGCACGATCAGTGCCATTATCAACGGTAATCGGCCGATTGCGATGTTGCTATTGGATCGAATTGCGGCAGGCATGGGGCTTGAAGAGGGAAGCCTCTATGAGCTGTACATTGAAGAATTTATACGGAATTCAGCACCAAATTGGCGCCGGGTTCGCCCATTTTTGTACCGCTGTGCAGAGCTGAACAAGCTGGATTGTATTGAACAAGTCGTGGAGTTCATGATGGACTATCTGATTTACGCTCCGGCCTTGTTTGAGACGGCAGAAGAATTGTTCAGAGAAGGCAAGTTTGCGGCAGCGGCTATCATCTATAAAAATGTCTCGGAAAGCGAAAAGTATCAGCATTCCGAGCGTCTGGCTCTCTGCCAGTATCGGTTATTTACAATCGCTGTCGGTGATGATCAGGACGAAAATTTGTGGGCCGCCACACACTTTGAAAGCTTTGTAGATCGATTGGGTGAAGTGGATCAACTGGATGGATTAAAAGATTTGGCCAATACTTATGTTTCGCTGCGTCGCTGGGATAAAGTAGACGTGTTAGCTGATAAAATGTGTCGCAGGGCTAAAGTGCAGTATGAGCAAAAATATGGAAAAACCAGAAAAGTAGAGCGTGGCAAGGAAACAAAGGGTCCTTTGTTTATGTATATTGTATACTCTTATGTGCTGCGTGCCGGTATTTGTGACGAACGAGGGGATTACGAGAAGGCTTTGGAATATGTATCCCTGTACGCTGATCTAAGCTGGGTGCAGGAGGATACGGAAGAAGCACGCCGCTTGAAGGCACAGTGTAGTAATTGGGCTGAGGCTAACGGATATCTATATCAGCTTATGTCTGGTAAACTGGACGTTATTCCACAGTATGTGGCCTATCTGGAAAGAAACGAAGGCGAGATTCTGATGGGATTGTTCAAAATCATGCTGGCCGCAAACCGTTATGAATTTAATGTGGACGATGTATTGCAACGTTTCGAGAAGCAAATTGCCGCATTTGCGGATCACCATACCAAGGTAGGCACCTACACGGAGCAAGTGTCAGCGGATCTCTATGCACGATTCCTGGCAGAGCTGGCTTGCTACGATCTCGATAATAAGCGCTATGCGAAAGGTATGAAATTTCTGTTGGAAAGCCTGTCCTATTCCGTGGTGCTGAATGGTAATCCTGTAACGATTAAATGTGTAGGTTTATTTGAGAAATTCCGGCATACTGCCTCGCCTGAGGAGACGGAGGAATATAAAAATTTACTTAGAGAGGTAGATCACTTTAATGATAAAAAAGATCGGTTTTTTTCTGCTCGCGTTTAATTTTTTTATCATACTGAATTCTTCACCCATTGCTCCCCCTGTAGAGGATCCTAGCGGAGCTCACAGTCATGGGATGGGTGGCTGGTCATTTTCATCCCGGGATACTTCTGCTTAAATTAGGATGAGATTTACAAAAAAGGTATTCTCTTGTAGAAGAGGATACCTTTTTTGTTGTGGCGGAACACTCGAATGAACTCTTTTTCCACTAAGGCTTGTATATTTGCGGTTGAGCAGGCGGGAACCATACATGACGCAAATCTACCCACCCCTGGCTGTTGAAGGAAACGCCGCGCACAGAAGGAAGGTATGCTGTCTGGACGGGCTTTTCGTATATAATATGGAGCTGGTGTTCATGAATGAGCCGGGTTTCGATATGCTCGAATTGACACGCCCTGACCGTATGATCCGCTTCCCGTGTAATATCGTGCAGTAGTCTTTCGATATCAACGCGGCTATGCGGCTCGACATGCCCGGATACATTGAGATACAGATCGAACAGGCGCAATTGCTCATCACGGTCACGAAACAGAGAAAAGATGATCAGGTCCGATTCCATACGGATGGAGGAGCTTTTGAATTCATTCATGGATGCAGCCACGATATTACAAGTATATCCGCACGATTCCAGTTGGGCCGCGACCCGGTCTGCATCGGCTCTATACTCGGGAATGGTCGCAATTTGCAACGTTGCGGGTGGGGCATGCGATTCGTCAGATGTATCCATCGGAGGAAGGCTGCGATGATCCAGACACGCCACGATACGGGCACGTACTTCCGGGTTACGTAACGGCCCGTCCTTGTGCGTATTGCATGTAATAAATTTACGCACCGAAGCTGCCGAGTGAATCTGACTCCATGCAGTATCCGTGTTCCCGGCCAATACGGGATTGTGGATAATATGAAAAGGTGAAGCTGTATCTGCGGCATCCGCCGCCGATTCCGGCTTGGCCGCCCATGGGAGCTGAACAATCTCCACCCGGTCGAGATGGGCGCGGCCTTGAAAATAAGGAGCGAATGCCTCCAGTATGCATAAGCTCTCGTTCATCTCCGTGACCTTGAAAGCCCCTGTGCCCACAGGACGGATGCCAAAGGCCGCCTCGCCCACCTGATTCAGCTCACGAGGCACGATGGCGGCACGACTGGTACACAGGAAGGACAGAAACAGCTCATTCGGCTCCTTCAGCTTGAAGCGTACCATCGTCGGACTTAGCGCCTGTACGTGCTCGATTTGTCGAACGATAAAATGGTACAGCCTCCGTCCCGGCGCACGGCTCAGCCGCTCAAAAGTATAAACCACATCCTCGGCGGTCAGTATTTTGCCGTTATGGAACAGTACTTCCTTACGCAAGAAAAAGGTCCATTGCGTACGGGTGGCGTCCACCTCCCAAGCGTGCGCCAGTCCCGGCAAAATCTCACCGCTCTCGTTCGCCCGGCGGGCCAGCCCGTCAAAGACGTGGCTGGATACGAAGGACTCCGCGAGCCAGTTCATATATAGCGGGTCCAGCGTGTATAGCTGCTGGCGAATGGGCAGACGCAACGTATCAATCTGCTGCTGATCGCTGCGAACCTCTGCGTGATGCCCGAAGTAGTTCAGCAGCCAGCCTTGCAAATGCTCCTGCATCGTGGATGAACGCGAATGGGTCCGGATTTCATCCAGTGCGCGTTTGATGTCGTGGCGGTCGATGGCCTGCATCATGGACTGCACTGCAATGTCCTCCGGCTGAATCAGGAAGTGCAGGCTGGAGCGGCGGCCTCTGCCTCGGCGGGGAGTCCACTGTATCCAGTCATGCTTTTCCATTTTCTGAATGATCATCAAGGCATTGCGGTGGGTGCAGTCAAAAATAGCCGCCAGCTCATCCAGCGTAGTCTCTATCGTATGGTTCTCATCCCTGTCGTCAGCGGTGTGCGAGTGAAGCCGTAAAAATTGGGCATGAAGTTTCATAAAATGGTTGCTCCGTTTCCCCTATGGATGATTAAAATGCAGTCGTTTATATAAAATAGGAAATTTTGCGTCGATTAATTTCTCTTTATCTTCTTATTTTATCATCTACAATAAGGGTTATAAAGCATAGTTGTGGAGGTATTTACCATGCATGACAAGATGAGTGGAACGTCTTTGCCGAAACCGTCGTTCCTGTCCGCCTTTGCTGCGGCGATTGTGTTGGCGCTGGTTCATCAATATCTGTTTTACGGGCATGCGCTGGGCGTGTCTCTGCCGATTTTTATCATTCTGTTTTACACCTATATGTATGTCTATAACCGGGATCGTATCCGGCTTGACTCGTGGATGGGGCGACTGCTGTTTATCGTAATTGTGCTGCTGTCGCTGACGTATGCGCTGTTCGATAATCCGGTTCTATATGTGCTAAATGCATTGGCTATACCTGCTCTGATGAGTGTACATATGGTGATGCTGCTCGGGGAGAAGAGGCATAGCTGGTCCGAACCCGGTATCATCGGGCAAGCGTTAAGCCATTTGTTTTATCAAAATCTGCGGCATGTCGTGACTCCGTTTCGGATGTTCAAGACAGCAGCCTTTCGGAATGTAAAGGATGAGCGCAAGCGTGTATTAGGGAAAGTGATGGTCGGTTTGCTGATCGCCCTGCCGCTGCTGTTCATTATTATATCTTTGCTGGCATCAGCGGACGGGATGTTCGAGGAGCTGTTATCGGGTATACCTTCCTGGATTGGAACGCTGTCCTTTGGTAGCGGAATGCTGCGGCTGATCTGGACCTGCTTTTTTACCTTCTGTTTTTTCTGCTATTTGTGGGGATTTGTACAGCCAGCTTTGCGTGATCCGAACCAAGAGGTGCAGTCGTGGCACGGGTTAAGCGAGGGGCCGAAGGGTCAAACCACCGAGAATGATGGTCACTCCTCAATGGTCATCGACAGATCAAGGATACCTTACCCTGAGCCGGTAGCGATCAAATTTGATCCTGTGATTACAGCTACGGTGCTGATTGTTATGAATCTGGTGTATGTTGTATTCGTTGTATTGCAGTTCGGATATCTGTTTGGTGCATGGGAAGGTGCCCTGCCAGAAGGAACCTCGTATGCAGAATATGCGAGAAGGGGCTTCGGGGAGCTGGTTATGGTGACAGGTATCAACTTTGTCCTGATGATCAGTGTGTTAAAGTGGACTGAATTCGACTCAAATATATTGCAAAAAATGAACAACAGCCTGCTATATGTACTCGTGGGCTGCTCGGGTGTGATGCTGTATTCAGGCTATACCCGGCTGGTCATGTACGAAGAGGCCTACGGATATACGTACACCCGTTATCTGGTACACGCGTTTATGATTTTTCTGGGCCTGCTGCTGCTCATTGCAGCCGTGCGCATTCATGTCCGTCAGCTTCCGCTGGCGAAATATTATATTGTACTCGCTTTGGTAGCGTATCTCGTCGTGAATTATGTGGGGATTGATGTACGGATTGCCGAAAATAATCTCGAACGGTATCGCACGACCTCGGTGATCGATAAGGAATATTTGAGTGGGCTATCGGCGGATGCTATTCCGCTGCTGATTGAATTTAGCCGCAAGGAAAACGGAGCGATGGATGAGTTTCTGCAAGGTCGCCTGGTGAGCATGACGAGGGAAGAAACGGCATGGCCTGCGTTCAATTGGGCCGAATATCGGGCACAGCGCAAGCTGCACGACTATATTTTGGAATGAGAGGTGCTTGGGAATGATCGGAACAGATGCAGTGCAGGGTATGGTGTTGGAGCTAGAAAATGAAATGTCACAGTATCAGCATCAGTTTGTTGTAAGAAGGAACGCTTTTCTCACGGAGGCTATGTATCTCGGCTTGAGTGAGGGGGAGGCCCGCTCTTATGCTATTCAGAGCATCGGTCCGGTCGTTCCCGTCACGTGTATGCCCACACTGGCTCCCGGCAAAACCCGGCCGCTCAGTCCGATGCTGGAAGCACGCTACCGTTATGCCGGGTACTGGCAGGACATGGGAGAGCATATGCTCTTGCCGGATGATGTGCTGCGGATCTCAAGCACAGAGCGGTTTCGCAGTTGGATCAGCGATATGCGGAATTATTGGGTTGAATCGGCCCCGTATCGATTTGGGGATGATCGTCTTTCGCTCCTCTCTGTCGCCAATGAAGAGGAAGGTCACTTTTCCATGCTGGTCTGGAAGGAGCACGGTGAGGAACCAGAGGTGTGGACCTACGCTTCGCAGCATGAATACCGATTCAGTCATTTGCTCCACTGGTTCAAGTGGCTGAACGGGCGGAGTGAAGAATGAGAGGTACGTACAGATCACTACAAAAAATCGTATATCTGACTTTTTTGAAGCCGGAATTGACCGACAAGTACGCTTTGACACAGATGTCGAAGTGTATTTGCATATCTCACCTCCAGTTATTGAAAAATGGAGATTCACAGTTTACGAGACTGAGAATCTCCAGGCTAACGTATATCATGTGAGAAAATGGTCCTGAATCCATTTTATTTTTAAAAAATAATTAAGTGTTGATCGTAATCGTTGGTGCTGAAATGGCTGGCTGAGTCGTAATGGATGAGACCGTATTCCCAAAGCTGGCTACAGCCAGGGTGACGGGAATACCTACGGAAATATCAGTAGTTGCCAAAACTAGACTCGCGGGTGTCAAAGTGGATAAAGAAGCCTGCTGCAAAACACCATTTACATATACATTGAAATAATCGTCTGCGGTAAGGGTAGGTAAAGCTACGACTGGAGCATTAGCATCATCGACAAAGCTTGCGGCGAGAAGTGTTGTAACTCCTCCGGCAATATCACCAGCGGTTACAGTTGCAAAAAAGTTTGTAGTCACTGGGCTTACAGTAGTGGTGACTACGCCTCCGCTTGCGACCGGTGCAGTTGCAACGGCGGTATAAACAGGTTTAATAACGGGCATGTTGTTGCCTCCATTCTAAAATTGGGAAAATTTATTTTTTGAAAACTACAGGGGATTCAGTCCCACTTTCAGTAAATTCAGAAAGAAAAATATTGTAACGGCGAAATGGAAGTAAGATTAATAGATAAATTAAAATTGATGTTTTTTGGGGAAAAATTTAAGGAGGTCATCTGTCCAATCAGGTTCGTTTAGATTCCATAAGATAATGAAACTGTACTTAATTATGGAGGTGTCAGTATTGGGAAATTTATTGTTGCGTAAAAGATATCGCTTGACCAAGGTGACAAGGATAGCAAAGAAAGAAAGAGATCGAAAGATGAGATCATTGCGTTGTACGCCCATTTATCGTACAGGAACGAGCTGCGTTTGTAACAAAAAGAGAAATAAACGTATTTATAGACAGGGCAGAAGAAGAGGGAGAACATGCGCTTATAGACATCATTTGCACGCTGAGCGGGTGCCCTCAGGTTTATCAAGTAAAAAAATCTGTTTTATGAAATTCAAAGGTCAACGAAGACTGCGAGTCGAACAGGAGCCTCAAGGAAAATCAGGAGGAGCAGTTCAAGGGGCGCAGGGATTAAGGGGGGCCGATGGTAATGCTGGGCATCAAGGCATACAAGGTCCGGCAGGGCCCCAGGGCATTCCGGGTAGTGTTGGACCCCGGGGCCAGGCGGGCGCTATAGGCCCCCAAGGTGAACAGGGTCTTCAGGGGGTTCCAGGGATTCAAGGCTTGCAAGGAGAGGCTGGGCCACAGGGAGAGCAGGGACCACCGCTTAATTTGGATGAGATCACGGTTGTGCCTGAGGTACAGCGATATTTCTATTTTGCCGATTCAGATCTGACGGGTACGGTTCAAATCCCTATTTCCCAGTTTACGAATGATGATGGAAAGATGGTAAGTCAGCTTCCAAAATTGGGTGCGAACAGTTACACGAATTTGTATATTAATGGGGTACTGCAGGAAAGCAGGTTGTACCAGATAAGTAGTACCACATTGACTGTTGAATTGGAAGAAGCTCTTGTAATTGCGGGTACGCCGTTTATTTTCGAGGTTTTTCAATTTACATTACAAATGGCGAACTGAGCAAAATTATAAATGGGGTATTATTAGACCAGACCGTGTATCTCCTGTTGAAGAGGTTACATTATCTGATTATTACGAAGCCTATACTACTGCCGATGTAACTTCTTCAGCAGGTACCGTTTCTTTTCCAATTCACGCCATGTGATGATAAATATTTCTTTATCCAAAGCATGTATGCCTATTTTGGGTGTATTGAGTCTTTTGAATAAGGAGGTTTTTTCTTGGATCGTGTAGGAATGGTCAGGGACTTGGATAGCTTAGGTCGGATTGTCATCCCTGTGGATATAAGGAGGCGTCTAGGGATTGGAAAGCACACAGTCATGGAATTTTGGATGACGGATAGTGGCTTGATTATGCGACGATACGCGGGGGAGGCCTGTATTTTATGTGGAAATCTCCAACATATTACATATTTTAAAAGTACTTGGATCTGTATCTTCTGTATGAATGAACTGAAAAATAAACGATAAAGCTGGCAATCAGATGATTTGGCATGTATGTTACAATAAAAGGGCGAGCGACCCACCACAAGTTTCTCGTCCAGTCGATTGCTTTCAAGCAATCGGCTTTTTTAATTTTGTATAGTATATCCGATTATATTGATTGATCAGCTCGTCCAAAACCATAGATTGCCTGAGTACATCAATATGGCTTAGTCCATATTTTTCTTGCAAATCATAGAGTCGTTGTCGATTGTTCTCCAATCGCTGTTGCAAAGTTACCTCACTTTCCATCATACATCCCTCCTCAGTTGGTACTTATTTTAGGATGCCATGTGTATTTTTGGGAAATATGAAAGTGCATGAGGATATCTATTCTAATCTTGGTGTTTGTATAGATTAAAACATATCCTTTTCAAACAATCATTTTATCCCCTACTAGGGTCACCTGTGATGAGTGAAAAAACTTAGGTATTTCGGATACGAAGTTAACAGGATGGAGGTATTTTCTGAAAAAATCGGTTTCTTATAACTTGATGAGTTGAATATACGAGAGTTTAGTTATGAAAAATATCTGGTGAACCGACGATTTGGACTTACCAAATCCACAAATCACTGAAAGAACACTCAGATTTTTCTGAATTAATATTTTTAAAGATTACTGACTATAACCCAAAGTACGAGTACTCTTTTAAGGTCAAATTATTATAAAAAACTTGTTGCATCAAGCTTGGATGGAACTACCTGGATTCGTTCATATGGACGATAGAGCATAAAAAAGGATACATAAACATATCATAAATTTTGGAATTTTCATAGTTTTATAGTCAATGACATAAAGAGGGTTTGTTGCTATAGTTTGGGGCGTGGGGCGATTTAGTTCTCTCCTTTCACCTTAGAACTGCAACAGTGAGTGTCTAATGAATAGAGGGACTCAAAGGGCTGTGTGCAAACCTCATGCATCTTAATGGGGAGCACATCATAAAAGGAGGTGTCCTTTTATAGAAAATTAGAGGAATGGAATTTTATCAATTTGTTTTAAAATTATATTAAAATTTAGGGAGGATATAGAATGAAGAAGGGGAATATCCATAAAGTTATGACTAAAAAAATCGTTACAATTGCTGCACTTACTATTTTATCATTACACAGTTCATTGTTTTTTTCTTTGCAAGCCTCTGCTGCTACCACATCCTTATTGTCGTGGGATTTAGTTGATTCTACTAAGCACCTAGAATGGGGAGGAAGTACAGCTTATCAAACTTCATTTAATGCCGGGGTAAATACCTGGGAAAATTATAAATTTGGCATTATTAGACCGGACTATGCATCAACTATTGAAGATGTTACTTTGTCCGATTATTACGATATAGATAACTATGCTGCTCTAACCTATCCATCAGGTAGGATGACATTCAATCAATATCGAATGAACCAGTTGAGTTCTGCTGAGAAACAAAATGTTGCCACTCATGAGCTTGGTCATGCTCTTGGGTTGGAACATAATACAAGTAATGATTTAATGTATGCGTATGTTACGTCTATAACAAGGCTCAGCGCTAATGATAAAGCTTCATACGATCTTGCTTATAAAAGATACTAATTAAGGAGGTACAACCAATGAAAACTAGCATGAAGAAAGCATTTATGATCTTGTCCATTTTCACTACGGTTGCAATACTGGCTTCTGGCTGTTCAAATCCTAAGATAGACAAGAATATAACGAAATCTGGCGAAATTCCAACTAGCTATATACAAGCATCATTTGTTATAGATATAAATAACCCCAAAGAGGTTGTAGGTTATGCTGACTATGCATTTGTAGGCCTCGTAGAAGAAATGACGGGAACGGAGTATAAATTTCCTGTCACGAAAGAAACGGAGGATGGCCCCAAAGTATTGACGATGCCCTATACGAATTATTCGGTTAGAGTGCTTGATAATATAAAAGGTAATTTAAAGAAGGATGTTTCCATTCCAATTCAAAAAAACGGAGGTCTGAGTGATGATAAGAGCGAATATTTCTTAAATGAAGACGATCTTCTTCCACAGGAAGGAAAAATTTATGTATTCACTGCTAACGCACGGCCCGATGGTTCTATGTTAGTATCAGGCCCTAATTCTAACATAGAGGTAAAAACAGATGTTTTTTCGAAAAACAGTATCCAGGCGCTTAGTGAAGAGAGCATTGCTAATGAACTAACCAAGACAGAGGAGTATAAAACGTATCAAGATGCCTATAAAAATGAGATTGTTAAAGATCGAGAAAGATTTATTTCCAAGTATGAAGCTCCTTAATATGAGCATTCTGCTGCGAAACTCTAAATACCAATTTCTGATATAAATTTTTGTGAAGCAGTCTAAACCTCTACTATAAGGGATTTAGACTGCTTTTAATCTAAAGTTCAAGAATGAATTATACGGTAACTTATTAAAGGAAGAACCCATTTGATTTTTATATTGTATCTTTAGGCAATTGGTGGCAGCGATTAAGCGATTAAAAGAAGGAGGTTAAACTTGGACCCTCTATTTATGTGTATATTTAGGACAACTCAGTTATCCTTCACTTTACTTGCATTTACTCTGTTCAGTACATCTCCTGTAGTTAATGCAGCTCAAACCGATTATTCTTTGAACTTTAGCGGAACATCTTTACTTAAAGTAAACGATTATGATGTCCTGTACAGCGCTCCCGTGGGCCCATATACAAATAAAGAAAATCGTTTAATGGCTCCCCTTCGTTCTGTGTCTGAACTTCTTGGTGCTAAAGTTGAATACAATTTGAAGTCACAGGAAGCTATTATCAACTGGAAAAAAGACAAGATTGTGTTTTACAAAGGTAAGGATATGTATGAATTGAACGGTGAGACTGTACAAATGGATACCTAATCCTGAACTGAAGCAGAATTCTTTTATCATTCCACTTGGTGTATTACTAAGAGCTATGGATATTCCATTTGAATATAAAAATAATAAGGTTGTTTTGCAAAATGAATCTTTTAACCAAAGTAAGGTTCTTCAACATGTCACTGAATTGGATTGGGGGAGAAACAATATATTAGATAACAATTCTATTTTAGACGTTCGTGATTTTAAAATAATAGCCAAGACAAATTCCTCAGGAGAACTAGAGGGTAATTTAACTGTAAGTGCTTTGAACCGTTCAGGTTCTGCGATTAAGGAAGGCAAGGAGGATTTACACGAAATATTTGTCTTTAATCAAACGCTTAACATGGATGCTGATCAGGCTTCCGTAGATATTCCCGATAGAAAGCGTCCAAAGATTGAAAAGGGAAGCTCGGTTTCTCGAAGCATTTCATTTCTCACTATAAAAGATCCTCTTCAATATGTATTAGTTGCTGGTAGAACGATAAAAACAAAAGATGAGCTTAAGTGAAAAAGATAAAAAATAGTCCTTCACGCCTTGTTGGATTTCGGCTTCTGATTTACCATGGAGAAGGTAAAAACCTCTCTTTTTGGGGATGCGAAAAGTAGGATTCAAATGTATATCTTACACTTTGAATTTTGATCTTAGGGAGGCTTAAAACTGAAAAAGTTATGTATATTTTTGTTATTTATCTTGTTTGTAGGCTGTAGCAACGATACGAATTCAAGTATTGAGCAGAACATAGTACCTAATGAAAAGACGGAGCAGGGCTACTCCTTAGGACTTTACAATAGCAATTCCACCATAGAAGCCAAGCGTTCATTTCATATAAAAGATGAAATTTTTGAAAAAAGTATTATATTTGCGAATAAGACTAATCAGGAGAAGACATTTATATTACTTGTTTTTGATAATGGAAAGCAAAGAAACTTTAAAATACATGATAATGATATGCGGTACTTTCGCTTTACTTTAGCTAAAAATCAAAGTGAGACAATTCCTGTGAAAATAGAAGGTATCACAGACGGATTCCATGCGACAAATTTTATCATTCTCAAAAATCCAGATGAAGTTGTGACAGATAGCAGCACCTTAGCAAAGGCCGATTCTCTATCTCAAACATATAATATTCGAGTAAATTTGTTTAAGAACTTGGAGAAAATCCCTATGGAGCGGCCTCAACAAGTGCATAGTGAAAAATTAAAAGAAGCGCGTATAGATGGTATTTTTGTAGGTAAGCAAGGTGATGCTTATAAAGCCTTGTTACAAACGGAGGAGGATAATCTAAGATTCAACGTTCTATACGGCAACTTATCGGAGGAGTCAATTGATTTTTATATTGTATCGCTAGTCGATTGGGAGCAAGTAAATATAAATGGAAATCAAAATATTTATGATAAACTCGCTAAAGGAGAGAACAAAAAAATCACTGTATCTATAGACCATAAGAAGAATGGAAAAGTCATGATTTTATTCATGCTGACTAATCCATTTTCGCCCTTGCCTAATGATAATCCTTATACAGCAAGTCCTAATGCAAGTTTTAAAGTTAAGCTGATAGATTAATTTTTTTGAAGCTACAGTATTTTTTTGATTTCGCCCAGTCGATTGCTTGAAGGCATTCGACTTTTTTAATTTTGCGTAGTACACCCGATCTTGCTTATAAAAGATACTAATTAAGGGGGGGTACAACCAATGAGAATTAGCATGAAGAAAGCATTTATGTTCTTGTCCATTTTCACTACGGTTGCAATACTGGCTTCTGGCTGTTCAAATCCTAAAATAGACAAGAATATAAAGAAGTCTGGCGAAATTCCAACTAGCTATACACAAGCATCATTTGTTATAGATATAAATAATCCCAAAGAGGTTGTAGGTTATGCTGACTATGCGTTTGTAGGCCTCGTAGAAGAAATGACGGGAACAGATTATAAATTCCCTGTCACGAAAGAAACGGAGGATGGCCCCAAAGTATTGACGATGCCCTATACGAATTATTCCGTTAAAGTGCTTGATAATATAAAGGGTAATCTAAAGAAGGATGTTTCCATTCCTATTCAAAAATTTGGGGGACTGAATGATGATAAGAGCGAATATTTCTTATTTGAAGATGATTCCCTACCACAAAAAGGAAAGGTATATGTGTTCACTGCGACCGCAGAGCAGGATGGTTCCTTGCTCGTATCAGGCCCTAATTCTAACATAGAGGTAAAAACAGATTTCTTTTCGAAAAAAAGTATTCAGCCAATTAGTGAAGAGAGCATTGCTAATGAACTAACCAAAACAGAGGAGTATAAAACGTATCAAGATGCCTATAAAAACGAGATTGTTAAAGATCGAGAAAGATCTACTTCCAAGTATGAAGCTCCTTAATATGAGTATTCTGCTGCGAAACTCTGAATACCAAGTCCTGATATAGTTTTAATTTTTTTGTAAAGCAGTCTAAACCTCTACTATAAGGGGTTTAGACTGTTTTTAATCTAAAGATGTATATTCTCTTACTTTGCAAATCCTCAAAAGAAAAAACCAGCTCTAGGAGCTGATTTTACGGGAGAAATCGTTTTAATGAAATCTTCAAACCCCACCATGTTGGTCAAATAGTTTGTAAGTAGATCCATTTTCTAGATGCTGTATTGGAATGATCACTATTGTCACTAACAGAGTAGCCTTAAATTGCTCAAAATAATTTCAAGATGTGTGATACTATGCCCCGCCGCCATGATGACTGTTCGGTTTAAAAACAATCTCATGACTTTGAGCTGGAACGACCAATAATAGCAAGAAGCTAGTTATCACGAATAGCACGATTAATTTTTTGATCACGCTTTTTCACACACCTTTTTAATAATATTTTGGTATGCTGTTTCTGTTTCAATCGTTACATGCCATTTGAAGTCTTCAAATAAACCTACACACTTAATGACGAAAGTTTCATTATTTATTGTAGCAGATTTTTCCAAACATATGATCAAATAATTAAACCCGCATGCATAATTTTCATTTACTAAATAATACTTTGCCAGTTCATGCAAAAATAAAACGAGCTGGTCAAATACTTTTTGTGGGATATAGATGCTGTCAGGTCGCTGTTGAATATATTCCGTTATTTCCAATTCAAATTCTTGAAGTATATCGTCTACATTAATATGATATTGGTTAGCGGCTTCAACAATGTTGCACAAAGTGATAGGAAGCTCATCTTTATCTAACTTGCTATATGCCAGGTAATCAGGAATTACACTTGTATCTCCAGATAAAAGTTTATTGGCATAAGAGTTAGCCTCTGCCCACTCTTGGAACAGTTGCTTCCAACGCTTAGCTTCCGAACTTGTTTCCTTTACCCAACTTACATCTTCATAAGTATGAATATACTTTAGTGCCTGCTCGTAGTCCTTACGCTCTTGACAAACAATTGCATGAAGCAAATTAGAATAGGACAAATAATAAAATAACGGTCTGCTCGGTCTCTTCGGGTTTGTTTTTTTCTTTCGCTCTTGATGGTAGGTCAAACGATATTGAATTTTGGCTTTGCGTTCCAATTGATGAGCCCATTTATCCAACTTGTCCCACTTTCGCGTCGAAAGATATGTATTGGCTAAATCTTTTAGCGCATCGAGTTGGTTTATCTCATCCAATCTTTCAATAAAAAACTCAAATTGAGTGGCAGCTTCGAGATTGAGTGCCTGGTCGTCCCCTTGCTTCGCCATAAAAATGCGGTACTGACAAAGGGCTAGTCGCTCAGAGTGCTGCTTTTTCTCACCGACGGCTATGCTCTCATACAGGATGATGGACGCTGCAAACTTCCCTTGTTGGAAAAAGTCCTCAGCTATGGTAAACAGGGCATCGGCGTATGCCAGCTTTTCCATGAGCAAGCTGACGACCTGCTCAATACAATCCAGCATGTCCAACTCCGCGCAATTGTACAAAAGGGGTCTGACTCTACGGATGTTAGGGGTTGTTGAACTCAAAAATTCCTCAATATAATTCTTGTAAAAATGCCCTTTGGAGTGGCCTAACGTATCTGTAATGCGATCTAACTGATGAACGGAGAGTGCACGGTTGCCTGTGACGATCCCGCTTATTGTGCCTGGATTGATGTCTGCCACCAGACCGAATTGGGTAATGTTGAACCCATTCTGTTTCATGAAATTTTCCAGTTCTGTGCGTATCGTGGTTGTAGGTTCCAAATTGTAACAACCCTTTAACGTAACGTTTTATGTAGTCCGTTAGATACTGATCTATAAAGATATTTCTTGGGACAATCCGATGCTAAAATATAAAGCTATTCTGGGAGATATTATACCATCTTATGGATGTATTATATATACTTTTCAAGTAATTACTTTTTGTGAATTATGGATGTGTAAAGCTGGAGAACTATCGAGGTTCAAAGCACAAACGACCCTGTATATCTTGAGAAAACCAAGACACGCAGGGTCGTTCTATGTGAACAGGCTCACCTCACTGCCTGTAACGGCAAGTTTCAGCCTACCGCTTGGCCAAGGCCAATATTTCATCTGCAACGAGATCAGGGCGGTATTGATGAATATAATGCTCGGTATTCTTAATCACTAATTGCTTGGATTGCAGGGACCAAGAAGTAAATTCCTTTTCGTACTTGCTCCAGGCGTCATTGGGAACCCCTAAGTAATCGGATGTCAGCACGGTAAGTGGGAAATGGAAGGGCTGTTTGTTATCCAATACGACCTTTGCATTCGCCCGCGATTGACGCAGCTCGTCCTCTATATTGGGATTTTCAAGCTTAAGCAATGAGGCTGTCAGGTCAATCTCCTTCAAATCATCCGGTACGAACTTCAAGCCGTTGCGAGTTGCACGTGAGTTTTCGATAATACTGTCAGAGTGAAAAAGCATCCGAATTACGCCTGTTTTTATAAGCAACTGATTGATAAAGCCGCCGCGTACTGGCTCCTCAGCATCAGCATAGTAATATTCGGGGCTTCCGCTATCCAACATCACGATGCCTTGTACCTCGTCCGGGTATTTCTGCGCAAACCGGAGCGTTTCGAGGGAGCCTAGTGAATGTGCTGCAAGCAGGTAAGGTGGCTTTTGACCAGAGACCTGCAGCAATTCGTGTATTTCATTCGTTATGGTATCAATGTCACGCTTCTTGTCCGTCGTATCACTATACCCATAGCCGAACCGGTCATAAACTGCAAATTTAACATATGGTGCAAGCTTATCGTACAGTGGGGAAAAATCAACATACGGATTGGCCGTGCCCCACCCGGAAGCGAATACAACCGTTACTTTCCCTTGTCCTCCGGTATATAAATGCATATTATGCCCATTCACATTGTATAGCTTTCCGCTGGGGGTATAAGATTTCAGATCCTGCCGAGTGCTTACCTGTTCATATATCACACCTGATGCCAGAAGAACCAAAATGGCCAGAAACCCGAACATAACCGTCTTCCCTAATCTTTTAAGCCATTTTTTCACTTCTCGCACTCTCCTTTATCTCAACTGCTACTCTCCTTATGTTCTCCTCATTATAAATGCTTAATCTTATCCAAGAGAAAACAGCAGCTTAATTTTAACTTAATTATCTTTTATGTATTACGTTGTTAAATAAAGCCGGAATCCACCTAAAATGTTGAGAGGGAATTGAGGCCAACATCCTTTGAATGTGGAGCCATTCAGATGTCCAGGCGACTCCATCGTTTCCTCTACAACTTATATACAGGGGGAAATTCAAAATGGCTAGAAGTGCAAGCACCTATGCATCTGTAATTGACGGTTTTAAGGTAGAAACGAACAAAAAGTATTCGCCGGTAGGTGGAACGAAGTGTAATATTTTTGCGCAAGATGTGATGGCGGCTATGTCGGCTGACTTACCAAGTGGCTTGGCCAATCAGATGGCTGATGCTTTATCCGGTAACAATACGCCAGGATGGTACTCCGTAACCTTTCTGGATGCTCAAAAAAGAGCCAACCTCGGCTACCCTACCATCGGGATCAAAAAGGCGGACGGGCATGGTCATGTCGTCGTTGTCAGACCGAAGGGTTCATCAATTACGATCTTAAAAGAGGTACAAATTGCTCAGGCGGGGACCAAAAATTACAACAGTAATACTATTAACTACTCATGGGTGGCAGCAGATCTGCCTGGAGTGAAATTCTACACGCACGATTGATTTCTTTGAAATATTGGCAATCTAAAGAGCTCGGAGGCAGATCGAATGGATCTGCCTCCGAGCTCTTTTTTTTATTTTGAAACGGAACGTTTGGATATAATGAACGCTTTGCCTGGCTTGATAAAAGCAACAGCATAGCCATTGGAGAAGGAGGAGGATTCCGCCCTGTACTCAAGCTTGGTCAGCAACTGGCCTTGACGATTGATGTAACCGAATTTTCCGTCTGAGACGGATGAATTTGCTTGTTTACCCACTAAAGCAATACCTTCCTTGAACGGGAACGTAACATCATATTTTTGTTGATATTGAATGACCAATGCTCCGCTTTTATCAATAAATCCGACCTCGTTTTTCGCATTTTTTACACTCGCCAAGCCTTCACTGAAATCCTGGGCATCGGAAAATTTAAAGGGAGTAACGGCTTTCCCCTGTTTATTAATGTAGCCCCATTTTCCCTTGGCATTTTGTACAGGAGCCAGCCCTTCCGAGAAGTCTCCTCCCGATTTATATTGAAGAGGAATAACCTCCTGTCCTGAGGTATTTATATATCCGTACAGCCCCTTGCTATTCTGCACAATAGCCAAGCCATCCGAGAAACTGCGACTATATTTGTATTTATAGGGGATCGCTAATTGACCAGAAGCATTAACAAAACCGATCTTGCCTGTGTTGGGGGCGTAGGCAAGCGCCAGACCGTCCGATAATAGATATTCTGTTTCAACATTTTCTTTCAATGGAGTAAGGATTGTTCCTGTACGATCAATAATGGCATTTTCTTTGGTGGAGGCTATGGTGATCTTGGCCTTTCCTTCGCTAAATGAACTAGCTTCGGTGTATTGGCAAGGAATGACCACTGTTCCTTTGGTATTCATGTACCCATAGAGATTGGTTTTTGTATTTTTCACGACGGCTCGTTGCTCATGAAAATCACCAATGGGTTTAAGCTCGGCGGGGAGAGAGAACGCTTTTTCCCCTTTGGTATTGTAAAACACAAGATTTCCAGCGGATGTTTCAGCGGCTAATAAGCCATCATGAAAAGCGCCATCGCTTTCGGGCCGAGCAACGTTGTAATCCAGCGATGTTTTAGAAACTTCAATGGCTGTTGAACTACTACTGGGAGCAGCCCACCCCGTTCCCGAAACTGTAACGCTGGTACATAGAATCAATATTGCTAATCCAAACTTTTTTAACATGCATAAGCTCCTTTGCAAGTTGATTTACCATAATATAGACGAATGATATGTAAGAATGTTTCTTACAATTCTAAATATTTCTAATTTTTAGATCGAAAAAGATTTACTTCCCATTATGATGCATCCTGAGTTATCTCAAAAAAACAGAAAGGGAGCAAGTCAACGCTTGTTCCCTTTCCTATCTAAATTTTGCAGCTAAGTTTTTCGGATGCTCGGCAGCGAATTGCCGTTACGCATAAACTCATATGACACCTTGATCTCCGTTACCCGCAAGCCTTCTGTCTCCAACTCCATAATCAAACGATCCAGCAGATCGTAATTACCACATGGTAGGATAGAATGACATATTCATTCATTGTGCGCTGTACGGATTAGTGCGGTAGGTCAACGAAAATTCACCCAATCCGTCAAAGAGCTTGTCCACCAGGTAGGCAGGATCATACAGCATCCGACCTGATCCCAAATCACGGTAGTTCTCGAAGCTCCAGCCCCATGGCGCATTAGCGGCGTTGGCGCGGCCATTGTCGCCCTTGAACGTGCCGTAGCTGCTCCACAGGTCCAGCGTAAAATCGTTCCGCAGTGGCCACAGCGAGGTTTCCAGCGGGATCAGTTCGTACCCCATACGCTTGCTATCGTCAAAATTACCGATTTTGGAGTCCCATAGCTGTCCACCGGAGGCGTTGAGATTCACCGGAGTTCCGGCCTGAAAGACGTAGCCGGATTTGCCTTTGGCGCCTTTGCCGTTGTAAGGCTTGAGCGCGTGTCCGAAATCACCGTCCGATTCGAGGAAGGACTCGTCATTTTGCGCACTGTATACCAAGGGATGAGTGCCGGAGGCGCTCGTTTCGGTGGTGAAGTTGCTGTCATAGTAAACTGAACTCATTCCCGGATCATACTGAACCGCCTTGTTGGCAGGGCCATACATGCCCAGCTTGGCGTGTCTCGGCATCAAAGCCAATTCCAGCTCGCCGTTCGGATTGGTCACCTTGGTGCCGTCTTTTTTGGCTGTGCCTGGCTTGCGGATCGTGAACATCATGCCTTCCATGTCATTTTCATGATCGCCCAGCGTCCCTCGTGGATCATGTGTAGCGTAGAACAGATCATAGCCGATGAAATAGTGGGTATCTGATTCCACGACCGACCAATACACGCTTGGCTTCAAGGGTAAACTGCTGCCTTTGGCATACTTGCCGATATTATCCCAGTTGTTTAGCCCTGACCAGTCGCCGTCAAAGTTTACAGGAATCGGAATATCCCCCTCGGGGTTGTTTCCTACATCCTGATACAGTACAGGCGACCAGTATTCCGCAAGTCTGGATTGCTCGAATGCGCTCAGACCCGCTGCTGCTGCCTTGGATGGAGCCACAGCGGGTGCGATCAGGGTCGCCCCCAGAATGATAACCGCTGCTACTGCTTTGCTTCCTTTTTTCCACATGATAAACACACTCCTTCGTTTTGTGAGATTTCTAATTCCAGTGGAGCAGATTGACGATACCGTAGTGCGTGGCAAACACCTGATAGATGATGCCGCTAATAATAACCTAGGAAATAAAATGTGGAAGATATAAAATGGTTTGCGATATCTTCTGAATGCGGGAGGAGGTCAGCTCATGGAGCATCACCGCCAGCAGCGCATATAGCTGCCAGTCTATTTCATTTTTTTCCAAACCTGACGATATACAGTTCTCTCTTTTTTCGAAGAATACCTGCCTGCCCGCACAGTTTCTACGTTCGTATTCATACAGCGGCCTTTGATGAATCCTTCCCGTATGGATCGTAGGTAATAAGATGCGTTTCACAATTCCGTTATTCCCCGTCTGTGGACCCTCGGGATATAAAAATAATTAAGTGGAGACATTTTCAAACTTTCGTTAGAATTATGGCATGTGAATATTTGAGAACCATAAAATAACCCTAGAATTTTCTTATGCTTACGGAGGCTAATCCATTGAAACCAAAAATAGAAGATGTAGCAAAGCGTGCGGGTGTTTCTCCAACGACGGTTTCCAGAGTTATGAATAACAGGGGATATATCAGTGAAAAAACACGTTCGTTAGTATACGACGCTATGAAAGAGCTGAACTATGTACCGAACGAAATGGCCAGATCGCTATTATCCAAACAAAGCAACATTATAGGATTGATTTTCCCAACGGTGAGTAACCCCTTTTATGCCGAGTTAATATTTCATATTGAACTCGCTTGCGAGGAACTGGGGTATAAAGTTTTTTTGTGCAACAGTTTGAAAAGTGCAGAGAAGGAAGCCAATTATTTGAGTATGCTGCTGCGGAACCAAGTGGATGGAATTATTGTCGGCAGTCATAACAGGGGGGTATTTGATCGAGTAAACTCTTCATTCCCGATTGTCTCCATTGACCAGTATATTTCTGAAGAGGCGGTTGTCGTTTCTTCGGATAATTATTTGGGTGGGAAGCTGGCAACGGAACATTTAATTCATAAAGGCTGTCAAAAAATCATTCATATCAATGGGCCGTATATGCTGCAAACCGATACACATTTGCGTTTGGAGGCCTACCAAAAAACGATGGAGAATCACGGGTTGGAGTCCATTTTTTACGAAGTCCCAAGGTCTTTTGATCAAGAATTATATAAACAAATCATTCATCAGATTTTTAGTGAGCATCCAGATGTGGATGGTATTTTTGCGAGTGATGATATCTTGGCGGCAAACGTTTATTTTGAAGCCTTGAAGACAGGTAGACGTGTGCCGGAAACGTTGAAAGTTGTTGGATATGATGGGACAGAGACGGCCCAAGCCTTTATGCCACAGTTAACCACCATTCGTCAGCCCATTCAGCAAATGGCCCGGCAAGCTGTAGAAATTTTGAACAAACGAATTAATGGACAGGATTACACGGGGGACTTAAATCCGCTGCTCCCTGTTCATTTGATCCTTGGGCAGACAACCTAGAATGATGGCCGTTCCCCTATTTCTTTTGTTGGGTAACGGTCATTTATTTTTTTGAAAAAAATTATGTCAATCGTTTGACATGTCAATCCTTTAGTATATAATATAAATTATTATAGAACGTTTTCTGAAAACGCTTTACTTGCAACGTGAATCTCACATAAGGGGACGAAGAAGATGAGCAATAAGTTAAGCCTCAAAGAGAAGTTAAGCTATGGAATGAGTGATACCGCTTACAATTTGGTATTCACTGTTGTTTCAACATATCTCATGTTTTACTACACCGATGTTGCAGGACTAAGTCTCGAATCTGTCGGTCTGTTGTTTTTAATTGTCCGTGTACTCGATGCCTTTGCCAGTCCGATCTTCGGGATTCTCATTGATAGAACCAATTCAAAGTATGGTAAAGCACGGCCCTGGTTTCTATGGTTGGCAATTCCATTCGGGATGATCACGGTGCTGTCTTTTGCTGTAGGTTATTTCGATGATTCTTATAAACTGGCTTATGCCTATATTACCTACATTTTACTGAACATTATCTTTGCAGGTATCAATGTACCTATTTCGGCGATGCTACCGAGTCTCACTGCGAATCCACTGGAAAGAAGCTCGGCCAATATGTTTCGTAATATCGGTGGACAGATTGGTGTGTTGGTATCAGGTGTGGTTGCTCTTCCATTGGTCATTTTTTTTGGAGGGGGGACGAACCAAAAAGGATTTATATTCACCATGGGGATATTCTCCGTGTTATCCGTAATTATGTTTCTATTAACGTTTAGGAATACGAGAGAGCGTGTTCAATATGATCAGGGTAAACCGGTTCCTTTCCGAGACAGCATTAAGGCGCTCTTGCCCAATTTTCCATGGTGGATGCTTGCACTGACTAATTTTGTGATCTTTATCGGCGTGGTGGCCAAAGGATCTACCATGATATTCTTCTTTAAATACAATATGGGAAACGAAGGAATGAGCTCGCTTGCCAATGGGATTAATGCAGGTGCCATGATCATCGGTATGTTGCTAGTTCCATTTATTGTGAAGAAAATGAAGAACCGAAATCTGGTTTTGATCGGGTTGCTGATCAGTATTCTGGGACAGATTGTGATGTGGATGGGTTCGATGGAGCCTTCTGTTGCTCTTACACTGTTTGGTGTTGCTCTGGGATCGTTTGGTTTGGGGGCTGCGCAAAGTACGGTTTTTGTTATGTTTGCCGATACCGTCGATTTTGGAGAATGGAAGTTTGGTGTCAGAGCTCAAGGTCTGTTAACGGCAGCCGGAACGATCGGAATTCAGTTTGGCGCAGGGATTGCAGGAGCCTTAACATCCAAAATTCTGGCTAAGGGAGGGTTTGTAGCTAACATGGTGCAGACAGAATCTGCATTGCAGGCCATTACAACTAATTTTGTCTGGATTCCTGCGATTGCATTTGCGATATGTATGCTCTTCATTTATATGTACCGGATTGACTTTGTCCAAAGCCAAATGCGTGCAGAGCTGACTGAAAGAAGAGCGGCTCAGTAACTTAACATATTCATATTCAAAAAAATTTGAGATTGAGGTGGCTGTCATGTCATTACAATATATTGAAACTTCTGTTCATGGGTTGACGCTAAGAGGGACAGCTCATATTCCTGAGACCCTCAAGGGCGGCAAATACCCTACGGTCATTATGTTTCATGGATTCGGGGCTAACCGGATCGAATACTTTTACTCATTTGTTCAAATTTCACGCCTTCTTGAAAAGCAAGGGATTGCAGCTGTGCGGTTTGATTTTGGAGGGCATGGCGAAAGCGAGGGAGATTTTTACGACGTGACCATTTCTAGAGAGGTGGAAGAGGGAAAGGCCATCGTTAACTTTGTCCGACAGTTGGAATTTGTGGACCCCTCCCGTGTCAGTCTAATGGGTATGAGCTTAGGGAGTGTAGTTGCCAGTATAGTAGCTGGTGATTTGTCTAAAGACATTCACTCTTTATGTATGTGGTCCCCTGCGGCAACCGTAACCGACGAAATCAATAACAACAAAACGATTCAGGGACAATCCATTTCGTCTATGGATCAGCAAGGGTACTTTGATTTCAACAGTTTACGTCTTGGACCGGGATTCATTGAGGACGTAGCCAGCTTGGATATTTACACCAGAGCCTCAAGTTTTAAAGGGAATGTCGCCATTATACATGGAGATCAGGACTTTATAGCGCCTATCCAATATGCCTATCAATATGAACAAGCCTATTCACAGCCCATTGGCATTCAGATCATTGAAGGTGCCGACCATTCATGGGGAAATGTACCTCATCGGGAACAGTTGTTCAGAAATACGTTAGATTTTTTTGAAAAGAACGCTAAATAATAGATATCCCACAGCGGGAGAACAGGGGAGAAACCATCATGTCCATCAAAAATGAAATTATGCTGATCACTTATGCAGACAGCATGGGGAAGAATTTGAAAGAGCTGGGAGAACTGCTGAACGACCATTTTAAACAGGTGATCGGTGGCGTCCATTTGCTTCCTTTTTATCCGTCTTCGGCAGACCGTGGCTTTGCTCCGATGACCTATGAGAGCGTTGATGCACCCTTTGGTGACTGGGAGGATATTGAACGGCTGTCTCAGGATTTTTACCTCATGTTTGATTTTATGATTAATCATATCTCCCGCAGCTCGGCGTATTTTCAGGACTTTATCCAACATAAAGACGCTTCGCCGTATGCCGACTTGTTTATCCGATACAAGGATTTTTGGCCGAATGGAGAGCCTACTCAGGAAGAAGTGGATTTGATTTATAAAAGAAAGCCACGTGCGCCTTATATTGATGTCGAGTTTAGGGATGGTACGACGGAAAAGGTATGGTGTACCTTTGATGAGGAACAGGTGGATCTTAATCTGCACTCGGACGTGACCCAGCAATTTGTCAGAGAAAACCTGATTCATCTGGCTGAAAAGGGCGCTTCGATCATCCGACTTGATGCTTTTGCATATGCTACCAAAAAAAGAGGAACCAATTGTTTTTTCGTGGAGCCTGAAATTTGGGACATGCTCGGTGAAGCACAGGAGATGTTGAAGCCTTACGGCGTCGATGTTCTGCCGGAGATTCATGAACATTACTCCATTCAGTTGAAGCTTGCTGAAAAGGATCATTGGGTTTACGATTTTGCCCTGCCTATGCTAGTGCTGCACACACTGTATAGCGGTAATAGCGAGCGTCTCACTCACTGGCTGAACATCTGTCCGAGAAAGCAATTTACTACGCTGGATACTCATGATGGAATTGGAGTAGTGGATGCCAAGGACTTAATGACGGATGAAGAGATCGAAGAGACCAAAAATAATTTGTTCTCCAAGGGAGCTAACATCAAAAGGGTATACAATACGGCTGCCTATAATAACCTGGATATCTATCAACTCAACTGCACGTACTATTCAGCACTTGGCAACAACGATGATGCCTATGTACTGGCAAGAGCCATTCAGTTTTTTGCACCGGGCATCCCCCAAGTCTATTATGTAGGACTGCTGGCAGGTGAAAATGACATCGCGCTATTGGAAGAAACGAAGGTAGGTCGTAACATTAATCGGCATTACTATTCCCAGGAGGAAGTCATTGAAAACCTGGAAAGACCCGTTATGAAGCGATTGTTTCAGTTGATGAAATTCCGCAATTCCTATCCTGCTTTTGATGGTGAAATCAAAATTATAGAAGCTGGAAATTCCGATCAGTTGGAAATCCAATGGGAAAAAGGGAGCTATCGTGCCCTTCTGAAAGCCAACGTGCGGACCCATGCATTTACAATTGATTATGTAGATCTGGAAAAAGGATCCCTTGTACGTCTGACAGGCGTTTAACTGATAGGACGCATCGGATTCTAAGAGCATAACAGAATATAATGTCCTGCACGGTTATTCAGCCGCCCGCCCACAGTTTATTCCCTGTTGCGGGCGGATTTTTATTTTACGGTAATCACCGGCGTGATGCCCTCCAGCTTTTTCGGGGAACGGTTCACAGCCAGCTCAAGCAGCACGGATACTTGTACTCGTTAGCGGTTGAGTCCATAGAAAATTATATCCATATTATGTGGTTTAATTGGTTTATTTATCCTTAATTTCTGTTAATAATACATCGCTTTCATTCTCGTCCATATGACATCCAGCCTGAGCTTAGATGGACAAAACACAGCCTCGTCCTACTATTGTGAAGTCCGATAGTTATTGACAGATTTAAGAAAAGAGATCGACGCATTCATTTTAAAAATAAAGCAGGACGAATTGTCATTTTAAAAAAAGTCTATACATATAAATTAAATGTATAGACAAATCAAAAAAGCGGATTTATAATTACGCTGTAAACGTTTTCTGGTAGTAAGCATTCAATCAGACCTTGAAGGGAAGGAACAATCATGAAGAATATTTTACTGGCTTGCAGCTCGGGTATGTCTACAAGTTTGCTGGTTACCAAAATGCAGGATTATGCCAAGTCCATTGGGGACGAGGCTGAAATTTGGGCAGTAGGTCAAGATCAGGCGACAGAAGAAATGGCTAAGGCGGACGCGGTATTGATCGGACCGCAAATGAGTTTTCTTAAAGGACAGCTGCAAAAGGAAGCTGCTCAATACGGTATCCATGTTGAAGTGATCGACATGATGGCGTACGGACTGGTGGACGGCAAGAAAGTCTATGAACAGGCTTTGAAGCTGGTGGAACGTAAAAATGGATAAAGTCAATATAGCCGATCTGACGGAAGAGCAAATTAGTTTCCAACTCATTCTGCATAGTGGAAGCGCTCGCAGTAAGGTGATTCAGGCGCTGAGCGAATACCGGAATGAGAACACGGAGGGTGCAGACGATCTTATTAAGCAGGCGAAGCAGGATTTGCGCGCTGCGCATGATATCCATTTTCAAATGGTGAAGAATGAAGCCGGAGGAACCCCAACTCCTTTGTCGCTCCTTCTGATGCATGCGGAGGATCATCTCATGTCCACGGTTACCATGAAGGATCTGGTCCAAGAGCTGCTGGAGCTTTTCAAATCCAGAAATTTATAATCTGTACACAAGAGTTTGTGAAATTCGGGACATAAGAATTTTGCAACAAACCTGATGCAAGTTACTTCGCGGGGAGGAATAGGCTTTGTTTGAAAAATTAAGCCAAATTTTAATACCTATTGCCGGTAAACTGAACAACAACCGCTATCTTACTGTACTGCGTGATGCATTTATGCTGTCATTTCCATTAACGGTTTTTGGCTCCATTATCGTTGTTATTATTAATCTGCCGTTTCTAAAAGGGTGGATGGGCGAGGGCAATCTGACGACTTTTCAGAATCTGCTGAATATTGCGCCTAATGCAACACTGAACATCATGACTATGTTCGTGGTCGTCGGGATTGGATATTATCTATCCCGAAGTTATAAGGTCGAACCGATATTTGGCGGCATGATCGCTTTGGCCAGCTTCCTGATGCTGACTCCGTTTGTGCTGACACAAGAAAGCGGCGCCACGATTGCCGGGGTCATTCCTGTCGACCGGATCGGGGCCAAGGGCATGTTCCTCGGGATGATCGTCGCTTTTATCGCGGCTGAGATTTACCGAAAGGTGACGCAGAAGAAGATTGTTATTAAAATGCCTCCAGGCGTTCCGCCAGCAGTTGCCAAGTCCTTTGCCGCATTGCTGCCTGCGTGTATTACGCTGGGCATATTTTTAATCATCAACGTAGTGGTCACTTTGACGCTTCACAATAATCTGCATGACTTGATTTATCATGCCGTTCAGGCACCGCTGGTACATTTGGGCAGTGGAATTATCCCTACCTTGATTGCTGTTTTCTTTGTCCAGCTCTTATGGTTCTTCGGGCTTCATGGTCAAATTATTATCAACTCGGTTATGGACCCGATCTGGAACACGCTGGCACTGGAAAATTATGAAGCGTACTCCAAGGGAGCAGAATTACCGCATATTATCACGAAGCAATTCGTTGATATTTATACGGTAGGCATCGGCGGTACAGGTATGACACTGGCCGTGGTGCTCTCGATTCTATTCTTCCTCAAGAGCAAGCAAATGAAGCAGGTCAGTAAGCTGGCCCTTGGACCGGGCTTGTTCAATGTTAACGAACCCGTCATATTCGGTCTGCCCATTGTGATGAATCCATTGATTTTTGTTCCTTGGGTGATTTCACCAATGATTGTTACGCTGATTACTTACTTTGCCATGTCTACCGGAATTGTGCCTCCACCGAATGGGATACAGGTTCCCTGGACGATGCCATTGTTCTTTAGCGGAATGATGGGTACGGGTTCCCTGGCGGGTGGACTGCTGCAACTGTTTAATATGGTTGTCGTCTTTGTCATCTGGTTCCCATTCCTGAAAATTATCGACCGGATGAATGTTCGTAAAGAACAGGAAGAGGAGGTTGGCCAGGCAGCTATTGCAGGCAAGGATCAATCGATAGGAATGTAAGGTGAATCTTCTGCCACGACAGCAGCAGTTTCATGGAACAAGAGAGAGGAGTAGAGCTGTGAATCATACCGAAATGAAAGATACAGAGAAGCAAACCGTTTCATACCGTTTTCCATCCGACTTCTGGTGGGGTTCCTCAGCTTCGGCTACCCAGACAGAAGGAACCGTGGAGGGAGACGGCAAAGGGCCGAACATTTGGGACCATTGGTTTGAGCAGGAGCCGAACCGTTTCTACGACGGGGTCGGTCCTGCGGATACGTCCCGTTTCTATACCCGTTACAAAGAGGATATTGCACTCATGAAAGAGCTTGGTCACAACTCTTTCCGGTTCTCCATTTCCTGGTCGCGTCTGTTTCCGGCGGGAAGAGGTGCCATGAACCAGCAGGCGGTTCAATTCTATACTTCCGTCATTGAAGAGTTGCATCAGGCGGGTATTGAGCCGTTTGTGAATTTGTATCATTTTGATTTGCCGATGGCTTTACAGGAAAATGGAGGCTGGGTGAACCGAGAGACGGTCGAAGCTTACGTGGATTACGCTAACACTTGCTTTGAGTTATTCGGGGATCGTGTAGCCAAATGGTTTACGCATAACGAGCCGATTGTCCCGGTGGAAGGCGGCTATCTATACGATTTCCACTATCCGAATGAAGTGGATTTCCGTAAAGCTGTACAGGTGGGGTATCATACCCTGTTATCGAGCGCCAGTGCCATTCAGGCATACAGAAAGGGAGGCTACAAGGGCAAAATCGGCATTATTTTGAACCTGACGCCAACCTATCCGCGTAGTCAGCATCCGGCAGACGTGCAGGCCGCTGAAATATGCGATGCGTTCTTTAACCGTTCCTTTTTAGACCCATCTGTGACGGGAGAATTTAATCCTTTGCTCGTGGACTTGCTACGCCAGGAGGAATTTTTACCCATCACGGAAGAAGGGGATCGGGAAATTATACGTCTGGGCACTGTGGACCTGCTGGGCATTAACTACTATCAGCCGCGCAGAGTCAAGGCCCGCGAAAGTCTGCCGAACCCGGACGCGCCTTTTGTACCGGAACGCTACTTTGATTATTATGTGATGCCAGGTCGCAAGATGAATGAGATGCGGGGCTGGGAGATCTATGAGAAGGGCATTTACGATATCCTGACCAATGTCAGACAGAATTATGGGAATATTGAATGTTTTATCTCGGAAAACGGGATGGGCGTTCAGGGTGAGGAAAAATTCAGGGATGAGCAGGGTATGATCCGTGATGACTATCGCATTGATTTTATCCGTGAGCATCTAAAATGGGTTCAACGGGCGATCTCGGAGGGCTCCAATGTGAAGGGCTATCACCTGTGGACGTTTATGGACAACTGGTCCTGGTCGAACGCCTATAAAAACCGCTATGGCTTTGTATCAGTCGATCTTCAGGACGGAGGTAAACGATCCGTTAAACAAAGTGGGCACTGGTTCAAGCAGGTGATCGAAAATAACGGATTTTAAGGTGGTCCTCTGGACCGCCTTTTTTTTCTTCATCACCGAAAATGATTATGCCGTATGCCGCTGGTGAGAAAGTATAATGTTCGGTATACTTACTTCATACCGTAACACCTTAATGTCCCGCCTGCAGAACAAAATGAACCAGCAATACCGATGTTTTGGTAAAATGCTGACATAAAACAATTTTTTAGTACAGGTGGTAGACTGATGAATAAATACCAACGGATTGCGCAAGAAGTCAAACAGCGGATTATGGATAAAACCTATAGTGGTGATGATCCGATTCCCGATGAAATCTCGCTGGCAAGTGAGTTTCAGGTGAGTCGGATGACGATTAAGAGGGCATTGGATACGTTGGTGATGGAAGGACTGTTGAATCGTAAAAGAGGGCACGGGACCTTTATCGTCAAATCGGTTCACAATGGTCCTGTTAACGTCGTCGTGAACGAAATGCTGGGCTTAACCAACCTCCTGCGCGGAAAAGAAATCAAAAATAAAATTGTAGCCTTTGACGTTCAATTTCCATCCGAGGAAGTAGCGGCTCATCTATTTATTGATGCCAATTCTCCTGTGTATCACGTCATCCGTCTGCGTGTTGTAGAGGGCGAGCCCTATGTTATCGAGCGCACGTACATGCCCACGAAGCTGATTAGCGGTATTACCGAGCAGGTGC
>NZ_CP151951.1:0-112500 GCF_038592985.1 Paenibacillus sp. FSL R10-2782 | reverse complement strand
CTATGACCGGGCAGGCTATGCCTGGAGCGAGGAGGCTGCTACTCCACGCACCGGTGAAAACATCGTTCGAGAGCTTCATCTTGCCTTAAAGAATACAGATGTCCAGCCTCCTTATATCCTTGTAGGCCATTCTCTCGGGGGCATGTACTCAAGGCTGTATGCACAAACGTACAGAGATGAGGTAGCAGGATTGGTCCTTGTGGATGCTAGGCCTGAGAATGACGCCCGCCGGACAAGTGAGATTTATGCCAAGGAACGACCTAAGGTCAATCCCTCACCGTTAATATCCATTCTTCTAGAAAGGTCGGGGGCTTTTCGTCTGTTTCCTAATTTTATGCTAACTGGTCGTGTTGAGCATCAGGATAGAAAATCGTTTGTGAGTATTGTCGCTTCACCCAAATACTTTCGGTCTGTTACCGAGGAAGGTGATTTGGCGAACACGACCGAAAATGCCATACGTGGGCAGCATTTGGGAAACCTTCCTGTGCGTGTGATTGCCCGGGGCATCCAGCAAAATTTGACTCAGTTCGGTATTAGTAAGCGCGGGAATGAGCAAATCGAACAAAGCTGGCAAATGGGGCAGCGTGAGATGCTCAGCATCTCTACAAACAGCAAATTTATTGTTGCCAAAAAGAGCGACCATATGATAATTCATGATCAACCAGAGCTTGTCATTCAAGTCATCTGTGAGCTAATCAACAATATCAATCCCACACGGTCAACCGTTGCTAAAACAAACAAAGATGGTTAGATACTCTACATGTTAATGGTTGCAAAAAACACAAAAGACGCCCGAGTTCCTTCTATATAAAGGAATCCGGACGTCTTTGCTGCCTAACACTTATTATGCTTGATTGATCTTAGGACAAAATGTGCTTGTTTTTAGATGATGCTTCTGTGACCTTGTCAAGTATCTGTCTCAGCACTTTAGCATTCTCACCAATATAACCAGAATCAAGCAGCACATCGTGCGTACCGATGACTCCATATTCTTCGTATTGACCAAGCGTTGCCTGTTGCCATAGCAGTTTATCTGATGATGTTACCGGACCCATACTATCGTCTTCTGCAACCAAGGCATGGATATTCGCCTGAACTTCACCTGCGTTAATAAGCTCATTCCGATAGATGGAGTAGATCAACATTTTGTCTTTGACTCGCTCCCTGTCGGATGGATCGGCCAAAAATGCTTTGTACTGATCACCAATACTGTCCAACACCGTCTCAACAATCTCTTCAAGCTGCTCCGGCGTCGATTCATCCTTGGACGTCTTTCTCATAGCATCCACCATAATGAGGTCGCTCACCTGATGACCTCGGCTATCCATGGCTTTGGCCACCTCGAAGGCCAGATTCCCTCCGAGTGAGTATCCGAGGAAGACATAAGGTCCCTCTGCTTGAATACCCACGATGGCATCCATGTAGCGATCCAGCATGTCTTGACTCTCAAAACGATCGCCGATGAATTCCAGCCCGTATACCTCGCAATGTCCTTCCAGCTCTCTAGCCATCTCATAGTAACCCAGAGAGTAGCCGACCCGAGGAGGGAAACAAAACACTTTAAGCGTTCCTTTCCCTGGGAAGTGGATAATTTCCATTTCCTCTTCATCAGGAGCATCCTTTGTCCGCAGCCTGGATATTTCATGTGCCATTTGCTCCACCGTTGGAAGATTAAACACGAGTTGGAGCGGGAGCTGGACACCCATGACGGACGAGATCTTCTGAATCAATCCTAATACTTTCAGGGAGTGGCCCCCAAGTTCGAAGAAGTGATCCTTGACTCCGATTTCCTGCACACCGAGTACCTCGGACCAAATCTGCGCCAGTTCTACTTCAGTCGGCGTACGCGGCGGGATATACTCCGCTGTGCTCCGCAGGAGTGCTTCTGGTGCCGGCAGCGCTTTGCGATCCAATTTGCCGTTCGGATTCAGCGGCATTTGTGCCAGCTGTACGAAAGCAGTTGGAATCATGTAGCTTGGCAGTTCGCTGGCCAGTGCTTCACGTAACACGACCGCTGCAAGTCCCTCTTCAGCCACAAAGTACGCGCAAAGCTGAGTACTTCCAGTAGCATCAGCCAGTGCAAGGACGACCGCTTCCTGCACAGACGGCACTTTAAGAATTTGTGCCTCCACTTCTCCCAGTTCAATACGGTAACCCCGGATTTTTACCTGGTGATCGATTCGCCCCAAATACTCAATATTCCCGTCTGGCAGCCATCGGGCCAAATCGCCCGTCCGGTAAATCCGGTCTCCCGGTTTGTACGGATGAGGAATGAACTTCTCTGCCGTCAGGTCCGGCTGGTTGAAGTACCCTCGCGCTACCCCTTCGCCTGCAATACAAAGTTCTCCCGGTACACCTACAGGTGATACCTGAGCAGCACTGTCCATCATCCATACTTGGACGTTAGCGTACGGTTTACCGATAGGTACATGCGTTAGCGCAGCAGTCTCAAGGCTCGTTGTATATCGGGTCGCATATACGGCCGCCTCCGTAGGACCATAGATGTTCTCCAGTACTGCGTGTGGAGATACTTTATAGTACTCTTCCACAAGTTTGGCGGGCAGCGTCTCGCCGCAGGCAAACAGATATTTCAGAGTAAGGAATCCTTGGCTGCCGCTTTCCTTCAAATATTGAACGAGAACACTGAGCATCGACGGTACCAGATTGAGATGCGTGATACGGCTCGTATCCACGGCCTCCAGCAGTGCCACCGGATCTTTGTCCGCGCCCTGCGGCAAGATCACGAGAGTTCCCTGCCCAAAGAACCAGCAGAATAGCTCCGGTACGGAGAAGTCAAAGGTGAATGTCGTTTTGAGCAGGAATCGGTCACCTGCCATCATCGGATATTCAGCTTCCAACTGACTCAGCGTATGGACAGCGGAACGATGCTCAATCATTACGCCTTTTGGCTTACCCGTTGAACCTGACGTGTAAATGATATACGCCAGATGTTCCGGCCCGGCGAGCGGCTCCAGATTCGAGTCATCAGCATGATACGCCTGCGGGTCATCAAGTGCTAGGAGCGTGCCAGCAAATGGAAAGCGATCTTTGAGATGATTTTTCGTCAGCAGAAGCTTCGCTCCCGAATCCTCCAGCATGTGGCGAATACGATCTTCCGGGAATTCTGGATCAATCGGTACATAGGCCCCACCCGCTTTTAGAATGGCATGGATGCCGATGATCATCTCAAGCGAACGTTCAACCATGATGCCGACCGGCTGGTCAGGTCTGACCCCTTGGGCGCGCAACGTACGTGCGAGGCGGTTCGCTTGCTGATGAAGTTCTCCGTAGGTAAGCTTCGTTTCGCCATAGATAAGTGCTGTACGATCCGGTGTGAGCGCCGCTTTTTCCTCAAATATGCCGTGAAGGGTCTTCTCACGCGGATAAGGAGCTGCTGTATCGCCCCACACCTCTATAATCTGCGATTTCTCTTCTGGCGTGATCAGCTCCAGCTCATCAATACGAATGGCAGGCTGAACAGATACACTTTCCAGAATTTTTATCAAATGCCCTTGAATCCGTTCCACGCTCTCCCGATCATAGACGCGGGCATTGTAACGGTACAAGAACTCCAGATTACGGCCTGGCAGCACAATGAGGTTAAAATCATAATTCGTCTGTTCAAACATCTGAACATCCGTAATTGTGTATTCAGTCTCTTCACTGGCAATTTTCTCTTCCAGATGCTCCTCTACCGGATAATTCTCGAATACCATAATATGAGAAATTAAATCTTGCTTCTGTTCGCTCTGTGCTTGGATCTCATAAAGCGGATAGGAATCATAAGCATGTCCTGCCAAATATAATTCCTGCTGTCTTTTCATCACATGGGAGAACGTATCGCTTTCCTCGGCCTGTACCCGAACCGGAACCGTATTAATGAAGAGACCGATCATGCTTTCGATACCGGGAATCTCGGCAGGTCTTCCCGATACCACACTTCCGAAGACGACATCCTGACTTCTATTGTAGCGCTGCAACACGATTCCCCAGGCTGCTTGCATCAGCGTGTTCATCGTTACCTGGTTCTGCTTGGCCACTTGTTCCAGCCGCTCGGTCAGCTCCGCATCCAACGTGAATACAAGCTTCTCTGATACGTAGGCTTCTGCTTTTGCCAAAGGCTGTGTTGTCGCTTGCGGTAGCTTCGTCTGCTGTTCGTAACCTTCCAGATAACCTCTCCAGTAAGAGGATGCCTCTTCCTCACCTTGCTCCTCCAGCCATTGAATATACTGGCTGTACGATACAGCAGCAGGAAGTTCAGGCTCCCTCTGCTCACGCAGAACCCCGTACGTTTCAAACACTTCCTGAAGCACAAGAGGCATACACCAGCCATCCAAAATGATGTGATGAGAGCTCCACAGCAGATGGTAAGCCTCATCTGCTGTCCGTAGAATAGCAACACGCAGCAATGCTCCTTCAGCAAGATCAAAGCCTCTTGCTTTGTCCTGAGCAGTATAAGCTGCAAGACGCCCTTCAATTTCATCGGAATCCAGCTCGTGCAGGTCCTCGTATACGAAGTCACACGCTCTTTCTTTGAACACAATCTGTATAGGGAAATCGCCCCATCCGGCATGGAAATTCGTTCTCAATATGGCATGCCGTTTCATCAGATGCTGTAAGCTGCGTTTGAAATCCTCAGGATAGAATGCTCCGTGAATTTCAAATTTGGCCTGCTCAAAGTAGACTTCCGAATGAGGCTCCAGCAAGCTGTGGAATAACATTCCCTTTTGCATCGGTGTCAGTTTATACATATTTTCAATGCTGCCGATATGCCGTGTCTGCTCTTCCAGCTCCTCGATTTTTTCCAGGCTGATATCTTTGAGGAGTACATCGCTTGGTGTAAGTTCCGTTCTTTCCTTTCGTACACAATGTCCAATGACTTCGCTGAGACGGTCCTTCAGGATGCCGACAAACTTCTCTACCGACTCCGTGTGGAACTGCTGACGGTTATAGCTGACCGAAAGTTGAAGTCGTCCTTCGGCAATCAGTCCATTAATGTTCAATGCCTGATGCTGTATCATCTGCTCACTGACCTCAGATCCTACTGAGTAAGGCGATACCTCCATCATCCCCCCTGCAAGATCCTGGTCGAACTGTCCCAGGTAGTTGAAGATAATCTCCGGTTCAGCCGAGAAGGAAGGGACATCGGATACGTCGCTCAAATATTTCAAAATACCATATCCGACACCTTTGTTAGGAACGTGACGCAAGCCTTCCTTGACGCGCTTGATTCTAGCGCCGATCTCCAGGTCCTCTTTCATCTCAAGGGCGACAGGGTATTGACTTGTAAACCAGCCTATAGTGCGAGTGATATCCAGTTCAGGTACAACAGGCTCCCGTCCATGTCCTTCCAGAAGGATGCCTACACGTTCGATCCCGGTCCACTCGTGAACAGCTAGGCCGAGAGCCGTCAGGAGCAGATCGTTAACTTCCGTGTTGTAAGTGCGGTTCGCCTCTTTCAGGAACTGCTCTGTCTCTTCTGGTGACCATCTCACCGTAACCGTCCCGCTGTCTTTGATGAGAAGAGCGCCGTCTACCTTGTCTTTGGGAAGAGGGGCGAAACCATCCCCTTCTACCTCTGCCCAATAGCTGCGTTCTTGTTCAGCCGCCGGACTGTTCGCATATTGTGTGATTCCCTGGGCCCATGCACGGTACGAATCGGTCTTCTGCGGAAGCTTGACAGCTTCTCCGCGTGCTGCCTGCTCGTAGCCCTCCTGCAGGTCCTCAAAGAGGATGCGCCAGGATACGCCATCAACAGCCAGATGATGAATAACGATTAACAGATGTTCGCCTTCCGCGCAACGGAACAGGCCCAATCTTAAGAGAGGTCCATCACCGAGAGAGATGCTGCGCTGAATGGCTTCCGCACCAGCTTCTATGGCCGAAGCCGGGTCTGTTTCATCCTGCAGATCGTGGATCTGGAGGCTATAAAGCTCACCCTCACCCAAGCTGCGGTTCCATGCTTCAAATCCCCGCTCTCCCTGGCGGAACACCAGTCGCAGCGCATCATGATGTTCTGCGATTTTCCGAACAACCTTGGCGAGCGCATCGGTATTGAAGCCTTCCCGTCTGTACAACATGACCGACTGATTAAAGTGGTGCTGGTCCGTCGACTGCTCGTCGAAAAATCTGCGCTGGGCAGGTCCCAGTGTTACCGCTCCGTGTACCTCGCTCTGATCTGCAATTCGGCTGACTGCGTTAACGCGCTGGGCCAGCTCTGCAATGGTTGGATAGCCGAACAAATCCTTCATCTCAAGTTTATAGCCTGCATGGAGAAGCCTTGATGATACTTGAATCGATTTGATCGAGTCGCCTCCAAGCTCAAAGAAATTGTCATGTATGCCGACAAGCGGAACACCTAGCACACCCTGCCAGATCGAAGCCAAAATGTTCTCCACATCCGTCCGCGGAGCAGTATAGTCCGCGCCCGCCTTTACCCCCGAGTTCGGTTCAGGCAGTGCCTTACGGTCCAGCTTGCCATTCGGTGTCAAAGGCATCACGTCCAGTTGGACGAAGTAGGACGGGATCATATACGCAGGCAGTCCAGAAAGTTCGTTCCGCAGCTCGCTGACAGACATTTCCCGATCAGCTACGAAGTAGGCACACAGAGACTTCTGTCCATGGGCATCTGCCCACGCAACAACGAGAGCTTCCTCTACAAGTGGGATATCCTGTAGCTTGGCCTCAATCTCACCAAGCTCTATGCGATAGCCCCGGATTTTAACTTGATGGTCAATACGTCCAATGTACTCAATGTCTCCGTTAGGAAGGCGACGAGCCAAATCCCCGGTTCGATACATATTTCCTTCCGAAGCAAACGGATTTCTAATGAATTTTTCTGCGGTAAGCTCAGGACGGTTCAGGTATCCGCGGGCTACCCCGTCCCCTGCGATGTACATTTCGCCCTCCACGCCTAATGGTACGAGACGAAGCTGTTCATCCAGGATATGGATGTATATATTGTCTGCCGACAATCCAATAGGTACGGATTCACGTGTATCCTTCACAGAATCGTACAGGTGAATCATGCAGCCGACGACCGTTTCGGTTGGACCGTATTCATTGTAGATTTTGATGTTGCCGCCAAAGAGATCTGTGATGGTTTGCGACAAATGTGTGGTCAAATTCTCTCCACCCACAATGAGCTGCTGAATGCGACTTTCCGCCGGGATGGTCATATCTTTAATAAGGCTGAGATGAGTCGGCGTCAGCTTGAGAATGTCCACCGCATTTTCGCGCAAAATATGCTGAACAACCTCCGCTTTATCTATGCCATCGTAAATCCGTACTAATCCTCCGTTAATTAATGGAGTGAAAATCGACGTCAGCGTCAGGTCAAACGAAATGGACGAGTACAGCGGAAAATCTGTTGGTTTCCCTGCACAGTAGACTTTATTGGCCCACCAGATGTAATTCACGATTCCTTTATGATTAATCATGGTTCCCTTCGGATTCCCTGTTGTACCCGAGGTATAGATTAAATACACCAGATCATTTCCTCTTACGGGCAAATTAGGGTTATCCGTTACGTTCCCGTAGATGTGCGGGGAATCCAATTCCATAACCGTTCCCTCAAAGGAGGCCAACTCCGTCAGGTGGCTCTGTGTGAGCAGAATTTCAGCGCCAGAATCCTTCAGAATATACTGAATCCGTTCCTGCGGATATTCAGGATCAATAGGTACATAGGCCCCGCCCGCTTTGAGCACACCCATGATGGCGACAAGCAGTTCTACAGACCGATCCGCCAACAGACCAACCACTTGCTCACTCCGTAGTCCCTGGGCGATCAAGGTGGAGGCCAGCCTGTTCGCCTGCTCGTTCAGCTCCCGATACGTAATCTGGATGTCGCCGTTTACAGCCGCAATCTTATCAGGCGTACGGACAACCTGCTCTTCAAACAAGGTATGCAGACCCTGATCACTTGGATAGGTATGGGCCTTGCCGCCCCAGTCTAGCAGTTTCACCCGTTCCTCAGATGTTACAATCTCCAGCTCCTCTATGGTCGCCTGCGGACGAGTAGCTACCTGATCAAGCATTTGCAACAAATGTCCTCCGATTCGTGCAATGCTTTCTTGTTCGTAGACCAAAGCATTGTAACGAATGCAGACCTTGATATCCTCGCCTGGAATCACAACCAGGTTAAAGTCATAATTCGTTTGTTCAAACATGGTGAAGTTGGCGACTTCGAGATTGTCCTCATTTGGATTACCCGACTGTTCTACCTGTTCGTCGAGTGGATAATTTTCAAAGATCATAATATGAGAAATCAGGTCCTGCTTTTGGGTTGTTTTCCCCTGAATCTCATATAGTGGGTAGGTGTCGTAAGCACGGCCTGCCAGCGATTGTGCCTGTGTACGTTTCATGACCTCGACAAAGGCTTCGTCTTTGGAGGACTGTACACGGATAGGTACTGTATTAATGAACAGACCCACCATATTTTCGATACCTGCAATCTCAGCCGGTCTACCTGACACAACACCGCCAAAAACCACATCCGAGCTGGCATTGTAACGTTGAAGAATCAGTCCCCAAGCTGTCTGCATGAGTGTGTTGACGGTCACGTGGTTTCGCTTCGCCACAACATCCATTTTATCGGTCAAGGATGCACCCAGATGGAGAACATGCTCATTTAGAACATAGCCCGCTTCTTTAGCTTGAGATTTCGTCTTGCCTTCCGGCAATACAGTATTCCCGTCATAGTCCTTGAGGTATTGGCTCCAATACGTGGAAGCTTCCTCTTCATCCTGTGCATCAAGCCACTCAATATAACGGCTATAAGGCTGAGCTGGCGGCAGAACAGGCTGTAATTGCTGTTTCTTGGCAGAATAATAATCGAATAGCTCCTGTGTAATGATCGGGATACACCAGCCATCCATGACAATATGGTGGAAGCTCCACAATACAAGACAGCTTTGCTCCTTCTGCAAGACGGTCACTCGCATCAGCGGATCTTCCGACAAACTGAACCCCTTAGCCATGTCCTCAGCAGTGTGAGCCTTGATCTGGGCTTCTTGCTCTTGCAAAGTTGCGGCACGCAAATCTACATAGTGCAGAGGGATCGGCCGTTGCTTAAAGACAACTTGCAGCGGTAAATCACCAATGTTGTTGTAAAAGCTGGTACGTAGTATGGCATGTCTTTGCACCAAAGCCTGGAAGCTCTCGAAGAAGGTCTCTACATCGAAGCTGCCTCGCAGCTCGAACGTAGCCTGCTCGAAGTATGAAGAGGAGTCTGGCTCCAGCAGGCTGTGAAACAGCATCCCCTTCTGCATTGGCGTCAGCTTGTACACATCTTCAATCTCACCAATGTGGGCCGTCTGCGCCGTAAGTCGGTCAAGCTGCTCCAGCGTTAATCCCTGGAACAAAACATCACTTGGCGTAAGCTGTGAACACTCCTGCGCCACACAATGCCGAATGACCTCGCTAAGGCTGGACTGTAATAATTCGGCAAAATGATTCACCGTCTCCTTGCGATACTGCCTGCTGCTGTACGTAACCGTCAGTGATAGCTGGCCTTCGGCAATCATGCCATTCACATCCAGAGCGTACTGCTGTGGTGTGTGGTCGCTGAGCGCCTTACCGACTGAATGTGTGGACAGGCTGAGGGCATTCCCCTCCAAATCCTGATCAAACTGTCCAAGATAGTTGAAGGAAATCTCCGGCTCTACGCCGAACCCGCCACTTTTCTCCAGTGCCATATATTTCAGAAGGCCGTAGCCGATTCCTTTGTGTGGAATCTGGCGCAAATTCTCCTTGATACGCTTGATTCGTGCTGATACTTCCTGTCCGTCTTGAAGGTTCAGCAGAACCGGATACTGGGTTGTGAACCAGCCCACGGTACGGGTGATATCCAGTTCCGGTATAATCATTTCCCGTCCATGCCCTTCAAGATTGACCAAAATCTGCTCCATGCCTGTCCAGCGCTGTATGGATGCCCCCAGCGCAGTCAAGAGCAAATCATTCGTCTCCGTATGATACGCCCGGTTCGCTTGTCGCAGCAGCAGGTCCGTTTCTTCCGCAGACCAAGTTACCGTTACCGACTCGGTATCCCGAATGGTACCAGGCTCCTGATCCTTATCCTTTGGCAGTGGAGCCAAAATCGCGTCCTCGATCTGCTGCCAGTATGCACGCTCCTTGTCCAGAGCAGGCCCTGCTGCATACTTCGCCGCTTGCTCAGACCATACAAGATACGAATCGGTCTTTTGAGGAAGAACGATGGCTTGTCCATTCAACGCCTGCTCGTATCCCGCTGCGATATCCTCAAACAGGATGCGCCAGGATACGCCGTCAACCAAGAGGTGATGGATGACAATCAACAAATGATCGCCATCGTCACAATGGAACAAGCCTAGCTTGAACAGTGGGCCGTCTTCTAGGTGGAAGCTTGCCTGGATGTCATCGGCTTGGGCTTGAACGGCAGCCGCCTGGTCTTCTGCCTGCCGCACATCAGCGATGTCCAATGTGTAGAGCTCGCCTTCGTCCGTTCCCCGATTCCAGGCTGCATATCCAGCTTCTGTAGAACGGAAGACCATACGCAGCGCGTCATGGTGGGTAGCAATTTGGGTCACCGTCGAACGGAGTGCAGCTTCATCAAAGCCGTCTTTCCGATAGAGCATAACGGCATGATTGTAGTGATGCGGCTCCGCTGTATGGCGTTCAAAGAACCAACGCTGAATTGGCATTAATTCCGCTGCACCTTGGATCTCGCCCTGTTCTGCTGTGCGTCCAGCTGCCTGAAGATACGGGCTTAGCTCGGCAATTGTCGGATATTTGAAGAGATCCTTCATCTCCAGCTTATATCCAGCTTGGAATAATCTGGAGGAAACTTGGATCGCCTTGATGGAGTCACCACCCAGATCGAAGAAATGATCATGGATGCCAACCTGCTGCGCTCCCAATACACCTTGCCATACGGACGCCAGAGCTTCCTCAGCCTTCGTCCTTGGCGGTTCATAAACCGCTCCCGTCTGCACATTGGCCTCTGGAGCAGGAAGCGCCTTGCGATCCAGCTTGCCATTTGGCGTCAATGGCATCTGTTCCAATTGCATGAAGTAAGACGGAATCATATAAGCTGGCAGTTCAGCAGCCAAGGCTTTTCTCAATTCGCCTACCGTCAGCATCTGATCGGCAGTGAAATAGGCGACAAGCACCTTTTGTCCACTTCCATCCTCCCGGGCGAGCACAACGGCCTCCCTTACAGACGGGGCATGGAGCAGCTTCGCTTCCACTTCGCCCAGCTCGATGCGGTAACCACGGATTTTAACCTGATGGTCAATCCGTCCCAAATACTCCATGCTGCCATCAGGCAGCCAACGCGCCAGGTCACCTGAGCGGTACATACGCTCGCCCGCTGCAAACGGATGAGTGACAAACTTCTCTTCCGTCAATTCCGGTCGGTTCAGGTAGCCGCGCGCCAGGCCCTCGCCCGCCACGTAGAGTTCACCCGGAATACCAATCGGCTGTGGACGGCGCTGTTCATCCAGAATGTACGCACGCAGCGTCGGAATCGTGATGCCGATATTGCTGCGCCCCTGTTCAATTTCCAACTCTGTAATTTCCTTGTAGGTTACATGTACCGTCGTTTCGGTAATGCCGTACATGTTGATGAGCTGCACTTGCGGGTACTTCGTTCTCCAGTCCTTGAGCAAGGCCGGGCTTAATGCCTCTCCACCGAAGATAATCATACGGAGGCTCAACTCTGCTGCGTGATGAGCAAGCTCTTCCTGTAGTAACTGGTAGAAGTATGTCGGCGTCTGGTTCAAGACGGTGACCTTCTGGTCCTTTAGTAATTGCAAGAATCGATCCGGACTCTTCGCCGTAAGCGATGGAACGATGACCAGCCGTCCTCCGTTCAGCAATGCCCCATACATTTCCCATACGGAGAAGTCAAAGCAGAATGAATGGAACAGCGTCCACGTATCCTGAGGACCGAAATCAAACATATTTTTATCATTAAAGAGCAAGCGAACTACATTTTTGTGCTCAATCAGCGTTCCCTTTGGCTTGCCTGTCGTACCCGATGTGTAGATGACGTAGGCAAGATGCTCCGGTCCAGCTGCAGGCTTCAGGTTTGAGATATCTTCCTTGTAGGAAGCCGTCTCGTCCAGATTGATGGTGTCCCCGGCGAAGGAAACGCGTTTCTCCAGATGCACTTGTGTCAGCAGTAGCTTGGCTCCTGAATCCTCCAGCATAAAGCGAATGCGGTCCTCCGGATATTCAGGGTCCACAGGGACGTAAGCACCGCCCGCCTTCAAAATGGCCAAAATCCCCACCACCATTTCAAGGGAACGATCGGCCATGATTCCAGCCAAACCGTCTGGTTGGAGGCCACGCTCGCGGAGCGTTCTGGCAAGTCTGTTTGCCCGTTCGTTCAGCTCGCTGTAGGACAGGGCTGCCTCTTCACATACGACTGCCACTGCATTCGGAGTACGAGCAGCCTGTTCCTCGAACAACGCATGAATCGTCTTGTCACGAGGATAATCTGCTCTGGCTTCGGCCGACTCCTGCATCAGCTTTGATTTTTCCTGAGGTGTCACGATATCAAGGGATGACAACGGCATCGCCGGATTGGCGGTTGCTTCCCGAATAAGCTGTACGAAGTGGCCTGCCATTCGTTCAGCAGTCTCTCGCTTGTAGATCGCAGTCGAGTACTCAAGCGTGCAATCCAATGCCCCATCCGCTTCACTTACGGTCAGCGTGAGGTCAAACTTGGCAGCAGGATGTGCATTATCGTAAGGAGTGAAACGCAATCCCTCTATTTCTTGCTCTCCCTGCTCGATATTTTGCAGGACAAACATGGTATCAAATAGCGGGTTACGGCTCAGGTCACGCTGAAGCTCCAGCTTTTCTACCAGCTCCTCGAACGGATAATCCTGGTTTTCATAGGCCCGCAGCGCTGTTTCCTTTACTTCCTGCAAATAAGTCTCGAAAGACTTCTCCCCTTCTGGATAAGTACGCAGTGCCAGTGTGCCGACGAACATACCGATGAGGCCTTGGAGCGTCGCATGGGATCTCCCTGCCACAGGTGAACCGACAATGACATCCTCCTGACCCGTGTACTTGTGCAACAGCGCTGTATAGCCTGCCAGCAGTACCATGAACAGAGTGGAACCCGTCCGTGCTGCCAGCTCCTGGAGTGAACCGCTCAGAGAGGAATCAATATGGAAGTCGATCCGATCCCCTGCAAAGCTTCGCACCGCAGGACGGACTTCATCTCCCGGCAAATCCAGCACGGGCAAGCTTCCGCGGAATGCATCCAGCCAGTAAGCTTCCTGGGCTTTGAGACGTTCGCTTCCGAGTTGCTCCTGCTGCCATACCGCATAGTCTGTGTACTGGATCTGTAGTGCAGGTAATAAGTCCTCCTCTTGGTAGAAGCGGAGGAACTCCTCTATGAGAATATTCATAGAAACACCATCTGAGACAATATGATGCATGTCAAACAACAGTAAATGGCGCTCATGCGCAATTCGGATAAGGCCGATCCGCAGCAATGGAGCTTCGCCAAGATCGAAAGGACGGACAAATTGCTGAACGGAAGCTTCTGCCTCTTCCTCGCTCAACTCCGCATATTCCACAGTAAATGGCACATCCGTCAAGATCTGCTGTACGGGTTCACCGTTAACAGTCACAAAACGGGTACGCAGCGATCCATGGCGATGAATCAGACGACGGAATGCCTGCTCCAGCCGTTCCCGATCCAAGTCTCCCTCAACCGTAAGGATACCCGGCATATTGTAGCTCAGCTCTCCGCCTTCCAGCTGACTTAGAATAAACAGCCGTTTTTGACTTGAGGACAATGGGTAGTGCTCACGTAGTCCTGCCGTAGGGATTTCCTCAAAATCGAGTGGTGTATAGCCCTCAATGGCATAAGCCAATCCTTCAATTGTAGGTGACTGGAACACCTCTCTCAGACTAATCTCACGGTTCATTTCCTTGCGAATTCGTGAGACCAGCAGGGCTGCACGCAGTGAGTGACCTCCAAAATGGAAGAAATTATCCTTCACTCCCGCGTTCTCTACACCCAGCACCTCTTGCCAGATTTCGGCTAATTGGATTTCAACAGGTGTATTTGGAGCCTCAGATGAAGCAACTGCCCATCCACGCTCTCCCTGCAACGCTTTTCGATCTATTTTTCCGTTCGACGTCAGAGGCATGCCCTCCAGTTGTATGAAGCGGGAAGGGATCATATATCCAGGTAACATCTCCGACAGAACAGCCCGAAGCTCGGATACCTCAAGTTTCTGAGCGGCTACGAAATAAGCGACTAGATCTTTGTAGCCGTCATCGCCCTCTACAGCCATGGCCACGACTTCCTGAACGGACGGCACTCTGAGCATTTGTGCTTCGACCTCACCCAGCTCGATTCGATAGCCGCGAATTTTGACTTGGTGATCTATTCGACCTAAGTACTCGATGGTTCCATTCGGTAACCAGCGAACCAGGTCACCCGTCCGATACATACGCTCTCCTGGAGCAAACGGATTGTCCACGAACTTCTCATCCATTAACTCAGGCCGGTTATGATACCCCCGTGCTAACCCGATACCCGAAATGCATAGCTCTCCAGCTACGCCAACAGGCTGCAATCTAAAATGGTCATCCAAGATGTACACACTATGGTTAGCAATAGGTCGTCCAATAGATACAATATCCGTTGCTTCCTCACTGTCCGGGACAGACCAGATTGTGGTGCATACGGAATCCTCCGTTGGGCCATACCCATTGGAGTATCGTACATGTTTCCTCCACTTTTCGATCAACTCGACCGATGCGGCCGATCCGGCGGTTAGTAGGCACCGCAGTGTTGGCAGACGCTCCGGATCAAGGTGGATAGCGTAAGCGGGTGGCAAAGTCGCTATCGTAATTCCCTTGTCGTTTATGAACTGTTCGAACAAGGCATAATCTAAAATGTGTTGTGTAGAAGGGATGCATAGAGCAGCCCCATGGCTTAGTGCCGTTAAAACTTCCGAAACCGATGCATCAAATGACAGACTTGCAAACTGAACGATTCGGTCCTGCGGTGTAACTTCGAAGAGTGCCCCGTATACGTCCGAAAGATTTTGCAGTCCCCGATGTTCAACTAATACGCCCTTAGGCTGACCCGTCGTACCTGAAGTGTAGATCACGTAAGCCAGATCATCCGGGCCAGCAGTATCCTTCAAATTCGAGGTGTCGGCATCATAGGTTAATGGTTCATCCAGCAGCAAAACATTTTCCGTCCAGCCAAGATGCTCCAAGAGGCGGGCCTGTGTAAGGACCAGCTTTGCCCCGGAATCTTCAAGCATGTAACTGATCCGTTCTTTCGGATACTCTGGATCAATGGGAACATAGGCACCTCCGGCTTTCATAATGCCGTAGATTCCAACGATCATTTCGGGCGACCGTTCAGCAATCAGTCCCACCAGGTCTCCCGTCTTGATTCCCTGAGTACGGAGCCTTCTCGCCAGTCCATTGGCTTTTGCATTGAGCTCGGCGTAGGTCAGCATCTCGTCCTCGAACCAAATGGCAGTCGCGTCTGGCGTTCGTCCCGTCTGTTCCTCCAACAGCCCGTGGAACGTGCTACAGTGCTCGTAACTGATTTTCGTGTTTCCCCATACGTTCAAAATGTGCTCTCTCTCCTGCGGCGTCACCAATTCCAGAGCATCCACGGAAATGGCAGGGTTCTCTACAATTTGTTCCATGAGGTGAACCAGATGTCCCTTGATTTGCTCAATCGTCTCTTGATCATAAACAAGTGCATTGTATTGGAAAAGCAATCTCATCTCTTCGCTAGGGAGGACAATTAAATTAAAATCGTAATTCGTCTGCTCCAGAAGCTCAGCGTCCTCAATCTCAAAGTCAGCCTCGCCACCACCCAGACGCTCTACCTCCTCCTCCACAGGATAGTTCTCAAATACCATAATATGTGAGATTAAATCCTGCTTCTGATCGGTCTGAGCCTGAATCTCAAACAGCGGGTAGGTGTCGTACATATGAGAAGCCATATATTGCTCCTGCTGCTGCTTCATCAGGACAGAGAAGGGGAGATTTTCTTCCGTCTTCACACGAACGGGAATCGTATTGATGAACAAACCGATCATCCGATCAATGCCCGGGATTTCTGCTGGTCTTCCTGATACTACGCTTCCATATACGACATCCCGGCTACCGTTATAGCGTTGAAGCGCAATGCCCCAGATGGACTGCAGCAGTATATTCACCGTGACATGAGCATTTCTGGCCACCTTTTCGAGGCGCTCAGTCAGTTCCCTGCTGAGAGAGTAATTCAGCTTTTCTGCTACATAGCCTTCTCCCTTACTTGCTCCAACGACTTGAGGTAAAAGCGTCTGCTGGTCATAACCGGCCAGATAACGGCTCCAATAGTTGGCCGCAGCAGCTTCATCCTGCTGTTCCAGCCATTCGATGTATCGACTATACGGCTGAACCTCTGCCAGCTGCGGCTCTCTTCCTTCCAGGAGGGCAAAATAATGCTCAAATACCTCCTGCGTAATTAACGGAACACACCATCCATCCATAACGATGTGGTGAAAGCTCCACAAGAGACGGAAGCTAGCTTCACCTGTGCACAAAATCGAAACACGGAGAAGCTCATCTTCAGACAGGTTGAAGCCCTGTGCTTTGTCCTTTGCAGCAAACGTCTTCAAATAAGCTTCCCGCTGCGCCGGCTTCATCTCCCGCAGATCCTCGTACACCAGTTTGGCGCCTCGGTGCCGAAATACAACCTGTAAAGGCTCGCTGCCCCATCCGCTATAAAAGTTTGTACGCAGGATAGCATGACGCTCCACCACTGCATCCAGACTGTGTCCAAAGGCGGCCGGATCAAAGCTACCCTTAAAGTCAAAGGCAGCCTGCTCGAAATAAGCACCTGTATGCGGCTCTAACATATCATGAAACAGCATGCCCTTTTGCATCGGCGTCAGACTGTATACATTCTCAATATCACCTATGTGGCTGGTTTGCTTAGAAAGCTCTTCCAAATCAGCAATGCTCAGCCCTTTCGCAAGCACATCGCTTGGTGTCAATACCGCTCTCTCTTGGGTTACGCAATGATGGAGAAGCTCGCGCAAGCTGTCTTCAATATATCCAGCGAGTTGTTCCATCGTAGATGACTTATACTGTTTTCCGTTATAAGTAATCGTCAGAGTCAGGGCTCCGTCCGTCACCATGCCATTGATATCTAGCGTATAGGCTGGTTCCTCCAACAAGCTTTGGGCGCTTCCGGTCGGATAAGGAGAAATCTGCAACGAGCTTCCCTGCAAATCCTGATCAAATTGCCCCAGATAGTTAAAAGAAATCTCAGGCTGCAAGCTGAAGCTGTCTGCGTCCACCTGATTTTCCATGCTTTGGAGTAACCCATATCCGATACCTTTGTTCGGAATTCGGCGCAGCCCTTCTTTCACAGACTTGATCAAAACTGCCACTTCCGGGTCATCGCCCAAGTCTAAAATCACCGGATATTGGCTTGTAAACCAGCCGACGGTACGGGTAATGTCGATATTCGGTATAATCGGTTCACGACCGTGGCCTTCGAGATTTACAGCAATCTTTCCAATGCCGGACCACTTGGATACCGCCATGCCCAGAGCGGTCAATAGCAAATCGTTCGTCTCCGTTTGGTAAGCACGGTGTGCTTTTCTCAGCAGTTGGTCAGTTTCTTCTACAGTCCATTGTGCTGTTACCACTTCGCTATCCCGTAAAAGAAAGCTTTCTACAGCCTCATCCTTCGGTAACTGTTCAAGTTGCTGTCCTTCCAGCTCTCTCCAATACGCCTGATGAATTTCGATTGCCGGGCTTTCCGAATAACGGGAAAGAGCATCACCCCAGTCACGGAAGGCGTCCGTCTTCTGCGGGAATGTCAGCTCTTGTCCTTGAGTTACCTGTTCATAGCCCGCTGCGATATCCTCAAACAAAATCCGCCAGGATACTCCGTCCACCACCAAATGGTGGATCACGATCAGGAGATGGTCTCCATCCTGACAATGGAAAAGTCCTAGCTTCAGCAGCGGACCCTCTGCCAGATTGATGCTGCGCTGAATGTCGTCCGATAGTGCTGTGATGACTGCGGCCGGATTCGATTCATTCCGTAAATCAGCGGTTTGCAGGCTATAAAGCTCTCCTTCTTCAAGACCACGATTCCAAGCCTCGTAGCCTTGTTCTGTCTGACGAAAAACCATGCGGAGGGCGTCATGATGCTGGGCGAGTTTTCTCAGCACATGGTGCAAGGCCTTTTCCTCAAATCCCTGTTCACGGTACAGCATGACCGCTTGATTGAAGTGATGCGGCTCTGCCAGCTTCCGTCCAAAGAACCACTGCTGGACTGGAGTCAAGGAGACCGCTCCACGCACAGTTCCTTGTTCAGCCATGTGCACAGCCGTTTGTATTTGCGTGCTTAGCTCCGCAATGGTTGGAGATTTGAACAGTTCCTTCATCTCTAACCGATAACCAGCCTGTAGTAACCGTGACGAAACCTGAATGGCCTTAATGGAGTCTCCTCCCAATTCAAAGAAATTGTCATGGATGCCCACTTGTTCGGCACCCAGCACCCCTTGCCAAACAGACGCCAAGGCTTCTTCCGCCGGTGTACGGGGAGCCGTATACTTCCGTCCCGTATGCGCACCCACTTGAGGGGCCGGCAGAGACCTGCGGTCCACTTTTCCGTTCGATGTTAGCGGCATACGATCCAGCTGCACAAAATAAGACGGGATCATATAACTCGGAAGTACCTGCGATAGAGCCAGACGCACTTCTCCTGCGGTGAGCATGCGATCCGCCACATAATAAGCGCAAAGCTGCTTCTCTCCAAGCTCATCCGCGCGAACGACCACTACGGCGTCGATGACCGTCTCCACCTTGGCCAACTGAGCCTCGATTTCGGGGAGCTCGATGCGGTAGCCACGTATTTTGACCTGTTCATCGATTCTTCCTTTAAATTCCAGATTACCATCTGGAAGCCAGCGTACCAGATCACCAGTTCGGTAGCAGGATTCTCCGTCCTTCACGGGACTAGGGACAAATTTTTCTGCCGTGAGATCGGGACGATTGAGATATCCGCGCGCTACACCTTCCCCGCCGACAATCAGTTCGCCCCAAGCCCCAATGGGTTGTAATTGAAGCGATCCATTGACCACATAAGCGGTCGAGTTACTAATCGGGCGACCAATCGGCACTCCCCCTTCAAAACGACCCGGAATCTTGTAGGTGGTGGAGAAGGTAGTATTCTCTGTCGGACCATAGCAATTGACAGGGACAAGATCAGGATTGGCCTCAGTCACACGGTTCATATGAGATATGGACAGTACGTCACCGCCGACCAACAATGTTTTCAGCCCTCTGAACAGGTACTCATCCTGCAGTGAAAGCTGATTGAAAAGCGGTGAAGTGAGCCACAACGTCGTAATTCCGTACGCGGCGATGGCAGCTTTGAGCCTGTCAGCAATCAGAATGTCGTCGTTCTCTACGAAATAGAGCTGTCCGCCATTAAGCAGCGCTCCCCATATCTCGAAAGTAGAAGCATCGAAGGCCACGGCTCCTGTCTGCAAAATTCGTGTGGATTCATTCAGCTCCACATAGTTAGTCTCTTTGACCAGACGGACCACGTTCCGGTGTTCAACCATAACGCCCTTCGGCCTACCGGTAGTACCCGATGTATAGATGACATAAGCAAGCCCCTGTGATCCCTGGGCAGTCTCCGGCTGGGCAGGTTCGGCTGCATAAGCCTCTTCACTGCTGAGGTCGACAATCGGTAAACCGTAGTCAACACTTACAAACTCACTCTTTTGCACCAGTAGTAGCTTGGCGCCGGAATCATTGAGCATATAACGAACCCGGTCTTCCGGGTATTCGGGATCGATAGGCACATAGGCTCCACCCGCCTGTAGTATCGCGAGCATACCAATGACCATCTCGATGCTTCGTCCGCCCATCACGGCCACAGGCTGCTCCCTCAACGTTCCCAAGCGACGCAGTGTTTGGGCCAGTCGCCCCGCCTTCTCTTCCAATTCGAGATAGGTTAGCTGGACGTTGCCGAATACAAGCGCCGTCTGCTCCGGTGTACGCTTTACTTGCTCTGCGAACAGCTCATGAATAGTCTTCTCACTTGGATAAGGAGCCGATGTCGCGTTGAATTCTTCAATGATCTGCACCTTCTCCTCCGGTGTGATCATCTCGATCTCCGCCAGCTTTAACTGGGGATTGATAGCGACCGCATGCAGAACCCGAAGCAAGTGCATAGCCAGTCGCTCTACACTCTCTCGCTGATATAAAGCCGTGCTATACTCCAAACCAAAGGCTAGCTCTGCCCCCTGCTCCTCTACATTGAGTGACAGGTCAAATTTGGCTGTAACGGTCTCCAGCGGGTAAGGAGTAAAGCGCAGCCCGCCCATGTCCTGCTCTGCCTGCTCTGTATTTTGCAATACCAACAGAGTATCAAAGAGTGGATTGCGGCTGACATCACGTCCTACACCCAGCTTCTCAATCAGTTTTTCCAAAGGATAGTCCTGATGCTCGAACGCCTTGAGCGCCGTTTCCTTGATTTCGAGAAGATAATCCTGAAATGTCTTGTCTCCCGTCGGATAGCTGCGCATAGCCAGTGTATTGACAAACATCCCGATGATGCTCTCAAGCTCCGCTTGCGGTCTTCCGGCCACCGGAGAACCTACGATGATGTCCTCCTGCCCCGTATATTTGTGCAGCAGGACCGAATAAGCAGCCAGCAATACCATATACAGCGTAGTACCTGTACGGGATGCGAGTTCCTGTATTGCCTTATTGCCGGACGCATCCAATGTAAAATCAATTCGGCTACCCTCGAAGCTGCGAACAGAAGGTCTTTGATAATCTGTAGGCAAATCAAGTACAGGCAGTTCCCCTTCAAAAGCCTGCAGCCAGTATGCCTCAAGCTCTTTCCACTGGTCCTCTGACTGTTCCTGTTGCCATACAGCATAATCCTTGTACTGTATGTGCAGTTCTGGCAGCTGTTCTCCCTGATACAATGAGGTGAGTTCTTCCACCAGTATTTGAATGGAAACCCCATCCGAAATGATATGATGCATATCAAACAGCAACAGATGACGTTCCTCTTCCAGCTTCACCAAGCCGACACGCAGTAATGGGGCCTGGCTGAGATCAAAAGCACGGATAAAGCTGCGTACGAGCGTATCCGTATCCTCCCCTGAAGCCTCTGTGTAGTCCAACGCGAACCGCACATCCCTATGCACACGCTGAACAAGCTCTCCATCCTTCATATAGAAGCCGGTTCTCAGGGATTCGTGACGCTGGATCAGTGCCTGGAACGCAGATTCCAGCCGAACGCGATCCAACGGCCCGTCCACTGTGAATGCTCCAGGCATATTGTAGCTGAGCTCTCCCCCGTCCATTTGTCTCAACACATATAACCGCTTCTGTGCTGAGGACACAGGGTAAGCTTCACTTTCCTCCGCTCGTGGGATGGATTCATACACGGTCGGAATGCGTTCTTTCACCAGTCGTGCCATGGACTCAACCGTAGGCCACTGAAACACTTCCCGTAACGAAAGGCTGCACCCCAACTCTTTTTGAATCCGTGAAACGAGTAACGTCGCCCGCAAGGAGTGACCACCAATTTCAAAGAAATTATCTCTGACGCCGACACGGGCAACTCCCAGAATATCCTGCCAGATGAGCACTAGCTGCGCCTCCGCAGCAGTTCTCGGAGCCAAATAAACCTCGCTGGATTGTACACTGCCCTCAGGAGCTGGCAGCGCGCGGCGATCCAGCTTGCCATTTGGCGTAAGCGGCATTTGCTCCAGCCGGACAAAATAAGAGGGGATCATATAAGCCGGTAGTTCTACGGCCAGCTGAGACCTCAATTCGCTCGGCGAAAGGTCGGTGGAGGCAACGTAGTAGGCGCACAGCAATTTTTGTCCCTGTTCGTCGTCCCTTGCAAGGACAATCGTTTCCCGTACATTCGGAACCTTGAGAATTTGGGCTTCCACCTCGCCAAGCTCAATTCGGTAGCCACGAATTTTGACTTGATGGTCGATCCGGCCCAAATATTCGATATTACCATCAGGCAACCAGCGAGCCAGATCGCCAGTACGGTACATTCGCTCTCCCGCCCGAAACGGATGCTCTACGAATTTTTCGGCTGTTAACTCTGCACGGTTCAAATACCCTCGGGCAAGACCGTCGCCCGCGATGTATAGCTCCCCCGGAACCCCGACAGGCTGCAGACGTCTTTGCTCATCGAAAATGTAAGCGCTAAGTGTCGGAATGGTTCTGCCAATATTGCTTTTCCCCGCTTCAATCTCACGTTCCGTGATTTCCTTGTAGGTGACATGGACCGTTGTTTCCGTAATTCCGTACATATTAATCAGCTGCACATCAGGATACTTGACCCGCCAGTTTCTCAGAAGAGATGGGCTTAAGGCCTCTCCACCAAAAATGATTTTTCTAAGACTAAGCTCTGTCGAAGAGTGCGCCAATTCCTCCTGTAGCACCTGATAAAAATACGTTGGCGTCTGATTCAAAATGGTGACTTTGTTGTCTTTCAACAGCTCCAGGAAAGCTGCTGGACTCTTGGCAGTGAGAGAAGGAACAATCACCAATTTTCCTCCGTAGAGAAGGGCTCCATACATCTCCCAAACCGAAAAATCGAAGCAGAACGAATGGAATAGCGTCCACGTATCCTGAGCACTGAAATCAAATACATTTTTATCGTTAAAGAGCAGTCGAACTACATTTTTATGCTCGATCAGCGTTCCCTTCGGCTTGCCGGTTGTACCCGACGTATAGATAACATAGGCAAGATTGCTCGCCCCCGAAATGCTCTCCAGATTTGAAGTGTCCCCTGTATACGATGCAACTTCGTCCAGATTCACAAGCTTTCCGTCAAAAGTAGTGCACTCCCATAGATGGCTTTGGGTGAGCAACAGATGGACTCCCGAATCCTCCAGCATATAATGGATACGTTCTTCGGGATAATCGGGATCAATCGGTACATAGGCACCTCCTGCTTTCAAAATGCCCATCATACCGACGATCATCTCCAAGGAACGGTCAGCCATGATCCCTACGAGCGTATCTGCTCCTACTCCCTCGGAGCGCAAATATCTCGCAAGCTGGTTAGCCTGTTCGTTTAGAGCTAGATATGTAATGCTCTGCTCGCCCATCTGAACGGCAACATGATCTGGCGTGCGCTCGGCTTGTTCTTCGAATAAGCCATGAATTGTCTTTTCACGCGGATAATCAGCTACAATCCCCTCCGAGAGAGCCAAAATGGATTGCTCATCCGCTTCTCCCAGCAGGGTTACCTCTGCGATGGAAAGCTGCGGTGCATGAATGATCTGCTCGGCGATCGTAAGCAACTGGGAAACCATGTCCGTTACTTCACTACGTTCAAACAGCGTCGTCCGGTAATCGACATCCAGTACCAGCTCGCCTTCATCCAGAATCTCCACGATATGAAGCACGAAATCATTCACTTCGTCACCGCAGAAATCATAATCCGTCAAAATACGCACGTCATCCAAATCAACCCAATTGATCAGACGGTATTCCATGGAGACGCCAAAAAGCCGTTGAATATCCTTGTTGCCATGCATTTCTCTTAGATCCTGAATTAACTGATTATATGGATATTTCTGATGCCGCAGGACTGACATCTGATCCCTGGCTACATCCTGCAGGAAGCCCAACACATTCATGTCCTTTTCGACGTATGTTCTGGCTGCAGCTGTACTCACGAACATACCGATCTTTTGCTTCTCTTTTTTATTCCCCCGGTTAGCGAACGAAGTACCAATCACCACATCTGGCTGATTCGTCACTCTGTGTATGTAAATATACATCGCACCCATGAAGAACTGGAACAGAGAAATTCTGTTCTGTTGGCAAAATGCCTGCACCTCGTGATACAGCACCTCTGGCACGGTAAAATGCTCCCGAACGGCGCGGGTGCTTAGAGATAACGGATTATATGACTTCCAACCCGTAAGTTCAGGTAAATCAGAAAATTTATCCAGCCAGTATGTCTTGTCCTTTTGGTATCTGTCAGAAAGCTCGTATGCGTTCTCTTCTGCAATATATTGAATATAGGAGCAATCGTCATTCAGCGCTGGTTCATTTCCTTGAATGATCTGCATGTAAAATTCCGTCAATTGATTGCCATAGATCACCATTGAAATCCCGTCAGAAATAATATGGTGCATTTTGGTGTTAATCCAATATTCATCCTCGCTAATTTTTACAATTAAAAACTGGAATAGCTCAGAATCCAGCAGTGGCAGGGGTTTGCTTTTGTGCTGCTCAAGTAAAGCTTCTACCTCTGATACACTTTCATAGTGGGTAAGGTCCAGATACTCCAACTGTCTCTCTTCATAAGGAACGACATACTGCTGAGGCACTCCATCCACTGAGGTGATACGAATGCGGAACGCATCATACTGTTTGATAATCAAATTAATGGACTGCATGAAGGCAGCGATATGGATACGGCCCTTCATCTTGGCTGTACCGGAAAGCTGTGACACTGACGTATCTGGATAGAGTAATTCGGTATACCATATACGTTTCTGCGCATTTGTTAAATCATATAACTGTATGTCATTCATCTCGTTCACTCCTATTCCGTGATGTGAGTATCCTCCCGCTGCTGCTGGCAGTCAGGAGGACAAAAGGACCGTTTAACGTGCGCTTCCTCCCTGTCATTGATCAAGTGAAACAATTTCCTCCGCCTCAGCCACCAAACGATCGCCTACAGAAGCCCGACCGCTTCCGAGTATATAACCCCGCCGACGCTTGTTGACTTGAAAATGGAGATCAATTCGGTCCCCTGGCTTCGCCAAGCTATGGAATCGAACTCCATTAAGGTTGGTCAGATATGAAATACCTTTTTTGTCAATCGCAGCGAATGCCGCCAATTGTGCAAGCGACTCCACGATCAACATAGAAGGCATGTATGGATTAGCCTCTGTAATAAACCACTCACTCCAGGTGACAAGCTTGTACCCCTTCGCCCATTGCGATGTTTCGTACCCAGTCACGCCATCCAGCAGAAGAAACGGGTACCTGTGCGGAAGCACATCCGGGATATGGATTAGCTCTTCGCTCACAGGCTTATACCCCTTCCCACTTGCGAACAGCAAGACAGACGTTATGCCCCCCGAAACCAAAGGAATTGCTAATCGCCGCACGGACCTCACGTTCCTGATATATATGCGGGACAAAATTCAGTTCAGGGGCTTCAGGGTTGTCGCAATTGAGTGTCGGTGGTACTTTGCTGTGGATCATGCTCTGTACAGTTGCAATTAATTCGACTGCCCCTGCGCCACCCATTAAATGGCCTGTCATGGATTTAATAGACGATATCGCCAAATGGGGGGCATGCTCCCCGAATACCTTCTGAATAGCATTGATCTCCATACGGTCGTTAAACGGTGTACTTGTACCATGGGCATTGACATAGTCGATTTCTTGCGGTGTCAAGCCACCATCCTGCAATGCGATGCTGATCGCCTCTGCCGGACCGGAGCCCGTGGGATCTGGAGCCGTGATGTGATACGCATCGGTCGTGCATCCGTAACCCGCAACCTCGGCCAATATGGTGGCCCCGCGGTTCAAGGCATGCTCCAGCTCTTCCAGCACCAAGACCCCTGCTCCTCCACCGATGACAAATCCATCGCGGTCCACATCAAACGGGCGACTGGCCCTCTGCGGCTCTTCATTACGTCTGGAAAGAGCATGTATATTCGCAAAAGATGCCAAATCAAGCTGACTAAAATTGGCTTCTGCTCCTCCAGCCACCACGACATCAGCCGTGCCGTACTGGATCGTACGCAATGCCTCACCGATGGCATTACTTCCAGTAGCACAAGCCGTAACCACGGCAAACGAAGGTCCCTTGGCTCCGATAGCAATGGAGATTTCACCAGGTGCTGAATTAATCATCATCGAGGAAACAAAATAAGGAGAAACCCTTTTGGGGCCAAGCTTTGTTAATTTCCCATAGTTCTCCTCTATAACGTCGAGGCCGCCTGCTCCAGATCCGACAATAACCCCCACGCGGCCTGCATTCCGCTCGTCAATCACTAATTTCGATTGCTCGACTGCCTGACGGGCAGCCGCCAAGGCAAATTGAGTGAACTGTGCTACTTTATTAGCTTCCTTCTTGCTCATATATTGCAACGGATCAAAGCCCGTAACCTGTGCGCCAATCTTTGTCGGAATGTCCGCTGTATCAAAAACAGTAACAGGTCCGATACCGCTCTTTCCTTCCAACAGTGAATTCCAGAAATCTGTAAGATTAAGCCCAACCGGCGTTACGACTCCCTGTCCTGTCACCACAACACGTCTTCTCACTGTATCCACGTCCTTCGCTGAAATTAATTCTGGGAAGCCTGTTGCTCGTAGAGAGGAAAGTCGCCATACACATGACTGATTTTCTCATGCACATCCGCAAGATCAGCATATACCTCGACGACCACAAGCTTCTTCTCCTGATACTTTTGCCAGGCAAGCTGAAGCTGTTCCCGGGCCTCCCCCTTACTCCGGATCGCAAGACTTTCCACAAACTCATACTGTGGAATTTGGATTCCTGTCTTGGCCGCCTCGGAAACAAATGGGAGGGACTGCCCTGAAAGGGGCTTATAATTCATCTGATTTTGCAACCAACCATACCCGCCATTATTGAGTACGAGATAGATTAGCGGTATTTGATACTGCACAGCCGTCATAAAATCCGAACAGAAGAGATTGAACGCACCATCCCCTACCAGTGCCACTACTGGACGTTCTGTTGCTAGGCTTGCTCCCAAAGCAGCGGCCGCACCGAATCCAAGGCTCGTTTGGTCACTGGGAACAATTGAAAGAGAACCTTGCATGAAGCAAAAATATGGGTAAAAGTAAGACCACATATCCTGCAATCCATTTTCCTGAACAAGCACCATTTTTTCTGGAAAATCTGTCTGAATAATCTCCAGCAGCTCTGGAACTTGAATTCCAGGGGCCTTTTTCAGCTCCTCCAGATAAATGGCTCTATTAGAAAATGCCTTCTGCTTACACCTTCTGATCGTTTCAAGCCACGCTCCATCAGGTTTATGTCTGTACCGTTGAACCCACTGCTCTAATGCTGCATATCCATCTCCAAGCACTTTGACGCCCCGGTATTCGTGTGCAAAATCCTCCAGCTCGACATTGACCTGAATTAAAGGTGTATCCTCTAGCAAAATATCCCACTCAAACGTAGCCGTTTCTTCCAATCGGCTGCCCAGCGCAATCACTACATCAGATTCCTTCCAGATTTTCCTCAGACTGAGATCCGTATAGAGCCCGGCCACCCCACAGAAAAGCTCGTCCTCTTCATCAACTGCACTCCGTCCCGAGGCGGTTGCGAACAAGGCTGCTCCGCACAGATCAGCGAATATCCCGATTACATCATTGGTAACGGACTTCATCCCGCCTCCGACCAAAATGACAGGCCTGCGAGCAGTCTTGATAATCTCCCATGCCGCATCCAGCTCCCGAAGAGATGGAGAGCACGAAAGCTTTTCTGGCGGAATAAACGGAAGCCCTGTCGGCACAGGCTGGTCCATCAGGTTTTCGGGTAGTTCAATATAGACCGGGCCTGGAGCCCCATTGATCGCCAAAAAAGCCGCTCGCTCCAGCGCCCATACAAGTCGATCCACATGCTCGACACGGTAAGCCCATTTGACGAGCGGCTTCACGAGTGAGATTTGATCTGCCTCCTGGAAGGATCGGGTACCCAGCTTGTCCCCTCCGGTGCCGAGCGCCAAAAGTAAAAGTGGGGCACCAAGGTTCTTCGCTTCCAGCAGCCCCGTAAGTGTATTACTGAGCGCAGGCCCTTTACCCACAACACATACGGACATCTGGTTGGTTGTGAGCGCATAGCCTGCTGCCATAAACACAGCATTACGTTGATCTTTGCACAGAATAAAATCCATACCGGACGAGGGGAGTGACGATACGATTTTGAGATCGTCACTGGGTAATCCAAAGAGATGCCGAACCCCAGCCGATGTTAAGTAGCCAATGATGGCATCCCATGGCAGTAAGCTCGCAGTCATACCAAACTCCTCTTTTCCGACAAATATTCTGCGACAATTTCTGAAATCAAAATGGGCTTCGAAACGAGCTTAAAATCGTAAAAAATATAGTTCGACATTGTGCCATAGCCACCAAAGGGCTTATTGCCCTGATCCACATCCTCAAGCGTCTGATTAATGGTCAACGTGTGCTTCTTTCGAAGAACATCACTCAGATGCTCAGAACCGTACAAGCTGCAGCCCATCGCACGTTCACTGAAATAACTGGACGAAATACGCTTGATTAGCTGCTCGTCGTCTCGGTAGCTAACCACGTTGAAGACCGGTGAAAAATACTCAATAATCTCCAAATCCTGATCTAGCTCGCTATATACAATCGTCGGCTCCATCTTTTTCGTACGAAAATCAATGCCACCGCCGTAAATAATAAACTTATCGTTCGTATTAAAATATTCCGAAACCGAATACAGCGTGTCTTTATAGAAAATAGGGGAATAGCTCGCGTTCGGATCATTGTTGGCTCCAAACACCAGTTGGTCAAGCCGCTCAATTAGCAAGTTTTTAAAATTCTCCGTCACATCTTGATGCACCAGAATGATGTCTGGTCCCAGGCAGTCCTGTCCAGAATTGAACAATCTCATTCGGATCACATCGGCAACCGCCAGCTCCAAATCGGCATCAGGTCCAATGATGAAAGGATTTATCCCTTGTCCGTAAAAGATGTAGAGCTGTTCTTTTCGAATCTGTTTTTTGATTTTCTCCGCATTGGTATAGCTCCCCGTGAACACCACAATATCAGCTGGCAAAACGGAATTTTCCATGAAAACTCTCTGGCTAACCTTACGAATATAGATGGGTAATCCATGTACAGCCTGGAGCTTTTCATGCAGCATGTTGACGTACTCGTTTACGTGAGAAGAAGGACGAAAGTCTATATTCTCAACGTAAAGGGACGGAATCAAGAGGTATAATGCATAGGAGTATAAAACGACGTTGGAGGGCATAAATACAGCCATAGATCGTTGCAAGCTTGGCTGATAGGTCTGCACTTCTTGTAAAGCACCTTGAAGTGTGAGGATGGTGGAATCAATTTCTGCATTGGCGGCCCGATAGGATGAAAATTGGGTGAGAATATCCATCACTTCCTGCCGATGCTCAATCAAATAATTAAGGCACTTTAGAATTGCTTCATGCCTTTCCAAAAAAAGCGTGTTTTTTGCCAGTTCCGGATTCATACTCATGTTGCACTCTCCCTTTCCTAAATGCAGTTTTTGGTAAACAACTTTTCTTTCTGCTAGGATACTTTATAAACCAGATAGGGCCTCCGTTTACTCAATACTTACACTTTGCGAGAAGCAGCTTTCTCCAGGGCAATGTGCTCCATCTCCAGTCGATCTACTTTTCCATTGCGATTTAAAGGAAAATGGGCGAGCGGAAGCAAAAGATCGGGAAACATGTATGAAGGAAGTACCCGATTCATCTCTTTGCGGAGTACAGACAAGGCCTGTGAGGATTCGCCTTCGATGAATGCAACAAGCAATGTTCCCTTCGCCTCGTCCTCCAAGGTAATCACACAGGATCGGTAACCTAGCGAACCAATCCGATCCTCGATATAGACCGGAGATACCATATAACCCATCCGATTGACCGTCTTACCGCTGCGACCAATGACATACAGCATTTCGTCATCCAGGTAGCCCAGATCGCCCGTCTTGAACCAGCCGTCCTGTAGGACCGACTGCGTCAGGTCTGGACGATTCAGGTAGCCTTCCATGCATCCGGCGCTGCGTATCCACACTTCGCCTACGCTGCCGTCCGCCTGCTGCTCGCCAGCAGCGTCTAGTATTTTTAGATCCACACCCGGCAACGGCTTGCCACAACCTCGTGGGCACTCCAGCGTTCCCAGCGTAACGTTGCCTAATTCAGAAAGGCCGTAACCATTCAGCAAGGGCTGTCCAAATATGTTGTTAAATTTCTCTTCGAGGTCTTGGGTAAGTGGAGAACCGCCTACGCACCACATGCGCACGTGAGATTCCTTGACCATTTCCAGTTGTTCGGGTTTTCGGTTTAGCATGCGCAACAAGGTGTAAAAAGCCGAGGGGTTAGCGTCTACGACCGTCGCCCGGTCCTTCGTAATACTTGCAATGACGCTCCAGAGGTTTTTGGGATTGCAAATGATGAGAGAACATGAGGTTAACCACCAGGAGAAGATGAGTGAAATACCATAGAAGTGAGAAAACGGTACAACGGGGAGCATATGGTCAGACGGCAGGTAGTTCATGGCGTGTATAGAATGCCTGATATTGTCCATGAAGGCTGATCCAGCTTTCACGATTCCCTTGGGTTTTCCCGTCGTACCTGAAGAATACAGAATGAGAGCATCCGATCTCTCGCACCACTTGTTAAAGTCGATGCCATGGATTTCCGGCTCTCCAACCCAATGTGGGTGTACTGCTTCTTCTTGGATTAGATCTTGAATCAGAATAACAGAAGCATGAGAAAGTCCTGGATCGCAATCGGTCAGGATACAGCAGGCACCCGCTTCGTCGTAAATTTGAGCTATTTCATCAAGCACGGTCTGCTCGTCCACTACAGTCACCGAAACAGCAATGTTGCACAGGGAGAACAGAGACACAACAAAATAATAAGAATTGGCCGCTTTCAGAATCACTCTGCCTTCTTCAGGAATTCCCCGGAGAGCCAACATACGGGAGAAGATCGTAACATCCCGCACCAGACGCTCCCTTGTCATAATCCCTTCAGGTGAGATAATACGGCAATCGGTATGCGTAACAAGCACAGCGTTCCCTCCTTACATCCCCGTAATATGGTACCCTGCATCAACATGGATAACTTCTCCCGTAATGCCTCTCGATAAATGGGAAAATAGGAATAACGCAGTATCTCCAACTTCGGACGTGTCGACCGTCTTGCGTAGGGGCGTCGTCTCTTCAATATGCTTTAGCATCGTGCTAAAATCCTTAATTCCATATGCGGCCAAAGTCCGTATGGGACCAGCCGAAATCGCATTGACACGAATACCATAAGTACCCAGATCGTTCGACAGATAGCGCATGCTTGCTTCCAGTGAAGCCTTCGCCACACCCATAACGTTGTAATTCTTGATCGCTCGTTCTGCGCCAATATACGTCATGGTGACGATACTTCCACCCTCCGTCATCAGCGGGTAAACTCGTCGGGAAACAGCAGCCAAAGAATAGGCACTAATTTCTTGAGCAATGGCGAATCCCTCGCGAGAAGTGTCGACGAACAGGCCGTCCAAATCCTCAGCCTTAGCATAGGCAACACTGTGAAAATAACCATGCAGGACGCCTACTTTCTCCTTTAGAAAATCCGCCAGTGCATCTAGTTCTTCATCGCTTTGTACATTACAGGGACAGACAATGGACCCCGGAATCGTTTCAACGAGCTTTAGCACCCGATCTGCGACCCTCTCATTTTCGTAAGTAAAAATGAGCCTTGCTCCTTCAGCAGCTAAAGATTGGGCTGTCCCCCAGGCAATACTCCTGTTATTAGCCACGCCCATAATCAAAACGTTCTTACCACTCAGCAGTGCTGCCACAGAAACCACCTTTCTCATTTACATTTTTCGACAAAAAAACAACTTAATTTCGTATGCCTACATATATAGACATATGTAATCTTTTCTGGAATATTATCATGTTAGTTGCCAAAGTTAAACAAGCCACGTTTTAGGCAAATACAGGAATCCATCTAAAATTCATAAACATTTACAGGACATGATACCGCGGATGAATTCGGCTGTAATCACAGGCCCAATTCCTTCGAGAATGCAAGCGCGCTCCATACGATATCTTGTCCTGCCATTACCCAGCACTAACCAACATACGCTGGACCCTATCATTAACGTAAAAAAATTGTCGTATTACTCTCCTTCTTAAAAAGGTCAGGAGAACACATCATGCATGTGTTCAAATCGGAAGGAATCCATACGAGTGAAAAGGTAGAGAGGCAACAATGAGGTGACTGTCAAAGCGAGTGTAGTATAAAAACTCAGCAAACTACCGGAAGTGACAACTTCATTTTTTACCATCAATGTCCCTTCCGATTTGAACATCCTGATTGCTCGTTCTTATTTCATCCTAGTGTGCTGAGGGCTACGCCTTATTTTTCTTTGGAGCCAAAGTATAGCTAAAGGAAACAATAAAATCGATTACCAGAACAATTGCCCATGTACTCATAATGCCTTCCAAGGAAACCGTACGCTGTGGATCATCTACATACACAATGATGGCGAGAAGCAGCGCGTTACCGATGACCCAGCCCAACAGATGAAGCAACCACCCCGTCCGTTCCTCTTTTGCATGAGCAGCGCCATATTTGCGTTCGGGCTTCGGCCCCTTGCCAAACCAATGAGAGAACCGCACATCTGCCCATTTAATTAACCTATGACCAAATGCCACCGTAATGCCAAGATAGCAAGCCGCCAGGCCAGTAGCGGTCGTAATCTCCATGCCGCTGCTCACCGTGATAAACACCGCAATCAGTAACAGGACATCAATAATAGGAGTACACAGTAAAAGAAGACCGCCTAATTTCTTTAAGCCAAACATATATCTAGCGATCAACCCTGCAACAACAAAAACCCAGAATAAAACTTCAGCACTAATAATAAATAAATACATAATAGATAATTCCTTTCAAAATGAAATTGGTATTCCCCTCAGCTATCCCCCTTTCATGCCCACTATCATACAATATTATACATTATATTCCTAGTATTTTGTCTATAATTACATAAAAGGAAACAAATAGCCTTTTTTTATACAAAAAAATAGTCTGTGTCAAGTCCATTTTGTCTCATTTTCTCAAATTGGATACTTTTCATGATATGCTGCACATTATACGATGATGATGCAAAATGAAAAAAAAGCTGCACCCGTGTCAATCAAGCACGGGTGCAGCTTTTTATACTATTGAGCTATCCAATTACGATATGCCCTTCGGGACGTCGGTACAACGTCTTGGTCGAACGCGGACGAAGAGCATAAGCAATCGTAAGAGGACCAATTCGACCAATAAACATGGTCACACAAATGATCAGCTTGCCTGCGTCAGACAACCCTGGCGTCACTCCTACAGACAACCCTACCGTTCCGATGGCGGAAGCCGCCTCAAATGCAAGGGAAAGGAAGGGTGCATCCTCTGTCATTAAGAGCAGCATAACCACAATCGAGAATATAAATAGCGCAAGTATAATAATGGTCAGCGCTCGCATCATGATGTCGTTGGGAACCCTATGGCGGAAGAACACAATTTCCTTCTGTCCTCGCATGACGGCAATTAGAGCGCCAACCATCAGCAGGAACGTAGTCGTTTTGATTCCTCCCCCGGTAGAGCCTGGCGAAGCTCCGATAATCATCAACAGCATGATAAAGAATTGACTGGCCTGCCTCAAGCCGCTGATATCTATTGTGCTTGTTCCTGAGGATCGTGTAGATACGGATTGAAAGACAGAAGCGTATATTTTGCCCCCCCAATTCAGTGAACCCAGGGTACGAGCATTGGTAAACTCAAAAATGAATATAACCAGCGCCCCAAGCACAATAAGCGTACCCGATACACTTAACACCATTTTAGAGTGAAGACTCAGTCTCCGGGTGCGGCGAAAATCGAACAGATCACTTAGTACAAGAAAGCCCAATCCCCCTGAAATGACAAGCACAGATGCAATTATATTGAACACAAAATCTCCGGCATACCGTTGGAAGCTACTTCCGAACAAGTCAAATCCCCCGTTATTAAAAAGAGATATCGAATGAAATATTCCGTAGTATATCGCTTGTCCGACGGGCATCTCCCTCATCCACCGCAAAGCCATGACTACGGCAGCTATCGCCTCAATGGTAAAAGAGAAAATCAACACCTTGCGAATAATGCGCACAATTCCTTCCATGCTATCGGCATTAATCGCTTCCTTTAGCAGCAGCCGATCCTTCAACGATAGCCGTCGCCCCAGCAGCAATGCAAACAAGGTCGCCAGGGTCATAAAACCCAGACCGCCCAACTGCATCAGTACCATGATAACCGTTTCTCCAAACATCGTATAAGTTGAATTAACGTCTACTACGACTAATCCGGTGACACAAGCAGCGGACACGGACGTAAACAGCGAATCAATCCAATGTGGAGTATATCCACTATGATTGGAAATAGGAAGCATCAACAGCAAAGTACCCAATGCAATAATCAGCAAGTATCCGATGACCAATATAAAAGGAGGCGACGACGCAAACCGGGCAAGCTTGACGCTGCGTTTCATTAGAAGTCTTCTCTCCATCCGTTCTTATGAAAAAGAGGAACAAGACACGGGAAGCCCGGCTGATCCTCTATATTCATAATGTTATGTTATTCTACCGTACGGTTACGCATATGCGGGAAAAGCAGCACGTCGCGAATCGACGGTGCATCTGTCAGCAGCATAACCAAACGGTCGATACCGATACCCAGTCCGCCTGTTGGCGGCATACCGTATTCCAAGGCACGGATGAAATCGTCATCCATTTCATGAGCCTCGTCATTGCCATGCTCACGTTCCAGCAATTGTGCTTCAAAACGCTGGCGTTGGTCAATCGGATCATTTAGCTCAGTGAATGCATTCGCATGCTCACGAGCTACCACGAACAGCTCAAAACGATCCGTAAAGCGTGGATCTTGCTCGTTTCTCTTCGCCAGTGGCGAGATTTCAACCGGATGCCCGGTAATAAAGGTCGGTTGAATGAGTGTTTCCTCTACGAATTGTTCAAAGAAGGCATTCAGGATATGTCCAAAGGTCATATGCGGCTCTACCGGCACTTTATGCTCTTTCGCAAGGCGATGAGCTTCTTCATTGCTCAATTGTGCGCCAAAATCCACGCCTGTTACTTCTTTAACAGCATCAACCATAGATACTCTGCGCCATTTCGGCGTCAGGTCCACTTCTTGACCCTGATAATAAATGCGCTGCGTACCAAGCACTTCTTGCGCAATGTGAGCCACCATGTTTTCCGTCAATTGCATGATATCCTGGTAGTCAGCATACGCTTCATACAGCTCAATCATCGTGAACTCAGGGTTATGGCGAGTGGAAATACCTTCATTACGGTAAACGCGACCGATCTCATATACTTTCTCCAATCCGCCGACAATCAGTCGTTTCAGATGAAGCTCAATGGCAATACGCATATATAGCTGCATGTCCAATGCATTATGATGTGTAATAAACGGCTTGGCCGCCGCCCCGCCAGCAATGGAATGAAGTGTTGGCGTTTCAACCTCTAAATAACCGAGCGAGTCCAGATAACGACGCATGGATTGAATAATACGGGAACGTGTAATGAACGTTTTTTGTACTTCCGGGTTCATAACCAGATCGACGTAACGCTGACGGTAACGCAGCTCAACATCCTTCAGACCATGATATTTCTCCGGCAACGGGTACAACGATTTGGACAATACCTCAAGATCCAGCACCTTAATGGTGGTTTCCCCTGTTTTGGTCTTGAACAGTACGCCTTTAATTCCTACAATGTCGCCCAAATCCAGAATACCGAACGCTTTGTATTTAGCTTCCGGCACAGTATCTTGACGAACATAGATTTGAATACGTCCACTGAGATCCTGTACATGGGCAAAGCTGGCTTTCCCCATAACACGCTTAGCCATAATACGGCCTGCAATGCTAAGTTCAACATTCTTTTCTTCCAGTTCTTCCTTGGTCAGACTGTCATACTTGCTTAGCAGTACACCTGCCTCAGCTGTGCGTATGTATTTACGACCAAAAGGATCAATACCTAACGAGCGAAGCTCGTCCAATTTGGCGCGGCGAATTTGCAGCAGTTCGCTTAGTTCCTCGCGATTTTCTTGAGGTTCCTGGTTAGTAGTTTCATCTGACATGGTGCTAAATCAGCTCCTTCAATATGAATAGACGGGCCGGGGTCCGTCCGGGTGTAGAGAAAAAAAGCTTCCCCAAGGAAGCTTTTACATTCAATTCCAAAGTCCGTGTCTTATTTTTTGATATCCACGATTTTATATTGTATAACACCTGCTGGAACAGTGACATCCACAACAGTTCCTTTTTTCTTACCGAGCATTGCCTTGCCAAGCGGACTTTCATTGGAGATTTTATTCTGGAGCGGGTCCGATTCAGCTGAACCTACGATCGCATACTCTGTAACATCTCCGAATTCCATATCCTCAACAGTCACGGTTGCGCCTACTCCCACAACATCGGTTTCAATTTCATCACTATTGATAATACGGGCATTGCGTAGCATTTTTTCCAGTGTAATGACACGGCCTTCAATGAAAGCCTGCTCATTCTTCGCATCCTCATACTCGGAGTTTTCACTGATATCCCCGTATCCGATAGCTACCTTAATCCGTTCCGCCACTTCACGGCGTTTGACAGACTTTAAGTTCTCAAGCTCATCTTCGAGCTTTCTAAGACCTTCCTGTGTCAGAATGACTTCTTTATCGCTCATCTTAACCGATTCTCCTGTCATGGGAAAAGTTTAAAAGTGCATCGGAATGCACGCTTTCAAAACATAATATGCCACTCTGAGGGAATGAGAACATTTCCTGCTGTTGTCTTGAGAGCTACATACAAATTGTAGAATACATCAAGATTTTATACTGAACGATTATAGGGCAAGCAATTGGAAAAGTCAATCGCATACAAAGGCAGAAGCAGCTTCCTTATTGCGCAACGGCGGCAGGAGAAGCAGCCTCTGTGGAATGCTCATCATTTTCTACCGTGTGTAGTGCGGATACAAAACCTTCCAAAATACGCACCATATCATCACGTCTCGTTTCTTCCATAACAACGTCCTTAATGCGTGCAGAGCCTCTAAGTCCTTTGAGGTACCAAGCCAGATGCTTACGCATTTCGCGGACAGCCACAGCTTCACCCTTCAATGCCACCAGGCGATCCATATGCAGAACGGCAATGCGGATTTTTTCTTCCGGTGAAGGATCAGGCAAAAGCTCACCTGTCTGCAAATACTCAATCGTACGGTACAGCATCCAAGGATTACCCAGAGCGCCGCGTCCGATCATAACACCGTCACAGTTGGTCAAATCCAGCATCCGACGGGCATCTTCCGGTGTAGCCACGTCCCCATTTCCGATTACAGGAATGGAAACTGCTTCTTTAACTTCTTTTATAATATCCCAGTTCGCATGTCCCGTATACAATTGCTCCCGTGTACGACCATGTACGCTGACAGCCTGACCTCCGGCGCGTTCTACGGCACGAGCGTTCTCTACGGCATAAATATGCTCGCTATCCCAACCAATACGCATTTTCACGGTAACTGGCTTACTAACGGATTCCACTACAGCGGATACCATTTCATAAATTTTATTGGGATCGAGCAGCCAACGGGCACCCGCATCACATTTGGTTACCTTGGGAACCGGGCAACCCATATTGATGTCAATAATATCTGCGTTCGTCTCCTGATCCACGACCTTGGCCGCTTCCACCAACGATTCACGGTCACCCCCAAAAATTTGCAGACTAAGCGGCTTCTCACGCTCATCCACAAACAGCATCTCACGCGTGCGCTTGTTACCGTGAATGATTGCCTTGTCACTAACCATTTCTGCGCATACCAGGCCTGTGCCAAATTCCTTGGCAATCAGACGGAAAGCAGGGTTACACACGCCCGCCATCGGAGCCAGCACGACCTGGTTTTTCATTTCAATACCGCCGATTTTCAACATTCTCTGTTCACTCCTTTATTCATACTTGTATATGGTGTACTTATCGTCATTCCGTCAGTTCCCGGACTTCAATTTCTAGCGTTTGGGCAATAATATCCAACATGTCAGGCTCTACCGTTCGGTTGCCCCGTTCCACAGCCCCCAGTATGGCCAAGGATATGCCGGTTCGCTCAGCCAACTCCTGCTGCGTGAATCCTTTTAGCTTCCGAAAGGCGCGAAGCCGTTGCGCCAGCTGCTTGTTTTCCAAAACTGTATGCCGTCCTTTCCATCCAATGATTTCAATGCGGTATGCACGATACTGTACAGCCCGGATGGATCTTGGTTCGGAACGATATCAGCCAATGGGACAAGCACAAAAGCACGCTCCAGCATACGGGGATGAGGAAGCTCCAAATCCGGCGTAGCGAGCTGCACCGCTTCCATCCATAACAAATCCAGATCAATGGTGCGCGGACCGTTAGGAATATGTCTTACTCTACCCAAATGGCTCTCTACCTCCAGCATGAAGGTCAGAAGCTCATCTGGAGCAAGTGTTGTGGATATGGCTACTGTCATATTCAAAAAAGAAGGCTGATCCAGATACCCGACAGGCTCTGTTTCGTACAGGCTGGAGCAACGCAGTACCCGTATACCCGGATGTTCGTCCAGCGCCGTGATAGCTTCATACAGGGTATGCTCACGATCCCCCAAATTAGCCCCTAAAGCAATATAAGCCTCTGATGCCTCAGAGGTCGAATGTGCGTTCATGTACCGTTCCTACTTTCTTGCGCGATAAAGCTCAACCGTCACGCCCTCAAAATGAATATCAAACGGCGGATGCGGCTTCGTGACTTTGACAGTCAGTGCATTGACACTAGTATAAGTGTCCAGTAAGGAAGTTGCAATACGTTCACCTAAAGCTTCTATCAATTGGTAAGATTCCTTTTCTACAATATCTTTAACAGTGTAATGCACCTCAGCGTAATTAACCGTTTTGTCCAATGCGTCTTGCTCGCCCGCCTCACGCAGATCAAGCTCCAGTTCCAAATCAATGTAGAAACGCTGTCCCAGCTTACGTTCTTCGGGAAAAACGCCGTGATATCCGTAATACTCCATACGATGCAAAACCATTTTATCCATCGTGGTAGTCCCCCTGTTTTTTTATTCAATTTTTTTATAATAATTTTTTTTCTGAAAATGCAGTGACTTTATGCGGGCAGTAGCGTAGCGAATTATTTGAATCCGAAGAAGCGTAGCGCTCGCAGGATCAAATGATTCGCGAAGCCGTTCCTACCCCCCATAACTCAGTGCGTTTTTAGACCCGTACACCATCGCATCACACATACGCACTGTGCGCTTGATTTGCGCAACATCATGTACGCGCACAATCTGACAGCCTTGGGCAATGCCAAAGGCAACCGTAGCCGCTGTGCCCTCAACCACATCATCCACAGGCAAATCCAGCGCTGTACGGATAAATCTTTTGCGTGACGTCGCCAACAACAGCGGATAGCCCAACTGACTTAGCGTATCCAGAGAAGTCATGGCATGAATATTTTCGTCGTAATCTTTGGCAAACCCGATGCCCGGATCTAAAATAATCTGTTCCGCACGTACACCTGCATCCAGCGCCAATCCGATACTTTCTTTTAAATCATTAATCATATCCGGTATAAAATCGCTATAGTTACGGTCATGACGATTATGCATTAAAATGACTGGACAATCGAATTGTGAAGCTACACGTGCCATGTCAGGGTCTGCCTTAAACCCCCACACATCATTGATGATATGCGCACCTGCTTCAAGCGCCTTCCGGGCTACTTCAGCTTTGTAAGTATCCACGGATAATGGAATGTGTGGAGCAATACGGTGGATAGCCTGTACTACCGGAATAACACGGGCCAGCTCTTCTTCCACACCTACCGGATCATGCCCCGGCCGGGTGGACTCGCCGCCAATATCAATAATATCGGCTCCATCCTCCACCAGCTTCAAGGCATGTAAAACGGCAATCTCCAGACTATTGTGCAATCCGCCATCGGAAAATGAATCCGGGGTCACGTTCAGTATACCCATCACCTGTGTGGAATCTCCGAGCGTAAGCTCGGCCTCGCCCATCTGATAGCTTCGTCGGTAAAAGGTCGGTATATTCAATTCATCCCTGCTTTCTCTCTGTAATCGTGTATCAGCAGAGCGGTTATGGAACCAGCCTGTTTCCAGGCATCGGATAACCGGTGCGTCGTTCCATCCAGCTCCAGCAGTAGGTTCACAGGCCGGATTTCCTGTATGGAATTCGTCATAAATATTTCATCAGCCAGCCGCAGCTCGTCCCAACGGTATAGACCCTGCTCACAGTGGATGCCTCTCGCTTGCGCCAGCTCCACAATAAGTCCACGTGTAATACCTGGCAGGATACCTGTAGACAGCTCCGGGGTGTACAGCGTATCATTTCGTACAAAAAACAGGTTGCTGACCATGCCTTCTGCCAAGAAACCGTCTGCCGTAAGCATCATCCCTTCAGCCCTATGCTGGACGGCAGCGGCGTACTGCTGAAGCTCCCGCTTGGCGAGAATGTTATTCATATAATGGAGCGACTTTAAACGAATCTCACCCTCGGGCGTGTTTCTTGGCGTTCGCAACAACTGAAGCGCCGACGCGACAGTTGTTCCCACGGTTTCTGTATGGGTAGCGGGTAACGGCTTGGCGAACAATATATGGTTAGGCCGTGTATAGTCACCAGACGGCAAGCCAAGTACCTCTTCGCCCGCCGACACGGTGTAACGGATATATGCTTCGTTCAGACTATTCGCGGCCATCAGACTTTGGACATGCGCGGTAAGCTGGCCCTTGTCCGGTTGAAAAGGAATGCCCAGCATCTGGCAGCCCTCTGCCAGTCTGTTCAAATGACGATCGAGCAGAAACGGAACTCCCTTGTAGGTACGGAAGGTTTCAAAGAGGCCCATTCCGTACAAAAAGCCGTGATCACTTACGTGAATCACGGCATCTGCGGCTTCCGTGAGGACGCCATTGACTCCGATGTATTTCATGAATCAGACGCCTACCTTGCGTTTCAGGAAATTGCGTAACAGCTGATGCCCGTGGTCCGTAATGATGGACTCAGGATGGAACTGAACTCCTTCCACGGCAAACTCTTTATGCCGTAAGCCCATAATTTCACCTTCCGCAGTTTCAGCGGTAATTTCCAGACATTCAGGCAGGCTCTCGCGCTCCACCAGCAAAGAATGATACCGGGTCGCTGTGAACGGGGAAGGCAAGCCTTCAAATACCGATGTATTATGGTGGAGAATTGGTGAGGTTTTGCCGTGCATGAGTCGTTCAGCCCGGATGACATTCCCCCCAAACGCCTGTCCGATGGCCTGGTGACCCAGACAAACGCCGAAGATCGGAATCAGCCCTTTAAAGTTACTAATCACATCCAGCGATATTCCCGCCTCATTCGGCGTGCATGGACCCGGTGAAATCAGAATATGCTCCGGCGCCAACTCTTCTATGCCTTTCAGATCAATCTCATCGTTCCGTCTTACGGTTACTTCCTCGCCTAGCTCACCCAAATACTGAACAAGATTGTACGTAAACGAATCATAGTTATCAATCACCAAAATCATACGACTCACCCTCCTGTGATACCGCTTTTGCTCAAAGCGGCTTCTTCTTCACCACATTGTACTGCTTTCATGACGGCTCTTGCCTTATTTCGGCACTCGCGATATTCCCTGTACGGGTCTGAGTCAATGACAATGCCTGCACCTGCCTGTAAATAGGCCGTGCTGCCTTTGACAGCTAGTGTTCTTATTATAATATTTAATTCCATATTGCCGTTATAGTCAATCCACCCCATGGACCCTGTATAAGGACCACGCCGGACAGGCTCTAATTCTTCAATGATTTCCATGGTGCGCACCTTGGGTGCTCCGGTAATGGTTCCCCCAGGAAACGTGGCGGCGATCACATCTAAAGCGGTACGACCCGCGGCCAGCTTGCCCTCTACTTGAGAAACGAGATGCATCACGTGCGAATAGTACTCGACAGTCAGCAACTCCGGCACATGCACCGTTCCGTATTCAGCAATCCGGCCGATATCATTGCGTTCCAGATCAACGAGCATGATATGCTCGGCGCGCTCTTTTTCGCTCGATAGCAGCTCCGCAGCCATGGCAGTATCCTCTTCCGGCGTGAGTCCTCGCCTTCTTGTACCTGCAATGGGGCGTGCGCTGACACGTCCATCCTCCAGCTTTACCAGTAATTCGGGCGAACCGCTGACGATTCGTAAATCCGGCATCCGCAGCAGGCCCATGTAAGGGGAAGGGTTCAGCAGGCGAAGCCACTCATAAATATCCTCAGGTTGGGCTACCAGCGTACGTTGCTGACGAATCGACAGGTTTACCTGAAACACGTCACCTTGTGCAATGTATTCCTGCACGCGCTTTACGGCGTGTTCAAAATCCTTTTGGTTGAAAGCTGCTTTCCAGCCTTCTGCTTCATGATGAGCAGCGAGCAGCTCTTCTTCGGCAAGCCTTGCGCAACGGCGAATATAAGCAGGGTCAGATGCTCCGGCTTGTATGATGCTTTCCCACTGGGTCAGCATACGTTCTGTACGCTGGACAGCTTCTGTGTAATTTTGGGAAAGCACGGCTTTCTGCTGATCCAAAGCGACATCATAGATAATGCCGGTATCACTACTGTCGGCATCCAGGTGAACAGGTGCGGGCGTATGAACAGTGCAATAAATACGGCCTTCCTCATGGTCATAGATCCATAGCTCGTTCACTTGCATCCATACATAGTCCGGTATGCCTGTATCGTCTGCTGCCTGTATCGGTAGACGTTCCAGTGAGCGAGCTACATCGTAGCCGAGATAACCGGCAAAGCCCCCAGTGAAAAAAGGGATGCCCGGTACGCGCGGCGCACGGTAGGGAGCGATCCAGTCCTTCATGACGGTCAGGGGCTGACCGTGTATGAGATCACGCTTGCCGCTTTTTAGATCGGTCCAGACTGCCTGTTCCCCTTTACCTTCCAATATAGCAACCGGATTTAAGCCCAAATAGGTGTATCTCCCGCCTTTAGCGCTCTCCAGTACAAAGGCATAGGGTGACGAATCCTCCCATGCCCTCTGCCATGATAACGGTAAACCGTCAGCAGGTAATTGACACTCAGCAATATATGGGAGTATACTCCATCCTTCCTTCAGCCAGGCCTGCCACTGTGCCTCCGTTACTCTAGCTGTTGATTTCATGCGTGTGTGCTTCCCCTTCCCCTACTTTGCGCAAAGTCTATAAGCTATTTTTAAAAAGAATCCCCCACCCCCCTGAGAACAGGGAAATGAGGGACTCCTTACATATAATATAGTATACACAATTACGACGTAATTACAGCTCGAAATTATACAGTGGCGTACTCAGGTAACGTTCACCGTTACTTGGAATGATGACAACAATACGCTTGCCTTTGCCTAATTCTTTAGCCAGCTTCAAAGCCGCATGAACTGCCGCACCGGAGGAAATCCCCGACAAGATGCCCTCTTCCTTGGCTACTGTACGCGCCACTTCAAAAGCTTCATCGTTTTCTACATGAATAATTTCATCATAGATGTCACGGTTCAAAATTTCAGGAATGAAGTTGGCACCAATTCCCTGAATTTTGTGGGGTCCTGGCTTGCCACCAGCCAAGATTGGAGAAGCAGCGGGCTCTACAGCTACGATTTTGATTTCAGGGAATTCTTTCTTAAGGACTTCCCCTGCACCAGAAATAGTACCACCTGTACCAATCCCGGCTACAAAACCGTCCAGGCTACCACCGATGGAGCGGATCGCTTCAACGATCTCAGGGCCTGTCGTTTCACGGTGGATCTTGATGTTGGCTTTGTTCTTGAACTGCTCCGCAGCAAAATACTCCGGATTCTCACTCAGCAGCTCTTCCATTTTCTTAATAGAGCCGTTCATACCCTCCGATCCAGGTGTCAGCACAAGCTCTGCTCCGTAAGCGCGTAGCAGGTTGCGACGCTCCAAGCTCATTGTTTCTGGCATAACAATTACTGCCTTGTAGCCCTTTGCAGCTGCAACCATAGCCAAGCCGATTCCTGTATTACCGCTGGTAGCTTCAATAATCGTACCACCTGGTTTGAGCAGTCCCTCACGCTCAGCCTCTTCCACCATACTAATCGCGATGCGGTCTTTTACACTGGACCCCGGGTTCTGGTATTCCAGTTTCAAATAAATTTCTGCGCTATCTTCCGGTACGATCCGGTTAAGACGGACGAGAGGGGTCTCCCCGATAAGTTCGGTAACGTTATTGACGACTTTAGCCATGATAAGTTCCTCCCTGACATTGAATGTTATATTATTTTTTGCAGAATCACATTGTTAATCAATCCTGATTTTAATTTCCGATAAAAAAGGTAGGTTTTCCATGATAATCATAACAACCTTCAAATCCATTGTCAATACGAGCCATAAAAAACACGATGCCTCCAGCTCTGATTTCCAGCATCGCGCTTCCTTCAAACCCAAAACCGCTCACTCTGTTTATAGAGAAATGGAGGGCATATCTTTTCCAGGCAAAATACGTACACCGTATTTATCACGCAGGCTTTTCTCTACCTCTTCCAGAGGGGCAACTTGAGCGAGTGCGAGCGAGCGGCGAATTTGCTGTCGAATCTGTTGTTCGTTCGTGGGAGCTTCCAGGCGGATATCCTGTACAAAAATAACGGCATAACCCTCGTTAACAGCGATGGGACCAGCAACATCACCGGAACTTAGCTCTCTCGCTGCCTCCATAATCTCTTGCGGCTGAAAAGGATCATACTCATCCACCCATCCCACCTGTCCGCTTTTGTCTTTGCCGGAAAGATGACTGGAATGCTCTTGAAGCAGTGTATCGAAGCTCTCTCCCTGCTTGACCCGTTCCAGTAACGCTTCAGCTTGCTCCGCCTGTGTCACGTATAAGGCTGCCAGCTTGATCTGCTTGCCGACTGCAAATTCCTCGGGATGTTGCTTCCAGTACTCGTCAATCTCAGCTTCCTGAACTTGAATACCCTGTGTGGCTATTTTCTCCAACCCAATCCGGTATTCCGCCTCATTCCGCAAATCATCCGGATTTAATCCGAACTGTTGCTGCATTTCATCAAAATAGGCGCGATCCGAGGCATACCCTTTACTATCCTGCTCCAGCACCTGCTGCAAATCCTCTTGAGTAACCTTGATACCGAGACGCCCAGCCTCAGCCTCCACAACTTTGCGGTTTAACATTTGCAATAGTGTAGTGGCTCCATAGCGTTTTTTCAGCTCTGCAATCCACTGTTCCTCCGATATGCCTTCCTGACCCATCTCCGCCACAGCATGGTCGCCGTCGTCCTTGGTTACATCACCCGGCTTTAACAGCCCGCGAAGCATGATAAAACCACCCAAGGCGGCGACACTGACGGTCAGGATAATGACTGCCGTCCATAATCCTTTCTCCCGTGTACTCATCGCTCGCACCGCCCATCCGGTTAGGCTTTGGCTTGATCTAACAGATTTTGCAATTCGTCTTTATTAAATTGATAAGCCTCATTACAGAAGTGGCACACGACCTCCGCCTGTCCCTCTTCCTCAATCAGCTGCTCCAATTCGCTTTCTCCCAAGCTGATTAAAGTTTTTTCCACACGCTCTCGCGAGCATTCACATTGAAAATGAATATCCATTTCGTCGAGAATCCGAACGTCAGGCAGCATCCAGCGCAGCATTTCATCAAGCTCCAAGCCCTGATCCAACAGAGCTGTAACTGGCGGAATAGAGCCGACTGCATTTTCGATGGCCGTAATCTCATCATCATTCAAGCCCGGAAGCAACTGAATAATAAATCCGCCCGCCACGATTACCGAGTTATCGGTATCCACCAGCACGCCCAAGCCCACCGCCGAGGGTGTCTGCTCCGATTTGGCAAAATAGTAAGTAAAATCTTCCCCCAGCTCGCCGGAAATAATCGGGGTACTGCCACGATACGGTTCCTTTAATCCCAGATCCTTGATGATATGAATAAAGCCCTCTGTCCCGACAGCACCTGCTACGTCCAGTTTGCCCATACTGTTGCTCGGCAAATGTACATGTGGCTCGGATACATAGCCCCGCACCTCACCTACAGCGTTGGCATCAACGACGATTTGTCCGATTGGACCGTCACCTTTAACTTGAATGGTCAGCCGCTCTTTACCTTTTAACATAGAGCCCATAATGGCACCCGCTGTAAGCGTTCGTCCCAAAGCAGCGGTGGCAGTAGGATACGTATCATGTCTTCTCCGCAGCTCCTCCACCAGTTCTGTTGTCCGAACCGCAAAGGCTCTGACCCTTCCATCCATAGCTGTACCACGAATAAGTTGATCCTGTTTCTTTTCCATATTGATTTCCTCCCCTATTCTCAGAGCAGCTATATGCTGTTATTTTCGTTAGTGTATGTTTTTTTCCGCATAACTAAAGCATGATTCCTGCTATATAAACAACCTGCATCGACAGATCACGCGAATCGTTCAAAAACGTAACATATTTCAGTATAGACGAAAAACGCCGCCAATCCAAACCGGTTTCATCTCCGGCTGGCCTCGGCGGCAGCTTATATCCATTTTTTATTCAGCGTTACGTTGGTAAATGATACGCAAGCCTTCCAGCGTCAACATTGGCGACACTTTCTGAATGCTCCGTGTCTCCGATGCAATTAACTCGGCAAGACCTCCGGTAGCAATAACCGTAGGCTCTGCCTGCATTTCCTCCTTGATGCGCTCCACAATACCGTCCACTTGCCCTGCATAACCGAAAATGATCCCCGCCTGCATAGCATGAACCGTATTGCGGCCGATGACCTTCTTGGGTTTCTCCAGCTCAATGCGAGGTAGCTTGGAAGCCCGTTGATACAACGCCTCCGTCGATATCCCGATACCCGGCACAATGACCCCACCCAAGTAGTCTCCCTTGTCATCAATACAATCAAACGTCGTCGCTGTTCCAAAATCGACCACAACCAGAGGACCGCCATACCGCTCGACAGCAGCAACCGCGTTCACGATCCGGTCAGCCCCTACTTCACGCGGATTTTCATAACGCAGATTAAGACCGGTCTTGATTCCCGGTCCGACGATTAGGGGCGTTCTGCCTATGTATTTGTCGCACATTTCCTCCAACACATGAACCAGCGGTGGAACAACTGAGGAGATAATGACCCCTTCAATATCATCCTTAAATACACCGCCCATACTAAAAAGATTATGTATGAGCACGCCGTATTCATCTGCGGTTGCCTGTCTGGAGGTGCTAATCCGGTAATGATGCAGCAGCTCACGCCCCTGATACATCCCCAGCACAATATTGGTATTGCCCACATCCACTACAAGAATCAATCGGTGTCACCTATCTTTCTTTGCGTTAAGGTCAAGGCTGATATCCAGATTATGAAAAGAGTACGTCAGCCTGCCTACAGAAATCACATCTACGCCGCTCTCAGCCATCGCTCGCACCGTATCCAGTGATACATTGCCTGAAGCTTCCGTTTTGACATGTGGAGCCTGTTCCCGAATAAAACAAACTGCTTCCTTCATATCCTGAACGGACATGTTATCCAGCATAATAATATCCGCTCCGGCATTCAGCGCTTCCTGAACCTGTTCCATGTTTTCCGTCTCTACTTCAATCGTCATCGTATGCGGAATATGAGTACGTGCCCGGGTCACTGCCTGCATGATCCCACCGGCACCCTTGATATGATTATCCTTTATCATAACGGCATCGTACAAGCCAAACCGATGATTGGAACCGCCACCCACACGAACAGCGTATTTTTCAAGCAGCCGATGCCCCGGTGTTGTTTTTCGTGTATCCACCAAGCGCGTCGAAAGTCCATGAAGCTGGTCCACAAAGGATTTGGTTCGCGTTGCAATGCCGGACATCCGCTGAATCAGGTTTAGAGCCAAACGTTCTCCAGTCAGAATCGCATGGGTACTCCCTGTCACTTCTGCCAGAACGGCCCCCTGCTCGATCCATTGCCCATCGGTCACGAGTGGAGTAAAGGACAGTGTGGGGTCTACGACCCGAAATACGAGTTCTGCCACGGGCAAGCCCGCAGCAACACCGGATTCCTTGGCATGGATTACCGCTTTGGATTGATGATTCGGCTCGATGGTCCAGCGCGTGGTCACATCACCCGATCCTGTATCTTCTCGCAGCCAGCTGCGAATTTGTGCTGTCAGTTCTTCCTGATACCCGCTAAACTCACCGTAATGCTCGCTGTTAGATGTCATGAATGCACTCCTCCGTTATCCCTTGCTCACGTCGCTGCTGGACATGCTTGCGCCATACGCTATCGTATGCTGTAGGGAAATCGTCACGATAATGTGCTCCCCTGCTTTCCTCGCGCATCAGCGCCCCATCCGTGACCAGCAAGCCACAGGTGAGCAAATTGGCAAACTCAATCTCTTCCCGGCTGGTCAGGACAACGCTGAAAACGGACATCTGCCTCCGTAGCTGATCCAGTGCTGCTTGCAGCCCCTCCCCATTCCGACGCACTCCAGCATAATGAACCATTGTTTCTTGCAGCTTGAGCTGCTGCTCTATGATAGACGAAGCCAGAGAGTCCACGCGGTTGTCATTATAGGATATCAGTGTATGACCGGCCAGCGGCGGTAAAGAATGTAACCGTTCGACAATCCTGCTGCCAAATACGACCGCCTCAGATAACGAATTACTCGCCAAACGATTAGCCCCGTGTACACCTGTGGAAGACACCTCACCACAAGCGAACAGGCGTGCAAGGGTGCTTTCTCCATGCAAATTGGTCTGAACGCCGCCCATCATATAATGTGCAGCGGGCGCTATAGGAATCCAGTCCGCCGTTATATCCAGTCCATAGGAAAGGCATGTCCGATAAATGGTTGGAAACCGTTGCTTGATCCGTTCAGAAGGCTCATGTGTAATATCCAGATATACAAACGCAGCCTGCGTACGTTCCATCTCATGAACGATGGCACGAGCTACAATATCCCTTGGTGCCAGTTCCTGTCGGGAATCATACTGCTCCATAAATCGCTCTCCCTGAATATTGCGCAGCACAGCCCCTTCACCCCGTACGGCTTCGGAAATCAGAAATCTTGGAGCACCCGGATGACATAACGCTGTCGGGTGAAACTGTATAAATTCCATATCCCGCACAGCTGCCCCGGCGCGATATGCCATAGCAACCCCGTCCCCGGTTGCGATATCCGGGTTGGTCGTATACCGAAATAATTGTCCTCCGCCCCCGGAGCATAAAACGGTTGCATTCGCAGTGACATATAATCGTTCGTCATTCGGCTTTTGCACCAGTGCGCCGATGCACTCGCCATGCTCAGTCAGCAGATCGATGACCATGTGCTCGTCCCACACCTCAATAGCGGGATGATCAGTGACCTTCTCTGACAATGCACGAACAATTTCATCGCCAGTGGCATCCCCATTTGCATGCAAGATGCGCCGATGGCTATGTGCACCTTCCTGTGTGAGCGCAAGCTCACCATTTTCCTGGTCAAAGGCCGTCCCCAAACGTATTAATTCCTGTACACCGCTTGGCCCCTCATGAACAAGTGCCCTGACCGCTTCCGGCTCACACAGACCTGCACCTGCAACCAGGGTATCTTGAATATGATATGCTGGTGCATCCTCATCCGAAGTGACAGCGGCGATACCGCCTTGCGCATACTTGGTGTTGCTTTCCAACAATGCCTTCTTGGTAATTAGCAACACCCGCCGATTCTCCGCAGCCTTAATGGCCGTATATAAGCCCGCAATGCCGGAGCCGATAATCATCACGTCGGCTTCGAATTTGGGTAATTCCGCTACATCAAAATCAATCAGATATCTTGGAATCATGGCTTCACCTGTTTCACAGAAGAATAGCGCACACCATAGAATGTACAGTATGCGCTCATGGTATATGTTCAAAAAGATTGAAAGCCCATTACAGCGGCTGACAGCTTGTATAAGCTAAGAACACGAACAGCCGTTTATTTAACAATAAATGTACACAACGTTCCTTCGTCTGTCAAATCGCCTCAGCTATTTCTCCAGTATTTAAAAAGCTCCGGAAAACCAATCGTTACTGGTTCCCCGGAGCTTTCATATACGCTTATTCAACTATCAACCCGATGGCTAGGTTGTTGTCGGTGGAGTGCCACCAGAGTTGCCCGAATTATTACCGTCCTCTGGCTTTTGCAGATTAGGAATATCATTCGGTTGATCCGTTGTATTCTTTGGCTCATCATCCTTGCCTTGAATACGTACACGAACGTCTCCGATGTTGTCGATCACAGGCTCACCATTTTCCGGTGTACCTTCTCCCTCATTCGTGCTGCCGTCCAAAGAACCTGTCTCGATCAAACGTTTAATTTGCTCAAGTTCCAGAGTTTCTTCAACCAGCAAGGTTTGGGCGATCAAATGAACCTCTTTGGAATATTTGGTCAGGAGTTCTCTGGCACGCTCATAAGACTCGGTGATGAAACGGTTCATCTCCTGGTCAATCTGATAAGCGATCTGATCACTGTAGTTCTGCTCATGACCGATATCCCGTCCAAGGAATACCTGGCCTTGCGAAGTACCGAACTGCATTGGACCGAGCTTCTCACTCATACCGTATTCCACGATCATGCTGCGTGCGATGCTTGTTGCTTGTTGGAAGTCACTATAGGCACCTGTTCCGATTTCACCAATAAACAGTTCCTCGGATACGCGTCCACCCAGCAAACCAGTGATTTTGTCCAGTAATTCCTGCTTGGTTGTCAGCATGCGATCTTCCTTCGGAAGCATGATGACATATCCGCCTGCGCGTCCACGTGGAATAATCGTTACCTTGTGAACCATGTCGGCATTTTCCAGGAAGAAGCCAATAATCGTATGGCCTGCTTCGTGATAAGCTACAATCCGTTTCTCGCGGTCACTGATTACGCGGCTGCGTTTTTCTGTACCTACAATAACACGGTCGATCGCTTCATCCACTTCTCGCATCGAAATATCTTTGCGGTTACGACGAGCTGCGAGCAAGGCAGCTTCGTTCAACAGGTTTTCCAGATCAGCGCCTGTAAAGCCTGTTGTACGCTTCGCAATAACATCCATTTTAACATCTTTAGTTAATGGCTTGTTGCGTGCATGTACAAACAATACCGCTTCGCGGCCTTTAACGTCTGGGCGATCAACTGTAATTTGACGGTCAAAACGTCCTGGACGAAGCAATGCCGGATCCAGAATATCTGGACGGTTCGTTGCGGCTACGATGATAATACCTTCGTTCGCTCCGAATCCATCCATCTCAACGAGCAATTGGTTGAGCGTCTGCTCACGTTCATCATGTCCGCCACCCAATCCGGCGCCACGTTGACGTCCGACAGCATCAATTTCATCAATGAAAATGATACATGGTGCGTTCTTTTTCGCGTTTTCGAACAAATCCCGTACACGGGAAGCGCCGACACCGACGAACATTTCTACGAAATCAGAACCCGAAATGCTGAAAAACGGTACTCCGGCTTCGCCTGCAACAGCTCTCGCCAAGAGTGTTTTACCAGTACCCGGAGGGCCCACTAACAGGACACCTTTTGGAATACGGGCGCCCACAGCTGCGAACTTACGCGGATCCTTCAAGAATTCTACGACTTCAACAAGCTCTTGCTTCTCTTCGTCGGCTCCTGCCACGTCTTCGAAGGTAACTTTCTTCTTCTCTTCGTTATAAAGACGGGCTTTGCTCTTGCCGAAGTTCATAACTTTGCCGCCACCGCCCTGTGCCTGATTAAACAGGAAGAAGAACAGCAGGAACATGATCACCAAAGGAACAATAGAAGTCAAGAACGTCAGCCAAATGCTCTCGCCTTCCATTTTCTTCTGTACGTATTCAAATCCGTTCGTTTCACTAGCATTAACCAGTTCGGTTAATGCAGAGTCCGTTGGCGGAACATATACAGAAAAATTGGTGGATTTGGCATTAGCCGGCTGCTTCTTATATGCACCGGTTACAAGATAGGCGTAACCGTCAAATTGGACCGTTACTTTAGAGATATTATTAGCTTTAACCTCTTGCCGTAATTGGTCATATCTAGGGAGATCGGAGGCTTCGTTACTGTTGCTGACAAATTGAACGATACCCACCACAACTAAAAAAAGAATCAAATAAAAACCAGAATTCCGGATGAACCGATTCATCCCCTACCTCCTCTCGAAACACTTAAGTTATTTTACCATAGCCTGTAAGCCCTTCTCAACAAAGGACGCTATTTAGTCCTAGGACTGGAGGCTGAGATTAGCTGGTGTAGATTTCCGGCTTCAAAATCCCTATGTATGGGAGGTTCCGGTAGTGCTCGGCATAATCCAGACCATAACCCACAACAAACGCATCCGGAAGAGTAAAACCGGTATAATCAGCTTCAAGATTAACCGTCCGGCGGGCAGGTTTGTCAAACAGGGTTACGACACATACCGAATTGGCATTACGATTCTTAAGCAATTCAATCAAATGAGTCAGTGTCAGACCGCTGTCGATAATATCTTCGACAATCAGAACGTCACGCCCTTCAACCGAAGCATCCAAATCCTTAATAATTTTCACAACGCCTGATGATTTGGTGGATACTCCATAACTGGATACAGCCATAAAATCAATCTCCAACGGTACTGTAATGGATTTAACCAAATCCGCCATAAAGATAAACGCACCTTTCAGCACACAAATTACTAACGGATTCTTACCTTCATACTTTGCGCTGAGCTGTGCTGCTAATTCCTTGATTTTACTTTGAAGCTCTTCTTCGCTGATCAATACTTCCTGAATATCATTTTGCAACGGTGTAAACCTCCTAAGTTTATACTATGAAAGCCGTTCCTGCGTAATTACCGATGCTCTGGACTCTCCTGTTTTTGCCATGACATGTATATAACCGAAGAGGTGTGCTTTCGCACCGCGGCATGTACAGAACGCCGCACGCCCGGAATCCAGAGAATAGCCCCGGAACGGTCGCAGACGACGGGAATAACGGGACGCAGCGAAGGAGGTATTTTTTCATCAATGAAAATATCTTTAACCTTTTTTCTTCCGTTTAATCCCATTACATACATGGTATCTCCAGGTAATCGCGAGCGTACTGTCAACGGCAGGACCAATTCATCTGCGTCGAAGCACGCTTCCTCCTCATTCGCCGGATTTTGTCCAGCCGAATAGGAAGCTCTTCGCCACCGAAGTATCCCCCCCGCCTCAGGCAATTCAAGCTCACCGGAAATAGGCAATACGTCCAGTCCATAGCACCATTCGCCCATAACGCCTTGCGTACGGTCAAACAAAACCGCTTGGTCATATTCGCGGACTCCAGTTGCACCGCCACCCAAGTCCAGACTCCACGTGGATGGTCGTTCCTGGAGAAGCCTCAGTCGAACGGTCTCAATTTTACGAAAATCTAAATTATCACTGTCCGAAGGCAGATAATTTAATATTAGTTTAATCAACCTCCGTTGTAAAGCAACGGATAGCTTACGATAGGAAGCGATGGAAAACATATACCTGCTGTTATCTATGTGCACCAATTCCTCATATACCGCCAGCGTGGATGCCTCCATAAAATCATTTTCGTCAGCCATGGTTTCAGCCAGCCGATTTAGAGAAGGTGTCAGTTGCTCATTATATTGCCCCAAAAGAGGAAGCACATCCATACGAATGGAGTTGCGGCGGTATTTCGATGATAAATTACTGCTATCCGTTACATAGGAAAGGTCATGATACTTGCAGAACTCGATCAGGTCAGCCTTGTACATACGAAGCAACGGGCGAATGAGTTGCACATTTTTTTCCTTGCGTGTCAGCCGCATACCTGCCAAACCCGTCGGGCCACTACCACGCAGCAAGTGCAGAAGAACAGTTTCAGCCTGATCATCCCCATGATGAGCCATCGCAATTTGCTGTGCCGCCCACTTTGCAGCCGTATCATGCAAAAAGGTGTAGCGCAGCTCGCGAGCCGCTTCCTGCGGACCCTTGCCGTTCTCCCTCATATAAGCTGGCACATCAACGCGAATCATTTCAAACGGAACCTCAAGTTTCCAGGCCATGTGGCGTACCTCTTCCGCCTCCGCATCCGATTCCTCCGGCCTGAAGCCATGATGGACGTGAGCACAGATCAACTGCAAAGGCATATGTACAACGGATATTTCATGTAAAATGTGCAAAAGGGCCACCGAATCCGGCCCGCCGGATACAGCAACCACAATGCGGTCTCCGGGGCTCCACAGCGAATGTTCCCGCGCGAGGGCGAGCACTTCCTGTACAACACCGGTCGGTTTTGTTGTTCCCATTCACGACCCTCTTTTCTGCCGACCGAAAAATGATGATCATCTGTTATCTTATGTAAGTCCTGCCGCTACCTTAGCGCAATCCAGAGCGCTCCGGCAAGCAGCAAAAGTGAGAGAGTGAAAGCATATCCCAGCCAGCGCGGAGTTCCTCTTTTCACGGACGATTGCCTGACATGCGCAGCAGCCAGACGCGACCAGGAGCGAGCCGCCACACGGGTATCGGGATATTCTCCACGCACTGCCCCCATCAGCCATCCGGCATAGGGTCGTAGTACACGACTACGACGTATGATGATGGTTAATTCCGCCGTATTACGCAGCTGTGGCAACCTGCCCGCCGCTACTTTTAACGATTCGCCCTCCAATATATGTATAGTTAGAAGGGCGAAGGCAAACAGATCATACTGGGAATCGGCATTTCGACTGCCCGCATTCCAGAATCCCCTGTCATACCATTCTGTAAATTGCTTGACGCTCCGTCCCGCAAGGGACACCCCGCCATAATCAATCAACTCGGCTTCTCCATAGGCATTGACCAAAATATTTTGAGGCTTCAAATCGCCAAATACCCATCCTGCCTGATGTAGATCAGCCAAACGATTAAGTATGCCCGTTCCAGCCACACCATACCATTCCGCTCCCTTGAGCGCCACAAAACGATGAAGCGGATCTCCCTTGACGTATCGCATGACATAAAAGGGTATTTCCCCACCGCTACGCAAGGATACATCGTCTACCTCGAACAAAAAGGATGGATGTCCGTTTTGCTGGAGAGCAGATTGGGTTCCCTGCGACTGCAATGTGGTCAGCACGTTAATCTCCGATTGCAGATCAAGCGTGTTCTTCCCCATTTTCAGAGCAAATTGTCGATCAGCCTGTGCCTCTTTTACCAAATATACAGTTCCGTTCGCCCCACGGCCCAGCAGACGCTGAATGACATAGCTGCTCCGCTTCCACTTGCCCTTGATGACCGTTCCGGGTGCAAGAACGGGATCAGACGACGTAGTCACCGAGCATCCCTTCTCCTTTGCCATAGGATTCTTCCATATCTTTCTGTTCCCCTAGTGTAACATATCGGTAATAATCAATCACTTGTAAAATGGCTGGACCTGTTGGTGTCGCCCCCTTCATCCGCAAACGGCCGAATATCGACTTAACCTGGCTAAGTTCAGAGGTCCAGCCCATATCCATTACCGCATCTTCACCCATCCGTCCCCCAGGAAAATGAAATACAGAAATACGGCTAGGCCCGCTTCTGGACTGTAAACTGAGCAGCAAATCCCGAATACTGTCTTCTACAGCAGGCAGCTTGGGCTTCATGCTCGCACTGGCATCAATAAGCAAGGCAATTTCCAAAGCGCTGGTTTCTGTCAGTTCATCCATCACCTCAACCACCTGGGCCCGTTTGGCCGGCGGCAGTTCACCGATATGTCGGGCGCCCCCCTCACCCAAAATATGCGTCAACTCTCTATTAACCGCCTGCTGAATCGTTTGAACCACTGTTTTACGGGTCATCATCTGCATGGTCTGTGCCAACTGCTTCGTGCCTACGATTTGGCTGAAACCCCCTCCCGCTTTAGCGATTTCCTGAATCTCTGTACTTCCAAGCTCGCCAATCGTCCCGTAATCTATGACACCTGCTACGTTCACCGTGATGCCTTCCTGTAAAGCCTGAGCCGCCGCCATGACTGGGCTGACACCCACATTAGAGCATCCGTCTGTAATGATCAAAATTTGCTTCATAGCTTTTTGACCTCCGCTTCCTCGTAATCTATCCTGATAGATTCTATCTTTGCCGAATCTGGAACGATTCAAACGAAGAGCGCGGATTTTTAAAAAGGATGTGGAATTTCCCGGGCAATGTCTATTCAGCTAACCGTACGCGGGCGCTCCATCCAGCTCATACCCGGTACATGAAGCGTGGCCCATTCCGGGCGGAAATGATCTATTTTGCTAACAACTACTGTCATGTCATCATAGATTTGATTTTGCTGGTAACGAATAACTCTTTCCAATAGACAGTCGGCCAACTGCTGCGGGTCATCGCTTTCAATTTCCTGAATCATGCGCTTCATCCATATTTCCTTGTTTACCGCATATCCCGGCGAGTCGTATATACCATCTGTGATCATGATCAAAATATCACCCGGCTGTAATTGAAGCGACACCAGATCAATTTCAATATCCTGTATAATGCCAATCGGCAAATTACTGGCAGATACGGGAATGACCTCCTCCCCTCTTTTAATAAAGCTCGGCGTTGACCCGATCTTCATGAATGTCGTCCGGGCCGTATACTGGTCAATCAGCGCCATATCGACCGTAGCATACATTTCCTCGGGTGATCTCAGCATCAGAACAGAGTTGACCGACTTGATCGCCAGCTTCTCATCCATGCCGGATTGCAGTAATTCCTCCAAAATTTGAAGTGCCGCGCTGCTCTCTTGCTGCGCCCGCTCTCCGTTGCCCATACCATCGCTCAAAGAGACCGCAAAGGTCCCGTTCCCCAGCTCCATCATGCTGTAGCTGTCCCCTGAGAAAAAATCCCCTCCTTTGGCAGCGCTTGCTACTCCTGTGGCAATTTCATAGGTTTTGGCTGAGCCAAACATGACCGTAGCCAATCCCTGGCGGCGATCTGCCGCCGTTTCGCGCATCACAGCAATATGCTCGTCCAATATGTCCGACAGCAGTGGAGCAATGATTTTCCGACATTCGTCAAATCCCCTTGTATAAGCATGGACAATCTCAATTTCGACTTGGCCCGCATCCAGATTAATAATCTCAATAGATTGTATGGATAAGCCCAGCCGATCAAGCGCCTCTCGTATTTGCTCCTCCTGCCGATGCATGGTTTGCCCTTCCCGCTGAATTTCCCGCGCCAAATCCTCCATAATCTGTGATACGCCGGATAGCTGGTCAGCAACAAGCTGACGACTGTCGTATACTTGGCGTTTCCACTGCATATTATGCTGGTAGAGGCTGTATTGCTGCTTCATCACTTGCAACACCGCGCCCGTCTTGGCGCATGCCTTGCTCCACTGCGGCGGCATCTGCTCTGACTCCAAATCCGGATTCTCCTCAATCGCGCTCATCATTTCCGTCATATACTGATGGGTCTGCATAAACTTGCCGTCCCAGCACTGCTCGCACTTGAAGCAGGAGGCACACGTCCCCTCTGCCACAGCGTTCATAAAATGCTCAATTTCACCATCCGATCTCGCACTCTCACTCGCAGATATCTGGTGAAAGCTACGGGATAGCTGACTGAATACGCGGGAAAATTTCGTCACCCGCTCGGCAGTGAGATCACGGACCCTTTTGGCATACTCATGCTGGGATTTGGCGTGGTCCTGCGTACCAGGAACATAGGTAGAAACCGCTTTAAAGAAGCTTTTTGGGGTCATTAAGAATAATAGAATCGCCGCGCAGCTCTCCCAGGTTGATGTCAGCACGTCCCCGGTCCCGTCCAAATAGATCGTCAGAATGGAGGAACCTAGCAACATCCCTAGCGCCACTGCGCCTTTTCGCCCTTCACGCAGCATCCCTGCCAGCAAACCGGCAAAAGCGAGCAAACTCATCTGCACAATCGCAGACATATTGGCCAAGCTTAAAATTAAACCGGTAATCACACCGACCGAAGCACCCAGCGAAGCGCCCCCCACCAAGGCGAACACCAAGACCAAATAGCGAGATAGCACATGATCGACAGACAGCGAGTGAATCGTCCACCCTACCGCTCCCGTCATCACAGAGGCCAGTAAAATAATCAGACACAAAATTTCCTCGTTTTTGAGTTGGCTTGTCTTTTTGCGATACGTAAACAATGGAATGGCCTGCGTAAAAACGAGTGTCAGCATAAAGCTGAGCACCGCATCCGTTCCCACGATGACAAGGTCATACCATGTGAAGGACGGGGCCATCACCGCGTAAAATAAATTGACCATAAACACAGACAGGAAAACCATAAGCGGAGCATAAGATAATTCCAGCCGATCAAAGGTTCGTAGCCCACGATACAGGAGATAGAATACAAGCAGCTCGCCGCCAATCATGAACAACGATGGATAAGGGGCAAACAGACTGCCCAATACGACCGATACAGCTACAGGCAGCATCAGATCTCGCCGCAGGAACATGATGACTGCAAAATAAGCGAGAGCAAAAGGGGATAGCTCGTCCAAAATGGTGGCGCGTCCCAGTAGAAATCCCATAGCAGACAATAGCAGCATCCATCTTTGCGCCGTTACCCACTGCACTGCTTTATGTGAATCCAGCCGCTTCTTGAGTCTGGAAGACCAACCTTCCGTACGTTCTTTAGATTTGGACTTTCTGGATTTCAACCCTGGAAAATGTACCACGTTCCATTTCTCCATCATGCGTCAGGCACCCCATTCATCAATTTGATGTTCCCATCTTAAACCGGAACGATTGAGAAAGTTTGTCAGAAACTCACGTCTTATTCCAAGAAATTTCCGACAAAAAAACGTTCTCCGCGAAAGCACAGAGCATCGGCTCCAATGCCAAGCTACGTCCGCTTGGAAGCGTATGGTAATTAAGAGCGCCATCTCCTTACAAGACCTCTTCCTGTCGCCCACACCTTCGCTTAGACTAGCGATTAGCCCAGAAGATAGACGGAAAACCGTTGGAGTTTGTCGGACGATTATGTCCACACGACAAAAAAAACGTCCACTTTTCAGCTTGATGGCTCTGCTTTTTGCTCAACAATTCTTGAATATCATAAAATGCATGGAAGATTACGGCCGGACGGATCTCCCTCGCTCCCATAGCCTTTACATATTTCAGCTATTGTCGGCAGAACGCAAAAAAACCGTAGCAGTCTTTCGACTGTACGGTTTTCCGTGTATGGTTGATACGGTTGTCAAAGTGAATTAAACACGCTTCGCGCCGCGTCCTCCGCGTTTACCTTCGGTGTTCTTTTTCAGCGACGAAATGCGTTCCTCACTATCTTTCAGGAAGCGTGACATTTTATCCTCAAATGAAGGTTTACCCGGTGCAGGCTTGAACGAACGACCTCCACGATCGCGGTTGAAACCACCGCCACCACCACCGCGTCCTTGACTTGGACCTGAACCTCCACCGCCGAAACGGTCGCCTCCACCTGGTCCTCCTGTGCGCTCCGGTCTTGGAGCTCTTGGCGGACGGGCTTCACTTGCCGGCTTGTCAATCGTTTGCTTAATGGAAAGTCCGATTTTGCCGTCTTTGTCAACATTAATGACTTTCACCGTCACGACATCATTAATCTTCAGGTGATCGTTAACATCCTTAACGTAGTTATCGGCGATTTCCGAGATGTGAACGAGACCCGTGACACCTCCAGACAAATCCACAAATGCTCCAAAATGCGTGATGCCTGTCACTTTGCCCTCTAACTTGGTGCCCACTTCAATTGCCATAGAATAAAATGATCCTCCCTTAAAATATACAACCGATTTTTTTGCAAAAAAATCCCGCTGTGGTGATTTGATTATACAAAATGGCGGAACCAAGGTCAACTAAGCAATGACCCGATGATGCGCCTATTTCTGCTCCCCGATGATCGGCGTCTCTTCCGGTTTGTAAAGACCGTACTTACTTCTGGCAATTTCTCCGATATACTCGGGATCCTTGAGACGATTCACTTCAGTTTGGAGCTGTTGTTCCGTTTGTGTAGCAGCTTGCTTCTGTTTTTCCTTCTGGGTGAGCTGTTCACTTCGATCAGCCATAATCATACCTTGAGAAAAAAAGGTAAAAATAGCCCAACTACCAAAGGCGGCAAGCGATAGCAACCAAATCATGATTCGCCTGCGCCCGCCCGCGTTGGACTTGGACGTAGGAGATGAATGGCGATCTACAGACGAATTACGCATGATACTACCTCCTTCCAAACCATCTTTTTGCCGTGTTTTTCAGTCTGATGCCGAGCTTTACAAGCAATTCTGGAGTCCTCCAACGCGCTTTAAGCGGACCGATCAGCCAAACAAAGGGCTTCCAAACCGGTATCAGGATATATATCAGCATCCTTCCCAGGAACACAATAAGTGCCCATGTCCATCCGACCAGCTTGCGTACCAGCCGATACAGCGCCAACACCGGAAGAACAATCAGGATGCGCAGTATGCTGTTCACGATCAACGTCAGTCTGCGGACTATCTTTAATAACATTACCACAAAACGTTGGGTTGTAACACTAAAGGCCCAAAAATAGAGCCAAACCCCCAAAAGTAGTCCTAAAAAGACATAAAACCGCAGCTCCCCGCGATTACTCGCGTACAGCACACGGAAAATAAACAGGGCCGAGGCCACCCAATACAGCACGTCCAACGTATGAATGCTCCAACGGGCAAAATGAAAGCGGATGGACAGCACCCGGTAGCTGTCGAACACCACTCCCATAGCTATGCCCGACAGCAGCATCCACGTCAGCGTCAGCCATTGTGTGTGAGGATTCATTTGAAGAGCTTGCCGAATAGGCTTTTTCCGTTTTTGGCCGGGGCCCCGGGCTCCAGGTAGATGAGGGAAGTAATCAGACCTTCAATAGACAGCAGCCCCTCTTCCAGACTGAGGTTTTTGATATGTAAATGCTGTCCGCGAATGGTGAGATGACCCAGCTCGGTCTGAAGCAGAAACTCTTCACTATCGAAGCTCTCCACATTGCTGACGCCTGAAATGTCGAGCTGCTTTCGGCTTTGCATGCGCAGGTCATGGTTCTTGGGCTTCCCTTGTTCAATCATGGCATGTACCCCTCCTTCTGTTCTTAGCTTATGAAGGGGACAACAGGATTTAGAACTGCACGAAAGAAACTGCATAAGAAAAAGCACCCCTTCATGAGAATATGAAGGGATGCTTTAATGTACAGCATATTAGAAAGTTAGATTCCAGTTACCAGTTCAAACCATTGTCTCTGGCAATGGGCTCTTCCTTCACTAAAGTGTACATACTTGCAGCCTCGTCCTTGCGTGTAGTGTCGGCGAGCCGTTCCACTCGCACAGTCACCAGCTTCTGGCCAAACTGGACGGTGATTTCATCGCCCACTTTGACCGCACTGCTCGGCTTGGCTTCGCGTCCATTCACCACGACTCTCCCTTGTTCGGAGACGTCCTTGGCTACCGTACGCCGCTTAATCAGCCGCGAGACTTTCAAGAATTTATCAAGACGCATTAGTTGACGGCTTCTTTAAGCTTATTACCGGCTTTAAAAGCAGGAACGGTCGATTCTGGAATTTCAATCGTGTTGCCGGTTTGTGGATTGCGGCCTGTACGGCTGGAACGCTTGCGCGTTTCAAAAGTACCAAACCCGATCAGTTGCACTTTGTCGCCACTAGCGAGTGCATCTGTAATTTCACCAAGTACGCCATTCAATACAGCTTCAACGTCACGTTTGCTCAAACCGCTTTTGCTGGAAATATTGTTGATCAGATCTGTCTTGTTCATAAGTTAAAAGCCTCCCAAATTCAAAAAATAATCATCACGCTGGCATGTCCATAAAATGGGACAGACGTGAGGTCAAACTGCGGCTGAAGCCGCTCTGAACACAACTGGTGTACGGTTGCCCGTAGACTACAGTTATTTTCAGAATTACTACAAGTTATTCTGGCTTGGCCTTAAAAATCCTGCAATGGCAGTCGTTTTTTAATTCGACCCCAGTTAAGCCAACATCCTACTACAAAAGCCTCCCCGTTGGCAAGTCTCCTCAAACGGATACGCTTCACACGGGCATTTGCTCCCTTTACGGCCTAAGACCCGCCAAGAATTTTTTTCGCTTCCTGCCAGTATATCTCCATCTCGTCCACACTACTGTCCTCGGGACTTCGTCCCTGCTCACGTAATCTTTTCTCAATGTACTGGAATCGGTCGATAAATTTGCGGTTTGTGGCGGACAGCGCCTCTTCTGGATCAACTCCCATAAAACGGGCCGCGTTCACAGCAACGAATAGCACGTCGCCCAACTCCAGCAACTGCGCCTCCACGGAATGTCCCTCGCGGACCGCTTCCTTCAGCTCTGCCAATTCTTCGTCCATTTTGTCGAATACGCCTTCAATGCCATCCCAGTTAAAGCCTACTTTCGCCGCCTTTTTCTGGAGCTTGTACGACTTCATGAGAGCAGGCAAATCGCGCGGAACCCCATCCAGTACGGAAGGCTGTGCTGACGCTGTGCCTTTCATCCGCTTTTCCTCGGCTTTCATCTGTTCCCAGTTTTGCAGCGCCTCTTCCGCATCATTCGCCTGATTGTCTCCAAACACATGCGGATGGCGGAATATCAGCTTGTCATTCAGCCCTTGAATCACATCATACACATTGAAGGTTCCAACTTCTTCTTCCATCTGGGCATGCAGCAAAATTTGCAGCAGTAGATCGCCCAGCTCTTCCTTCATGTGATCAGGGTCGTCCTCATCTATCGTTTCGATGACTTCATAGGTTTCCTCGATCAGATTTTTGCGGATCGACTGATGCGTCTGTTCGCGGTCCCATGGACAACCTTCCGGACTGCGTAAAATATCAACAATCTCATGCAGACGGTCAAAGGAGCGCCGTTTCAGCGCATCATCCTCACTGCGCGGTATGTACACCAGAGACAGGTTTCCGTAGCCCTCCACCCGATCCAGCTCGTACAGTGGCACTTTATGCACCACTTCCTCGCCCTCCACGCCAAGCGCATGACCTACATAGACCTCATAGTCATCAGGATAGCGCTCCATTAAACACAGCTTCACATCCGAAGCCGTAAACGTGTCATATACCTGTCCGATCAACGTGTGCAACTGAGGCTGAAGCCAGCTCGTATCCAGCGTACCTGCGTCCAACAACTGGAAACCTTCAATCGGGTCAAAGCCAAGACGCACAAAAGCTTCATCCAGAAAACTTTCGCCGCCAAGGATGTTCAGTTGAATATCATGCACAGGACAGCGCTCTTTGAGCAATTGCACCGCCGCCTCCGCAACCATCGGGTGACCCGGAACCGCATAGACGATTTCACTTCCATCCACAGCTTTAACGGCCGCTGCTATCAACTGACTGGTAATTTCCTCGTATACCTCTGGAAAAGATTCCTTGGTCTCATACACGGTGTCAAACGACTCGAAGGCCACTTCAAATTCATCCAGCACTTGAACTGCCGGGTGCTCCTTCGTCCGCAGATACAGCGCCGAAGCGCCCCGCATTCTATTCAATGTCCCTATCGTAAGCTGATCCGGGTCTCCCGAGCCTAGTCCTACGACTGTTAGTATTGCGCTCATGTTCAATCCTCCGTTCCGCAGAAACATGGCACACACTCCGTAAATGTACGGTGCGTTGCCTGCTTCCGCTTCCTTTGCTTTGGCACTACTATACCACAAAGTATATACAGGCTCATAAAATGGCTGCGACTGTCCCCACCGCGCAACCGCAAGCGGCATAGCCACAAGGCTACGCCAGCACGCGCAGTCTGCGCAGCACGGCTGCCAGCGGGCGGCCGAGCTTGGGCACCGCCGCAAGCTCGGCCTCCGTGATCAGCCTCAAGCGTGTGAGGCCGATCACGAACACCACGGCGCCTGCGGCTACGCCCAGCAGGCTTTCCGCCGCCGCCGTGGCACGGCCTCCGGCGGCCCACCCCAAGGCACCCAGCGCCGCGCTGGTGCCCCACATCGCCGCCGCAGCTGCGCAGGCCAAGGCGACAAGCAGTGCCGCCGGCTTGAGCACGCTGGCGGACCAGCTCCAGCGCAGCCCCGCCAGGCGGGCGAGCAGCGCGATGTTGATCGCCGCCGCCAGCAGATATGCGGCGGCTCCCGCGATGGCTGCGCCAGCCGTGCCCAATTGCGGCACGAGCAGCCAGTTCAGCAGCGCTTTGGCTGCGGCTGCGGCGAGCATCGCCAAGGCTGGGGCGCGAACTGCGCCCAGCCCTTGCAGCAGCGCCGCCGAGATGATGCTGAGCGTGCCGCCTACGGCGGTCAGCGCCATCCAGCGCATGACTCCGCTGCCAGTGTCGTCCGCGTACAGCATCACATTGACGGGCACCGCCAGCACAATTAAGCCTGTCGCGGCGGCTAGTCCCAGCAGCCAGAACCAGCGCAGCGATTGCTCACACTGGCGGCGCGCCAGCTCCGTGCCGCCAGTTACCCTGGCTTCCGCCAGCGACGGAATGAATAATGCCGACAGCGTAGTGGCAAACATCATCACCAGCTGTACAAGGGGCAGACCTCGGTTATAGACACCGAAGGCCACCATAACCCCCGTATCATCCAAACCCTCCTGCTTTAACAAGCGAGGCACGGTAAACGTGTCCACCAAGCTAATCAGCGGAACCGCCAGCGCTCCCAGGCAAACAGGCAGGGCATAACGAAGCAATGCTTTTAGCAAAGCACCGTAGCTCTCCGTCCGGTGGGCTTCTCCAGCCCGCTCCTGTACTGTCCCGGATGCACTCTCTAGCACACCTGATACGACAGCACGACTGTCACTCGCCAAATCGTCCGTCGTTCTCTCTATGACGCCAAAACTTCCAGACGCAGTCTCCTGTATGCCCATCTGTTCTGTCTTCCCAGCAACCTGCAAAGCCTGCTCATAGGACCTCTCTTGCCTTTTGAGCTTCTTCCTCTGGTTGCGCCAAAATAGCAACATGACGACCAGACCCCCTGCCCCGCCAGCCGCAGAACCAAAAACAGCCCCGGCAGCGATCATATCGGGTCCCGCTCCTTGCGACAGCATAAGCAGCAACAGCATGATCATCACACCCACACGTACCGTCTGCTCCGTCACTTGGGAGACAGCGGTCGGGATCATATTTTGCAGACCCTGAAAATATCCCCTTAGCCCTGCCATAACCGGCACGAACAAAAAGGCAAAGGACGCCGCCCTCACCGAGGGAATGACATGACCATTGTCGATCCACTGTCCGATCAGTGGTGCGCACGTATACATCAGCACGCCCAGAATCACACCAAACATGCCCAATACAAGCGAGGACAACAGGGCTACTCGTTGCCCTGCCGCCCGGTTTCCCACCGCCTCATACTCAGCTACAAATTTGGATATCGCTGCCGGAAATCCAGCAGCGGCAATAGTAATCAACAGCGTATAAAAAGGATAAACCGTATTATAAATACCGAAAACACCGTCACCGCCGATATTTTGCAGCGGAATTTTTTGCAATGTGCCGATCAGCTTGCTTGCAACCGCCGCCAGTGTCAAAATGACAGCACCCCGCAGCAGCCGCGAAGCGGCGCGATTTTCCTGCATCGTCCGTTCCACTCCTACCTGAAATATGCATCTTTCACGAGTCCTATTATACCGCCTCTTTATCAGGAAAGAAAAAAAGCCCCGCAAGACGACTAAAGGCTTTCGCCATTCAGTACGTCCTACAGGGCGGAACGGGGGATTACTGTTCCATTTGTTTGCCGAGAAAACCAGCGGCTGTTTCAGCCATTTTGATCTCCATTTCGGCCATTTTCACGTTTTCGTCCTTGTTCAGTAGCACAACGGAACCAATAGGATCACCACCCGAAACAATGGGAGCCGCCACAAAGGACGAGAGTGTTTCTTCGTGGTCTCGGGTCAGCTCATAGGAGCCGCTGGCTGTTTCCAGTACCGTTTTGCGGTTCTCCATACTACCTTCGATAATGCTGCCGATCGGCTTGTCCAGAAACTCTTTTTTGGAGCCTCCAGCCACCGTAATAATGGTGTCCCGGTCGGTAATCATCGTAATATGGCCTGTGCTTTCAAACAGGGACTCAGCGTATTCTTTGGCGAAATCACCAAGTTCACCGATAGGCGAATACTTTTTCAAAATGACTTCTCCGTCACGATCCACAAAAATTTCAAGCGGATCTCCTTCACGAATTCTCAAGGTGCGGCGAATTTCCTTAGGAATAACTACCCGCCCCAGATCATCAATACGGCGAACTATACCAGTAGCTTTCATTTCACATGTTGCCCCACTTTCTCAAGAAGAATTTAGTAAACTACTGACGGTATCGAAAGACGCTTCCGCTCCCCCGGAAGCGGTCACGAAGAACGTCACGGTCATGGTGTTTATGGTGATATCTGACCATAGTATTCATCTGTTCCCAATTCCTTATGCATGTTCAGTTATTTACCTTCGGTTGTAGCTCCGTCCTTGGCTGTTCCTGCTTTGGTACCAGTGGTGCCACCTGTAGTGCCTTCAGGCGTAGCAGTGCTGCCAGCGCCCGGTGTGGTGCCGCTTTTCTCTTGCGTAGCAGGTGCCTTCGGCAGGTTGAATTTCAAATTAAGTTTGGCCAAATCTTTTTCGGTAAAGTTTTGAATACTTTCACCAGCCAGCTTGTTTTTCAAAGCAGCCTTCTCGTTGTCCTTCAATTTATCAAACGTAGGCTCATTGCGGGATTCCACCTTGATAATGTGATATCCATATTCTGTTTCTACCGGATCTCCGATTTTATTGATCGGCTGTTTCTCGGCTGCTTCCTTGAATGCAGGCACCCATTGAGCTACGGATGCATTCTCATACAAACCGCCATTGGAGGCCGAACCCGGATCTTCTGAGTATTTCTTGGCAATTGTCGCAAAATCAGCTCCGCCATCCAGCTTCGCCTTTACTTCTTTGGCCAGCTTGAGAGCATCTTCCTTCTTGCGTTCTTTTTTCGTTTTTGGATCCTGGAAATTAATCAGTACATGACGCACGGTTGCTGTCGTGAATTGATCTTTGTTTTTCTCAAATTCCTGTTTCAGCTGATCGTCCGTCACTTTGTTCGTCTCACTGTTGATCACCGTCATCACACGGGTAAAGTAATCCTTCACACCCTGCTCAGTCAGTTTTTGATCACTTAAAAATGTCTTGAATTTAGCATCTCCAACCGACTTTTTATACTGCTCCAGTTGTTCGGTTCCTTCTTTGGCGCCCTGTTCCTTGGACTTATCGTCTGCTTTTTCAGCCAGAAGCTTGTACACCACTTCTTGCTTGGCAATTTGCTCCCGCACCTGATCCGAAGCAAGCATCGCTCCATATTCCGGATACAGGAATTTCATCATACTGATTTCCTGGTTAAACTCATTTTCCGTAATGGTTCCGCCAGTGTAGGTTACGACAACCTTACTGCTGTCCTTCGGTTGGTCCTTGACCTTACTCTCCTCGGCTTGCTTCGTACATGCCGCCAGCACCGATATAGCCAGCACCGCGGCAATGGCCACCGATAGCATTCTCCAAGGTTTTCTTTTATTTGGTTGTGACATTTTGCAGTTCCTCCTTCAATGTGAATGCATCTTTTAGTGCACTCAAAAATTGCTCCAGCAGCTCTAGTATCTGTGGATCATCCAGACCTCTGCCTTTGATGCGTGCGCTCATAGGAGTGCCCTGTTCAAATTGTACACGTCTTTCAAAGCGATTGCCAATCTCCGCAAGTTTGGCGGTCTGTACCGCCTGCTGGCGCCCTTCGTGGAATTTCAACACGATGTTGTCATCCCGCTGGACAATGGACTCAATGCCATACATACGCCCATATACCTTGAGACGGGCCACAGCCAGCAAATGAAGCACAGCCTCCGGCAGATCGCCAAACCGATCGACCAATTCATCCTCCAGCTCCATTGCCTCGTCAAACGTGCTGACTGCCGCAACCTTTTTATAAATCTCAATCTTCTGAATACTGTCATAAATATAATCTCCCGGCAGGTAAGCATCCACGCCCAAATCAATGGACGTACTCCAATTTCGATTCGACAGATCCTCTTCTCCAAGCACGCTGACCTTGCGCTTATTAATTTCCTCAGCCAGCATTTGCGAGTAAAGATCAAAACCGACGGATGCAATGAATCCGTGCTGCTCTGCACCAAGCAAATTCCCCGCTCCGCGAATCGACAAATCGCGCATCGCGATCTTGAACCCGGAGCCCAGCTCCGTAAACTCCTTGATCGACTGAAGACGCTTCTCTGCCACTTCCGTCAGCACCTTATCCCGTTGGTACGTAAAGTAGGCATAGGCAATCCGGTTGGAACGGCCTACACGCCCACGCAGCTGATAAAGCTGGGACAGCCCCATTTTATCGGCATCATGCACGATGAGTGTATTCACATTCGGAATATCCACCCCGGTCTCAATAATGCTGGTGCTGACCAGTACATCATATTCACCGTCCAGGAAGTCCAAAATCGTCTTCTCCAGCTCGGATTCGGACATCTGGCCGTGACCTACGCCCACCTTGGCATCCGGCACGAGCGCATTGATCTCGGCAGCCATTTCCTGAATACCCTGTACGCGATTATACAGGTAGTACACCTGTCCTCCACGTGCCATCTCGCGTTCAATCGCCTCACGCACCAATGTTTGGCTGTGCTCGACAACATAAGTCTGCACCGGAAAACGATTTTCCGGCGGTGTCTCAATGACCGACAAATCGCGAACCCCGAGCATAGACATGTGCAGCGTACGCGGAATAGGCGTAGCCGTTAACGTCAGCACGTCCACATTCGTTTTCAGCTTTTTCAGCTTTTCCTTGTGCGTCACGCCAAACCGCTGCTCCTCATCGACAATGAGCATCCCCAGATCCTTAAACACCAGATCCTGCGATAGCAGGCGATGGGTGCCTATGACAATATCGACGGTCCCCTGACGAACCCCTTTAATCGTCTCATTCTGCTCCTTGCGCGAACGGAAACGGCTCAACACCTGAATGTTGAACGGATACCCGGAAAAGCGCTCACGAAACGTCTCATAATGCTGCTGTGCCAAGATCGTCGTTGGAACTAACACGGCCACCTGCTTGCCCTCAATAGCCGACTTAAACGCAGCACGAATGGCGACCTCTGTTTTGCCGTAGCCTACATCACCGCACAGCAAACGATCCATCGGACGGCTTTGCTCCATATCCTTCTTGATCTCTTCAATCGCCCGAATCTGGTCACGTGTCTCTTCATACGGGAACATATCCTCGAACTCCTGCTGCTCTGGTGAATCCTTTTCAAAAGCAAAACCCGGCGCTGACTGCCGTTCAGCATACAGCTTGATCAAGTCGTCAGCAATGTCCTGAACCGAGCTGCGAACCTTGCTCTTCACACGTGTCCATTCATTACCGCCCAGCTTGTAAATCTTAGGTTCCTTGTCCTCTGAGCCGACATACTTCTGAATCAGGTCAATCTGCTCAATCGGCACAGACAGCTTATCGCCGCCCGCATAGAGAATGTGCATGTAATCCTTGTGGATACCGCCAACCTCCAACGTGCCGATCCCCATGTACTTCCCGATCCCGTGATTCTGGTGTACGACATAGTCGCCCACCTTCAGCTCGCTATAGCTCTTAATCCGTTCCGCGTTGTCCACATGGCGGCCCTGCTTGCGTGCTTTACGCTGCTTTTGCGAGAACATTTCGCCCTCGGTAATCACCGCCAGATGAATAGATGGCATCTCAAAACCGCTTTGCAAATTGCCAATAGCCATCGTCGGCTCATCAATACCGTAATCGTGAAGCACCCGGCGCATCCGATCCAGCCGCTCGTCTCCACTCGCCAGCATCATAACCTGCGTGCCCGCCTTGCGCCATCGATCCATTTCCGCCTTGAGCACATTCATTTGGCCGTGGAAATCCTGCATGCCCCGGCAGATGAAATTCAAAATATTTTGCGGCTGCGTATGCGGAACCTGACGGAGAAAGATCGACAGGAACAACGTCTGAAATCTCCGGTTATACAGCAGATTGTCCGAGTTATCTGATAGCTCTAGCTGCGGTAACGTTTTACCGTTTTGAAGCAAATGCAGATTCCATTCGGACTCATCCCGTTCAAGCTGCTTGGCTGTTTCCAGCATCCGCGCCGGCTCGTCAATAATCAGAATGGTATCTTCTGGCATGTAATCTGCCAAGGTTTTGCGTTCGGGATACAACAGCGAGATATATTTATAGATTTCGTCAAAATACACATGCTCCCGCAGCAGTTCAATTTCGCGGTGAATCTCCTCTTTCAGATGCAGCTTGGCCTGACGGTCTGTCATTTTACCGAGCTGCTCCTCCAACAGAATCGCAGCGGCATCTGCCGCCTGATCCATACGAGCGCTATCCGCTATGACTTCCTTGCATGGCGTTACGGTAACTTCCTGTACCTTTTCCACCGAACGCTGATCTTGCGGGTCGAACATACGAATGGAGTCAATCTCTTCATCGAACAGCTCCACGCGGTAACCCCAACGGGTTGTCATCGGATAAAAATCGATAATCCCGCCACGGACACTCATCTCTCCACGTGATTCTACACGCTCCACCCGCTGGTACCCCATCTCGACCATATGCAGCAAGAACGACTCCAGTTGAATCGTTTCGCCTTCTTTCAGCTCGATTCGAGCTTCACGCCATGTCTCTGGAAGCGGCAGCAAACGCCGGACACCAGAAAACGGCACGACAACAATCCCACGAAATCCCTGGGCACATCGTATCAATACTTCAATTCGTTGGGATAGCGTCTCCGGGCTGGAAATGGCGGCCTCAGCAGCCACCAGCTCATTCGAGGGGTACAACAAAACCCGTTCAGGAGGAAGCGCTTCCTGCAAATCATCTGCTATTTTTTGAGCGGCAAACATATTGTGCGTCATGACCATGATCGGTCGTCCGGTATCTTCCGCAAGCGCGGCCATCAGTACCTGGCGAGAAGAGCCCGATAAGCCAGATATGAGCTGCTCCTTCATGCCTGATGAAATACCTGCTGCGATGGATGCATAATCAGCATCCTTGGTAAAAGCCTGAATAAGTGCTTGTAACAAAAAAGGCACCCCTTTATGCTTATAAATAGTTGCATGTAAACTGAAAAAGAAGCCTCAGCAATGCTGCCAAGGCTCCATAAGCGGGATTACCGCTTCACCTCTCAAGCTGGTATATGAGACCAGTTGAATACCTGTTATTGGAGCGGATTTACGAGCAGACTCAGCTCCGGATTATTTTCCAGTGCCTGGTTGCAGTGCTCGCAAATGACTTTAACGGTCACTTCACCGCCCGAATTATACGCTATTATATCTCTACGCTCGGCAGGGGTCAAGGAATGGAAGCCCAGCCTTTCTTCGGTTATTGCATCGGAATCAATCCGTCCCAAGAAAGTTCGACAATGTCTGCATACATAATTTACAATCATGTAATGTATATGCCTCCTGAAAGTTTTCTATACCTTTCAGTATGTCCAACAAACTTCCATTTAAGCCCATCCTGCCTGTTCCAGACCTTACTTATTGAATTCAGCCATGGTCCGTTCAAAAGGATGACCCAAGCTATATTCCAAAGCATCGCACGTGTCCTCTATCATTCCAGCAAGCAACTCCTTCTCCTTCTTCGGAAAGGTTCCCAGAACATAGTCCACGATGGCGTAGCCAGGCTCAGGGCGGGAAATGCCCATACGAACCCGATTAAAGGATTGTGTGCCCGTATGCTGGATAATCGACTTGATCCCGTTATGACCGCCTGCACTGCCTTGATACCGGAGTCTTATTTTGCCGACCTCTGTATCCAGATCATCATAAACTACGACCAAATCATCTATATCCGCTTTGTAATAGTCCATATAAGCACGCAAAGATTCGCCCGAGAGATTCATATAGGTCATCGGCTTGATCAGCACGGTTTTTACGCCGTCAATGTGTCCTTCTCCAATCAACGCCTTGCATTTACTTTGGTTAATCTGGATGTTATGGCGGGCCGCCAGAGCATCCAGCGCCATAAATCCAACATTATGTCTCGTTTTTTCGTATTGGGGACCGGGGTTGCCCAATCCTACAATCCACTTCATAAACCATGACACCCTCTTTCGAAGTCTTGATTTTTTGGTAAAATAGTTATACTGAACAGGAAGGTGCGTGCTAGTATGCTCAATCAGGGTGATATCCTCTTATATGACAGCCATTTTCTTTATCATTTAAAACATTCGGTTCCTGTCCAGGTCTACGACGGGGATGTACATATCCAGATTGGCATCATTGCGCGTTTTAACGAGCATTTTGTCGAAATGGAGGACACGCTATACAATCGCCAGCGCTTCACCTTTATATCCAGACCGGGCTTTTAGCCTGACATGCTGATAGGGGTTACCTTTTCCAGTTGGAAGAGGCAACCCCTTTTTTTAATGAGCCAGCGCTTATTCGATTTCAAACAGTTTGCTGATTGACAATTCCTCATGCACACGGATAATGGCTTCTCCCATTAATGGAGCCACAGATAATACCTTCAGCTTGCTTGTCGGATTGGGGTGAACGATCGGAATGGTATCCGTCACGACCACCTCTTTTAACGGTGAATTCTCCAGTCTTTCCATAGCTGGCCCGGAGAGCACTGCATGCGTACAGCACGCGTACACGTCCGTTACGCCGCCTTCCTTGAGCGCATTCGCGCCCAGCACGATGGTTCCCGCCGTATCAATAATGTCATCAATCAGAATAGCGGTTTTACCCTCAATATTCCCGATGATGTTCATTACTTCACTTACATTCGGCTCAGGGCGACGTTTGTCGATAATAGCCAGCGGAGCATTCAGGAAATCCGCTAACTTCCGCGCACGCACAACACCGCCGTGGTCAGGGGAAACGACAACCGGATTTTCAATCTGCTTCGAACGGAAATACTGGGCCAGAATTGGCGCGCCGAACATATGGTCCACCGGAATATCAAAGAATCCCTGAATTTGCATCGCATGCAAATCCATACTGATTACGCGGTGAGCACCCGCTTTTTCAATCAGGTTAGCGACAAGCTTCGCTGTGATCGGATCACGTGAACGTGCTTTCCGATCCTGACGGGCATAGCCGTAATATGGCATAACGACATTAATGCTTTTGGCGGAAGCCCGCTTGAGTGCATCAATCATAACCAGTAACTCCATCAAGTTGTCGTTAACTGGCAGACAAGTCGACTGCACAATGTATACGTGGCAACCGCGCACACTTTCAGACAGCTTGATTTGGATTTCACCGTCACTAAACGATGTGGTATGGGATTCCCCCATTGGAATTCCGATGTAGTCCGCAATCTGGTGGGCCAACTTCGGATTGGAGTTACAAGTAAATATTTTGAGTTTGGAATCGCAATAAGTCATTTATAGAAACCCTCCGTGCTGATTCATTCATTACAGATCCAACAGCTTGCTGATTACGGTTATTCCGATCTTTTCTTCTTCGCTTTGGCACGCGCGCGGATTTTATCCGCATATCCGGCTTTGTTCTCTTGACGCGGTCTGGCAATGGCCAGATCGTTATCAGGGACAGCATGTGTTACGGTGGAGCCTGCTACGACATAAGCACCTTTTCCGATCTTAATTGGGGCGATCAGGTTCACATTGCTGCCAATAAAGGCATCATCTTCAATTTCTGTAATAGATTTATTATAACCATCATAATTAACCGTTATTGCCCCGCAACCGATATTAACGTTTGTACCCACCTTGGCATCACCGACATAGCTCAAATGAGACACCTTGGAATGATCACCAATGGTCGCATTCTTCACCTCAACAAAATCACCAATCTTCACATGCTCGCCCAGCTTCGCACCTGGACGCAGATAGGCAAACGGGCCTACAGATGTGCTGCTGCCTACTTCAGCTTCATTCAACACCGAATGCTTCACCGTTGCGCCCGAATGAATAATGGTATCCTGAATTTCAGTCTGCGGACCAATCACACAATCTTCGCCGATTTGCGTTTGACCGCGCAGCCACGTGTTCGGGTTCAACACTGTATCGGAACCAATGACAACCTCACTCTCGATGTAGGTAGAGGATGGATCAATGACGGTCACACCATTCAGCATATGCTTGCGCACAATGCGTTCTCTCATGTATCCCTCAGCCACTGATAAAGCGATCCTGTCGTTCACACCGATGGATTCCGACACATCATCTGTTAAATATGCCTCAACCTTCTCGCCTTCGCCATGCAAAATACCAATGACATCTGTCAGGTAGTATTCCTGCTGTGCATTGGTGTTGGTTACTTTGTCCAACGCTGCGAACAGCTTGGCATTATCAAAGCAGTACGTTCCCGTGTTGATTTCCCGAACAGCGTCTTCCTCAGGTGAGCAATCCTTCTGCTCCACGATCTTGAGCACTGCTCCCGCAGCATCACGGATGACCCGACCATATCCCTTAGGGTCGTCCAGCTCAGCGGTCAGAATCGTTGCGGACGCTCCACGATTCTCATGTAGCTGCACCAAGCCCTCCAGCGTTTCCGCTGTAATCAAGGGGGTGTCTCCACAGATGACGATGGTCGTACCTTTCTCCTGACCGAGCAAGTCTTTGGCCTGCTTGACAGCATGCCCCGTTCCCAACTGCTCTGCCTGAAGCGCGTATTCTGCCGACGGTCCCAAATAGGACTGTACCGCTTCCGCACCGTGACCCACAATGACTACGCTGCGGGACACCCCGATCTCACGAACCGTGTCGAGTACATGACCGACCATCGGTTTCCCGCATACCGGATGCAGAACTTTATATAATTTGGATTTCATACGTTTTCCCTGCCCTGCGGCAAGAATGACTGCCAACCTTTCCAACAAGTCCAACCTCCTATCCTGAAAATAACAATTTCCCTTTGGCTAAAACGTTAATTTCCAGATCAGATTTTTGCTTAACTTTTCACAATCCTCCTGAAAAATAACGGCGAACCTTTAGTTAATGGCTATTTTTTCAGGCCAGCTTGTGCTGGACATTCATCCCTGGGACCCATTGCTGCTTGATCCCTGTCTTATGAAAAAGTCGCTTCGGCAGCCCGGATGGCTCCAAGTTGCCTTAAAACTGACTGTTAACTCATTAAAGAATATATCTCATTCCAGACAAAAAGAAAAGAGAGCCACAGTTTGTGGCCCTCTTTTCTTTTGTACCCCAATCTTGTTTTAGACGAATTAAGCGCCTTCTTCAATAGCTACTTCTTCATCCACCGCGGCGCGTTCGTACTCAGTCAGTACAGCAGCCTGAATTTTCTCACGGGTTCCTGAAGATATCGGATGAGCGATATCGCGAAACTCTCCGTCCGGGGTTCGTTTGCTAGGCATAGCCACGAACATCCCGTTATTACCGTCGATAACACGAATGTCATGAACAACAAACTCGTTATCAATCGTAATGGATGCAATCGCCTTCATTCTTCCTTCTGAGTTCACTCGGCGGAGTCTAACATCCGTAATCTGCATGTGTGTTTCACCACCTTTTTCCAAATAGGACTTGGTGTATACATTCCACACAGCATTTCGAATTCCTTCTTTTTTTGGACAAATGTATCCTAAATTCAGGTAATTTTTTTGAAAAGATTTCTTTTCGACATATTTAGGGATATTTTGATGAATTGTGACATTTTACTGTCCTGTAGATTCATCAAAATAATTTCCCAGCCTGACTGTAATCTGCTTGCTTCGGGAATCGACCGCGGTCAGATTCGCCAGTGAAATATAATCGTGCAGCAAGCGCTCTTCGTTCTCCACCTCGCCCGATTCTACCAGCACACCTACTCCAGCTACCTCAGCATCAAATTCAGCCAGCAAGTTGACCATCCCCTGAATCGTACCGCCTGCCTTCATAAAATCATCCACGATGAGTACACGCGATTTCTCGCGCATGGCACGTCTGGACAATGACATCGTATGCAGGCTCTTTTGTGATCCCGAGACGTAATTAATACTCACTGCCGAGCCCTCCGTTACCTGATGATCACGCCGTACGAGGACAACCGGCAAGTTCAGTTGTGCTCCAGTTGCATAAGCAAGCGGAATTCCTTTAGTTTCCACCGTCATGACTACATCAATCTGTCTGTTGGCAAAAGCGGTAGCGAATATTTTGCCGGCCTCATTCATCATCGCCGGTTGACCCAGCAGATCCGACAGATACAGATACCCTCCAGGTAAGATGCGATCCGGCTGCTCCAGCTGCGCACACAGATCCTTCGCAAATGTGAGTGCATGCTGCCTGGACAGTCTTGGGATCAGCTTGACGCCTCCTGCAGCTCCCGCTAGCGTCAGAAGCTCACCAATGCCTTCATCCTCGAATACTTCTTTGATAATGGCCAGGTCTTCGCTTATAGACGATTTAGCCGCCCCATAACGATCCGCAAAATGCGTAAGAGGCACCAGCGTGTGCGGCCGTGACAGCAAAAATTGTGTCATTTCCACCAATCGTGAGCTTCTTTTAAGTTTTTTCACAACAATTCCTCGCGATCTATTCTTCTCCTGCCGCCCGCTTCGTACAGTAAAAGCACCGGCGGACTGGCCGGCTGCTGGCGGAATGTAAGTGATATAGTAAAATCCGAATATTTAATAGTAAATATATCATCTTCGTACGTATTTGTACAACAAATACCACTAAAATTAGAAATAAATAACCAAAATCAGGTCAGAAGTCGTACTGCGTACACATCCTTGCAGAATCCTCTGAGTCCGTTATAGATACGTGGCACTTTAGCTTCCTTCGACACCAGCCCAAACACCGTAGGACCACTGCCTGACATCAGCACCCCATCGGCTCCCAGTCGGATCATGGAGTTTTTAAGATGCTCCACCTCCGGGTACAGCTTGAGTGTGACATCCTCCAGTACATTCCCGAGCGCATTACATACATCGGTAAAAGAAGCGTTACGGATCGCTTGCTCCATCTGCCGGGCAGACGGATGATGCGTGATCTGATCGGCTTTGACGCGCCCATACACTTCAGCCGTCGATACATTAATCGGCGGCTTCGCAAGAATGACCCAGCATTGGGGTGGATTCGGAAGTGGCTTAAGCAATTCCCCTCGTCCGCTCGCTAAAGCCGTACCGCCTGTAATACAGAAGGGCACGTCAGAGCCAAGCTCTGCGCCCAGTACTCTTAATTCAGCATCCGAGATGCCAAGCTTCCACAGCTTGTTCAGTCCACGCAGCGCTGCCGCGGCATCACTGCTTCCGCCTGCCAATCCTGCGGCTACCGGAATGTGCTTGTCCAGATGAATATGCACGCCCGTAGAGACATCATAACGTTCCTTAATCAGACGCGCGGCCTGAAAAGCCAGATTTTTCTCATCTAGCGGTATGTATCCGGCTTGGCTTGAAATAATAATCGTATCACGCGGTAGCTCGGACATTGTCAAGCGATCAGACAGATCGACCATGGTCATAATCATTTCAACCTCGTGATAACCATCATCCCGTTTGCGTAATACATCAAGCATTAAATTGATTTTTGCCGGAGCTTTTTCGTATATTTTCAAGGCGTTCACCCACCTTCAACTTTTCCCTTCAAGACAGCTTAACATATTATATCAGACTCAGCGTGTCAAGTCATGAGGTTCAAAAAAGCGGAGATCACCCAGTATAAACCGGAGATCCCCGCTTTTTCATCGGAACTACCGAAGCACTTACGATGGCTACGATTTGCGGGAAGCTGCCTGCTCTGCAAGCTGAATGGCCCGCTTGACCATATTCCCCGCATCCTTGGCTTTAATGCCTCCCCAGCCCTCTTCCTTAACCGTGTCGTAAAATCCAAGATCCTTAGCCAGCTCATACTTAAGCTCTTCCGACATGACACTTCGTCTTCTCCGACTCATGCATACGCCTCCTTCGGCAGTGGAATAAGGAAGATCATTCCCGCCTTAGTATGCGCAAAGACGCGATGCTTCATCCTGCCCCATAATATACAAAAACGGCCTCGTCATTTGAAATGACGAAGCCGCCGTTAAACCTGCAAAGCCGGTATAGATTACAAAAATCAATTAAGGTGTGTCAAAATATTCGACACTTGTATGGGAGTCGGGATCAAATACGGTAACTTCCACCGACTCGGTAAGGATGTCAGCATAGCTATAGGAGACACGTTTGAACGTTTGTTGCTCCTGATCCAGCTTGACGATAAAAACAGAAGGGTACGTTTCTTCCAAGACACCAGTTCGTTCGACGGTCTTACGGCGTCCGCCGTTAGCCCGCAGCAAAATTTTTTGCCCTACATGTGCGTCGAGACTGCGTTTGATTTCCAACAGCGTATTTTTAGCCATTGCCTAACGACCACCTCTTTCCTTGTCCATTATAACGAATTTTAGAGACAATGTCAAATCAAGCTAAATATTATATCAACACGAAAAATAAGTTGTCAATTTAATTTTTTGCGAACAGGAATAATGTGTATTAAAATTCCAAAAAGCCCCTGTAACCAGAGGCTTTTTATCCAGACAAATCCTATTCAACAGGTTCAAACCTTAGATTGCGGAAGGCGTTACTTTCAGAGTCGACAAATTTTCCAGCTTTGGCAGACCGATTCGATAGCTTCCCCGGGTTTCGATACCGCCTACGCCACGGCTGCCACTGATTGTCTGATGAAACAAGTCGCCCATGTTGACTGTATCACGGATCGACGTAAAAGCAGCCTTGGCAGCCACATATACCGGGTCCAGCGCGTGAATCAGGATACGCCCTGGTGAGCTGGCAAAGTTCGCTCCTGCACGCAGCAGCGCTTCAAAATGGGACTGACACGCTCCCGCCACAATCGTCAATGAATCCAGATGACGTTCATATTGTCTCGCTACCTGGATCGCCGCCACAAAATTTTGTGAATTTTTATAGCTTTTCAGGCTATATAAATCATAAGGCTGGGGCTGCTTCAATACCCCGTCATGTCCGGTAATGACTACGATATCCGGGCGAATACGGGGAAGCAGCCGATACAACGTGTCGGCCATAGCTGATTCGTGAACATGATGTCCCTCTGCTGGAACGCGAAGCTGCTCATATAAGTTGAGACATTTTTTCAAGTAGCCGGGGTCCCCATCCAGATGAAGTACCTTGCCGGGCATTTCAAAATACGTCGACTCCACCGGATCACTCCACTCCCCCATCAAAGTCGCCTGACTACGGGCTGCTTGCTTCTGCCGTGCCTGCTGCAACAGATTGAGAGATTCATCCGCCTTAATATGGGCCTGCCGAGTCTTCCCGCTAATCTGGTCTGCAGGCACCTTGACCAGATCGTTCACAGGGGAATCGGCAAGCAGCCGAAATTCCGTCCCTTTAATGATCGCTTTATCCCGCTGGATGTCCTCAACGCGAAACGTGACATCTCCGCCGTACGATTTTCGAACGACCAAGTCTCCTAAAATCATCACACTGTATCACCCCTCCCATATCGTATGGGTGAATGCACAGTTTGGTTCCTTATCCATGCTCAGAAGCTTATGCATGCCAGCAACAACGGTGCTACATAGCCTCTCCCCTGACCCTGACTGCTGCTAAGCGGTAGCTGGTGCGTCAGGTCAGGAAATGCCAGCATCCAGCAACAAAGCGCTCAGACGCGCAAATTCCTCGATACTCAGCGTCTCGCCCCGACGGGAAGGCTCTATGCCTGCCTGAAGCAGCAACGGCTCCAGCGTATCCCTGTTCTCTTTGGTAAAGAAGCGGCTTTTCAGGTTATTCGAAATCGTCTTGCGACGTTGGGCAAATGAAGCATGTACGACTTCGAAGAAATGCTGCTCGTCCACCACCTCTACCGGAGGCACTTCCCGTACACGCAAACGGATGACCGCCGATTCTACATTCGGCTGAGGGATAAATACCGTATTCGGTACGATGCAGACCAATTCGGGTTCGCTGTAATATTGCACTGCAATACTCAAACTGCCGTAATCCTTCGTCCCAGGAGACGCAGCCATACGCTCAGCCACTTCCTTTTGGATCATGACGACAATATTCTCCAGAGGGAGCTTGTCTTCCAGCAGCCTCATCAGAATCGGTGTAGTGACGTAGTACGGCAGATTAGCGACGACGCTCACTTTACTGACCTCGGCAAAATCCGAAGCAAACACCTCTCGTAAATCCAGCTTCAGCACATCCCCATGGCGTACCTTCACATGCTCATAAGGGGCCAGCACCTCTTCGAGAATAGGCAGAAGTCGCTGGTCAATCTCGACAGCTGTAACTACCTTGGCCGATTGCGCCAGCTTCTCGGTCAAAGCGCCAATCCCCGGACCGATCTCAAGGGCGCCCTTCGTGTCGTCCAATCCCGCAGCATTCACAATCTTGTTCAGAATATTTTGATCAATCAAAAAATTTTGTCCCAAACTCTTTTTGAACGAAAACCCGTGCCGCTGAATAATTTCCTTCGTGCGCCGCGGTGTTGCTATATCTTGAATCCCTGTCATACGGATATCACATTCCTTCACTTTCAATTTGTGCCAGCGCACCGGCAAACTCCTCACGGCTGATCTGGAACACAGCGAGCCGTTTATGTAGCTGCTTACCGTTACAGTAACCAATACCCAGCACATTACCCAAAGCCATACGTCGTGCAGCAGCATTCGGGTGGGTGATCAGTCCGGCGTCAATCAGGTCCGCCCAATCGATTAGCGGATCGGCCCCTTCCACCGTCGTATGCACCCGTGCGAGAGCATGTCTGATCGCTTCAGGCGAGGCATTCTCCACGCCAATATCCCCTTTGCGCGTCGCTTCTGCCTCTGGTATAAAGGCCTGCTTGCAGCCGGGCACCTTGGAGGCGATAATTTTGCGGATACGCTCCCCTGCATGATCGGGATCGGTCAAAATAATGACACCCCGCCGCTCCTGCGCCAGCGCAATTTTGCGCAGCGTCATTTTATTAATGGCTGAGCCGCCCGTTTCTATCGTATCCGCTTCGACAGCACGACGAATAGCCACCGTATCATCCCGACCCTCTACCACGATCACTTCCTTGATCATTTGCGTTTCCCTCCACTGCTACACAGTAAGCTATATTCATCTTTCCCTGCTTTTGAAAACAAAATAAGAAGAGGATATCCTCTTCTTAGCATGGTATAACTATGATGTTAATACTATCGCATTGCCCTTAACATATACAACACGTTTTTAGTTCATTTCAGGCTTCTCGGGTCCAATCACGTAGACGGTTTTACCGTGCTTCCGACCAAACTGATTGGCTTGACTCAAACTCTCATAATACACATCGATTTTGTGGCCTTTAATCGCGCCACCGGTATCCTCCGCACGGCGGAAGCCCACCCCTTCAATATACACCCACCAGCCGATTGGAATCACATTCGGATCGACAGCGATGGTGCGTCCTTCCGTGACACGTGAGCCGGATGCAGTACGTGTACCGATACCTGGCTCCTGTGACGAATACGCCGTCATGGAGACGTTTTGTAACACTTTGCTGTAATTAAAATTCACACCTGCTTTACGGACAGCATTGCCTGAACTAACCCGTGTAGACTTAATGGCATCTTCAGGACCAACGGAAGCAGCCAGAACGACCGGCTTTTTCTTCGTTCCTACTGCAATCACCTTATCCACACGATTCTGCGCGACTTCCTTGTTTACCAGCTGCTTGGATACCAATTTTCCGTCATGGTATACCTTTTGAACATGCTGGACCACAACACCTTTTTTACCGCTTTGGATAACCCGATTATCGCCTTTATAGAGACTTGGATCGGCCGTTTTGATGACCTGATAAGGTACCTGTTGCTTCTGTTCGACCTGCTGTTTCTTCACACGGACGATTTTTATGTCCATGTTAGACGAAACAGGAGCATCTAGAGCAGGATAAACTTTATCATTTGACGATAATTTATAGCCCGAGGTGCGAATGGCGCCCTCTACTGTATTTTCTGTTGTGTACAACTTTTTCGTCTTATTGGCTAAGGATACTTTGACCTGATTGGCACGTTTGATGACAACGCGATCCCCATCCTGTACTGCTCCGTTCAGCGGCATTGATACCGTATCATGCGGCTGAAGCGAAATCGAATGCTCTTTGAGCAAATCTTGGAGCTGGGATTGCCGAGTTTCTACCGCAGATGCCTTACCGTCGATGACAAAAAAGACCTGTTTTTTAGACTCAGTGTACACCAGAATTGAAATCATAATCGTTAGTGAGATTAGAAAAATAGCAACCAAAGCAGCCTGGCGCACATTTTCCTGCTTCCAACGCAATACGTAAGACATGCTGGATGAGCGTGACTCATGGGTCTCCTCTTTTTGGAAAATGCCCATTTCCTCCGTCCTCCTTACATAGCCCGCCGTCTGGAGTAAGACATAGTTGAGATTGACGTGACTATAACAGATTTTCTACAAGACAAGCCCGTAATGCGACTGTCCTGCACCATGTACCCGTCTTCGCGGCATGCTGTCCTCCCCTGTTTAATCACAGTATGATGACAGATTTTCTTTTATTCACAACAAAAAAAGCCAGAAAAGAGACTTAGAGAGCTCTTTCGTGGCTTCCGGCATGTGCGAATATGCGGAAAAATCATGCACGAGATGGCTTCTCTCTTGTTACGCTTACGGGGTTAGCTGTCGGGTTCGGACGTAGAGAGACGCCCTAGCTTGGGTCAACCGCTCATGGCGGTTGCCTTCACATTCACCCCGAAGACCCAGAAAGAAATCGAAATACGGCCCCTCCACCTGTTCAATCCCATCCGGGAAAAGAATTTCGGTCGAGCCGGCTGGCGGAAGAGACGTTCCCTTCTTGCCCATACGCCGGACGTACTGTAAGCCATATCGGTTCCCCCGTTCCCTGTAAAAGGGACTCAGCGAGACTGGTTCATGAAATGAACTGTTGATGTTTACACTCAAACAACAATTCACTGAAAAGATGATATCCTGTTTCTATGCATGTTGTAAAGCAGGTTTCAAGTACATTTTTCAAAATATTCGGTTAAAATATTGTAATATTCTTGAGTTTCCTGCAACAAATTCATGATTAGCTTCGTCTATCTCTTTATTTTGATTGATTTCTTCCCTTTTTCACTTAATGTCAAATCGTTCCAAGGCATTTTGGGTCGTTATGGACACTAATTCCTCCAACGTAATCCCCTTGATTTGGGCAGCCGCCTCTGCGACCAGTCCCACATGTGCGGACTCATTTCGCTTCCCGCGGAACGGATGAGGTGTTAGATAGGGAGCGTCCGTTTCAATGAGCAGACGGTCCAGCGGCACCTGTGCGAGTACCTCCTTTGGCTGCTTGGCATTTTTGAACGTTATCGGCCCGCCAAAAGAGAGATGAAAGCCCATATCCAGCACCATTTTAGCCGTCTCCCAGCTTCCCGAAAAGGAATGCATGACTCCGCCAACCTCACTCGCTTTTTCTTCACGCAAAATCTTAACAATATCTTCATGCGCATCCCGGTTATGGATGACAATTGGCATGTTCAGCTCACGAGCCAGTCCAATCTGGTTGCGTAGCACCCGATGCTGTACATCCTTGGGTGATGTGTCCCAATAATAATCCAGACCAATCTCCCCGATCGCCACGACTTTCTTATGACTGCATAACGATGCAATCCATTCCAGATCTCCCTCCTGCATCGTAATCGCATCCTGTGGGTGCCATCCAATCGCCGCATAAATAAAATCATACGTTTCGACCAAATTCATGGTAGACGGAATGGTCTCACGGTTAAATCCGATATTAATCATGCGGGTTACTCCCGCTTCGACAGCACGTGCTATTACTTCTTCCCGATCTTCGTCAAATTGCGGGGCATCCAAATGAGTATGAGTGTCAAATAAATTCAAAGCTTTTGTCTCCTTTTTTACTTTTATTAGCATATATTTGTCTATTGTTTGACAAAATAATTCCTTATTTCGGCAGGAAGCTTGTCCTTTACCCCATCCAATTTGTTTTGGGGATAGTACATGTGATATTTACCTCGGTGAATACCGCTAATGGAGCGCACAATTTCCGATACTTCGGAAATTTCTCTCACCTCTCCTTTACGTCCAAGGAGTAAAATCTGGTTATCCGTCGACCCACCCTGACGAAACACATCATAAGGAAGATCCGTCGGAAAATCAATTTCCAGATCATATTCGGGATGCAAACCAACCTGCTTCAGCGCTGTCCGAATGTCGTCAATGGTATCTGTATCCATATTTTCAATCTCTACATATTTATACAGCTTGCGATCCATAAAACGGGTGCTCAAATCACTTAAAATCTCATCCTTTTCCCGTTTCCATTGACTGAATACTGTCTGAATCAAAGACTCGTCGAGCATCAAATATTGTTCCACCGTAAGCTCTCCCCGAAAGAGATCCGGCAATGGTTCCAGCAGAAAACTAAACTCATATCCGTTCCTAAACAGCTCCTTCGCCCGCTTGAAAATTTTACGCAATAAAATTTCCGAGCTGCGCGTCACAGGATGAAAATAAATTTGCCAATACATCTGATAGCGCGACATTAGATAATCCTCCACCGCATGCATCCCTGACTCCTTCACTACAATTCTTCCATTATGAGGACGCAGTAGCCGTAAAATACGATCCAGATCAATGGTGCCATAATTGACGCCTGTTGAGTGAGCATCCCGCAGCAAATAATCCATACGGTCCGCATCCAATGGGCTTGTGATCAGGTTAACGACAATCGGCTTGTCATACGTTTTGGCAATGACCGCAGCCACCTTCGTCGGAAGCTCCTCATCGACTTGCCGCAGCACAGCATTAATCTCTGTATTCCCCAATACAATCCGGCATGTCCAATCCTCGTGGTTCATATGAAAGGCTTCTTCAATGGAATGGGAAAACGGACCATGCCCCACATCGTGCAACAAAGCCGCACACAGCGCGACTAAACCTTCTTCCTTCGGCCAATCGGAAAATTCGCCGCGTTCAAATTGGGAAATAATACGCCGTGTAATCTCGTACACACCTAGCGAATGCGAAAAACGACTATGCTCCGCTCCATGAAACGTAAGATAGGATGTACCCAACTGCCGAATGCGGCGCAAGCGTTGAAACTCTGGAGTATTGATCAGACGCCATATCACTGTATCCTGAACATGGATATAGTTATGTACCGGGTCCTTAAAAACTTTTTCTTCACTAAGTGGCTGGTGCAAGATATCAGCTCCTTTAATATTCTGAATAATGGATTAAGATACAATAAAATCCTAAACGATCTCCTTCATTCGACATAATTTGTCGTAATATGTCGAATTACGACTTTTCGACATTTCCAAATCGACAAATGGCTAAAACCGTCAATAAAATAAGGTAATTCACACGCATCATGCTCTTTATTCTAAATACTTTTGCATAATTAACCTGTTAGCAAATTTTTAAGGTTGACTGTTTTGGGAATCGTTGGTATAGTAAATATCAGAAAAGAGAAGAATTTGTCGAATCATGACACTTATATTATTTTAAAGGCGAGAGGAGCCTGATTTATTATGATGAAATCCACTGGTATTGTAAGAAAAGTTGACGAGCTCGGACGTGTTGTTATTCCAATCGAATTGCGCCGCACATTGGGTATTGGCGAAAAAGACGCTTTGGAAATTTATGTTGATGGCGAACGCATTATGCTCAAAAAATACGAGCCTGCTTGTATTTTCTGCGGAAACGCCGAGAACGTAATTTACTTCAAAGGAAAAATTGTTTGCCAAGATTGCATCTCAGAAATTCCAACACCTGTGACAAACTAAGATTTTTAGTATATAATAGACTTATGAGAGATTGTTAATTCTAACCTTTTTCATATATACTCCTTGTTGCCTTCCACGGTTTGAACCCAACCGTTGGAAGGCCCTTTTTTGTTTAAGGAAGTTTTTATAAAAGGGCGTTATATACATCCCTTTTGGAAATGGAGCGATCGGTAGCTGTACGCTTCATAGCGTCCTTGCGTGTCAGCCCTTCTGTCTCATAATGCGCAACGTGGGCCTCCAATGATAAGGACTGCCACCATGCCTGTCGCTCCTCTTCCTCTTCTGCTTCGTTTTTTCCTTCAACTACCAGGCAATATTCACCAAGCGGTGGATGCTCCTCCAGTCTGGCAAGACATTGCTCCGCCGTTCCTCGTACCCATTCCTCATGTAGCTTGGTCAACTCACGTGCAAGCACCACTCTGCGTTCTCCCAGTGTTTCCTTCAATACCGTCAACGTCCGCACAATACGATGAGGGGATTCATAAAACAGGATCGTGCCATGAGATACCTGAAACGACTGTAGCAGCCTCTCCAGATCCTTTTTCTCCCGTGGAGGGAATCCGGCAAATGTAAATCTTTCCGTATCCAGTCCGGAGGCAATCAAAGCAGACAGTGCTGCGTTCGCACCGGGAATGGGAATAACGCTAACCCCCGCCTCCAGCGCCAGCTTGACCAGATCCGAACCCGGGTCCGAAATGGCCGGCAGACCTGCATCGCTGACCAGTGCCAAATTTTTTCCTTCTATTATATAACGTATCAGCTCAGGCCCACTGGCAGCTTTATTATGTTCATGATAGCTGAATAGCATTTCCGGCGTAATATCAAAATGTGTGAGCAGTTTGCGCGTCTGCCGCGTATCCTCTGCTGCTATAATACTGCACGATTTTAAGGTGTTAATCGCCCTAAAGGTCATATCGTCCAGATTACCAATCGGTGTAGCAACGAGATACAGCTTGCCCCGTTCTTCTCCGCCGGTTATAAAACTTTTTTGCACCGCTGCCTTCACAGTAAATCCCCCTTGCTTACTTCTCCATAGATATCCCTTATTTCCTGAGTATAATTCCCATTCTCCTGATATACAATGAGCGGCGGCAACAGACGAACCTCCGGCTTACCATCACATAGCGCCTCGATGAGCACCATATTCGCCTCCATATGAGCCCGTGGGTGGACAAACCGAATCCGTTTCGGCTCCAGTCTGTTAGCACGCATCAGGGTTATAATCTCACCCAGCCGCTGCGGACGATGAACCATGGACACTTTTCCGCCATTACGGACAAGCCGGGTACATGCCTGAATGACCTCTTCCAGCGTACAATGCACCTCATGACGTGCAATCGCCTGATGAGGGTTTAGCTTAATATCGCTACCGTTTAGCGGCATATAGGGGGGATTTACCGTAATTGCATCATATACACCATGCCCCGTGATTTGAACCAGCTCGCGCAGGTCCCCTTCCCGAATCTGAATCGCTGCCTCCAGTCCATTCAGGCTGACGCTGCGTCTAGCCATATCTGCCAAGCGCGGTTGAATTTCAATTCCTTCGATAGCCGCTTTGGTTCGTGTCGTTAGCAGCAGGGGGACGACCCCGTTGCCTGTACACAGATCCAAAATCTTCCCACGTTGCGGAATACCGGCAAACCGCGCTAGCAAAACCGCATCCATGGAGAAGCTGAACACCTCATCACTTTGGATAATACGCAGATTATGCGACAATAGATCGTCAATTCGTTCGGACTTCTGTTCATTTTCGTACATAGCGCTCTCCCATCTTTTTACCCCAAATCGTTCTGAACCCATACTTCCTTACAAAAAAGCCGTAGGCACCTTGCTCCTACGGCTTGTTTTTATTTATTCAAAAATGACAGACAGAAAAGGCAATCGCCTTCCGTTCGCAAATGTCCGTAATACACGTTGCATATATGAAATCCTTCATGATACAGCCTTGCCAGATTGTCGTGGCCTTCGCCCACAACCTCACCCGTTTCCTCTTCATCCTTAATGACGATCGGAGGAGAAAGCTTCGGCTTCTTTACCGCTTTTTCTTCTCTGGAGGTTTCACGTTTGAGCATCTTGCGCACCTGTTCGTTTTCAATCGTTAGTCGTTGATTTTCCTCCAGCAGCTCTTTTACTGCCAGTTTCAATTCACCCAGATCGCTATGCAACTGTCCCATTTGGGTTTCCATTTCGTGAATACGCGCAAAAACATTTAATTTATCCAAGTTTCCACCCCGAAGCAACCTAATGGTTTACTTGACGACTACATCGTCCATTGGAAGTTCCTTGACCTTGCTAATCTCAAACAGTTGAACATGTACTGTGCGATGGCCAGCATTTACGCCTACGACTTTGCCTTCTCCGAGAGAGGTGACGACCATCTTGCCAACCTGCGGCAATTCTTCCTTCATACTCTCGTAGTTATCATGTTCAAACTTGAGACAGCACATCAATCTTCCACACAACCCGGAAATCTTCGTCGGATTCAGCGACAAGCTCTGATCCTTCGCCATCTTAATGGATACCGGTTCAAAATCTCCCAGCCACGAAGAGCAACACAGAATACGTCCGCAAGGACCGATCCCGCCCAGCATTTTAGCCTCATCCCGTACTCCGATCTGCCGCAGCTCAATCCGTGTACGAAAAATACTGGCTAAATCCTTTACAAGCTCCCGAAAATCCACGCGGCCCTCTGCCGTAAAATAAAAAATGATCTTATTGCGGTCAAATGTAAATTCCACGTCTACCAGCTTCATTTTAAGGCCATGGTCTTTGATTTTATTTAAACACGTACCAAATGCATCCTTGGCCGCCAGTTTATTCTCTTCTACAACAAGAGCGTCATCATCTCCGGCAATACGGATGACTTTCTTTAAAGGTAGGACAACGTCCGAATCATTTACTTCTTTTTTTCCCACCACAACCTTGCCATATTCAATACCGCGTGCGGTTTCTACAATAACGCAGTTTTCTTTCTCCACCGGAAGGTCCAGCGGATCAAAATAATAAGTCTTGCCCGCCTTCTTGAAACGGACACCCACTACACTATACAAAAATTAACCCCCTTGTATGCCACTAAACCTCATTTGAAGCCGACAAGTACGAATGGCCGCAATTGAAGTCTCACTGTCGCACAAACCGGGAACCTGGCGTCGCGGATTGTGCTGAGTGGAACAAGCGCGCCTTCCTGTTAGCCGGTGATGGAACCGCTTGTATCGGACAACCCAATCAGAAGCTGCTCTACGCACAATTGACCATTGACGTGAAAACGGAGCTTCTTCCTGCAATTCGCGGCCAAATCCATATAAGAGACCCATTGTTCCGTGCTGCGGGTGATTGCCAATTTGGAGACGGACTCCAAATGATCTATGAAAACAATGCTTTCGTGCCTTCCGTAACGGAAATGAAGCATATCCTTGAACCACAAATGAAACAGATGAAACAGAATATCCAGGTGTTCAGAAAGTCCAGTTTTAAAAATCTTCTGTTGAGCGAGAATAATGGACGAGCTTCCCCGGCTCATGGACTCCTTCACTAATTGTAACACTACGTTTCTAATTTCTGCAAACCAATTCTGCTGGAGAATTTCTCTACATGATTCCAGTCCCGAGGCAATGTGAACTGCTGACCGGACAGGTCCTGCTGTATAGCCTTCCCCGATTAAGGCCTGCATCATCACTTCAGGCTGCAAAGCATGAAAAGGAACCTGCTGTGTCCGTGATTGGATCGTAGGCAGTAGTGCCTGTCCATTTTCAGAAATGAGTATGCCCACCACAGGCACCTGAGGCTCCTCCAGAAATTTAAGCAGGCTGTTTGCCGCTTGCACTGTCATGGTATCCGCCTGTTGAATAATATATACCTTTGGATTGGAACTTTCTGATCTGTAAGAGAATATGCGCTGAAGCCCGCGAATCTGGTCAATTTTAATCGTAGCCCCATCCGGCTCTACGATAAACAGATCCGGGTGGTTACCATGCTCTACCTTACGACAGGACAAACATTCACCACATGCATCATCCGTCATTCGCTCACAAAATAATGCCTTGGCAAAGGTCTGCGCCATCTTCATCTGCCCGCTCCCCGGCGGCCCGCTAAATACATAGGCATGGTTGACCGCCTCATTCCGAAGCGCGCTTTGCAGCATTTTTTTAGCTATTTCCTGACCTATTATATTTTGGAAAGACATATTTCCTCACCTATTCTGCTGCTATTTTTCATATTCACACTGGCGTTACCTATATGAACATAGTCAAAAATAATCTGCCAGCATCATCAGCAAGCAGATTATTCCTTCGTGGCAACAGCCCGTTTGTATTCGTTTATGGCAGAAGTCTACATTTAAAACGAGAGATTAATCAGCAGCCCTCTAATTTCACCGACTCCTTGCAAAAGCTCAATCTTGCCTTGCTCGGTTTCGAGCAGATCATCTGCCATCTTGAGCAACAGCTCATCCACTTCATCAATCAGCTTATACCGCTTGCTGCGTCCCCGGCGATCCCAGCCCTTTGTGTCCTTCATAGACACACCGCGCCGAACCGTATCCTCCAGGAACCGTTTAACCAGCGTCTTATAGGCCTTCAGCTCACGAATCGTCATAGAGCGTGCCAGACGGTCCCCCTGCATCTGAATTTCCTTGAAGCGACGGTTCAATTCCTCCTGCGAAGCCTGCTGCCCATTTTGATGCATAACATCGGAAAAACTCTTGGACTGAATCGGCTTCGCATTCATTTCATTTGTAGACAACGTACTCTGTAAAGGGCGATAGCCCGGATTTATTTTCATATAAACCTGCTTTCCCCCCGAATACTTCCGCTTTTCCCTTTTAATGAACAGCTCAACATAGAACTGGAGGAACATAGCGGCTTTCCAGGGACTGCGCCTTGGCGCTACCGTTATAGTGGATCTGTTCCTTATACCCATGATACAGGCAAGAAACAGGTAATTCCCCTATCATATCGGCAGAATAGGTCCTTTTGTGTAGATTCAGAAGTGCTCAAAACGGTCTACAGGCATCACGAACACCGTTGCTCCACCCACCTGTACTTCAACAGGCAAAGGCAGATAAGAGTCCGTCGTCCCGCTCATAGGAGTAACGGGTGTGACCAGCTGTTCACGTACCTTGCAACTGCTGCGAATGACATTCATCAACGAGTCCACCTGATTGTCATCGACACCAATCATAAACGTCGTATTCCCTGCTCGCAGAAATCCGCCTGTACTCGCCAACTTGGTAGCACGGAAATTAGCTTTCACCAGTCCGCTGGATAATCTGTTACTATCCTTATCCTGCACAATCGCAATAATCAGCTTCATCCTGTATTCCTCCTTCAAGCCGTATTAGGAACAAGCTAGTCCCTAGCTCAATTTTACCGTATATCCCTCGACAATTACATGCTAAAGTTTTGAATAAATCGCTTTTTCAGCAAATCCTTCAAAACTTGCTCTACCTGCTCCGTTGCGGGAGATGCATCGACAATCGTAATTCGCTCCGGAAATTTGCGGGCCAGCTCCAGATACGCCTCTCGTACTTTGTGGTGAAAAGATATACTCTCCATATCGAGGCGATCCATTCCCTCTCCCCGGGACGCATGAATTCTAGCCAATCCCAATTCAGGTTCGATATCCAGATAAAATGTAGCATCAGGCTCCCAATCATCCACCGCAAAACGATTAATCGAAGCTACTTCCTCTATCCCGATCCCTCTTGCAAACCCTTGATAGACCAAGCTGCTATCCACAAAACGATCACATAATACGATAGCTCCTTTTTCAATAGCCGGCTTTACCTTCTCCACCAGATGCTGACGCCTGGCCGCGGCATACAGAAGCGCCTCTGTCCGAGCATCCATACTGGTATGGGCAGGGTCCAAAATGATAGAGCGGATCTTTTCCGAAATTTCTATCCCACCTGGTTCTCTCGTCGTGACAACTGGATAGCCTTCTTCCTCCATAAACTTGGCCAGCCGTTGAATCATCGTTGTTTTACCGGAGCCGTCTCCCCCCTCCAGCGTAATAAAAATTCCTTTGCGATTCATGCCATTCCCTGCTTTCCAGCCTGAAAAATAAGAGTCACCTACAGGCTCATATGCTTCTTTTATTCAGTCTTATTTATTTGTTATGCTCTAACATCTAATCTTTATTTTAAACGGAATACCCGAATTGTAAGCAACCTTTCATCTGATGCCCCCTGCCATTTGGCTCCCAAATCACGGAGTCTTCTCAATCGTTGAGCAATCGGTTCCGTAATCATTTCTCCTGCGTATAGCAGTGGAATACCTGGAGGATACGGGATAATCATTTCCGCAGCCACCCTGCCAGCGGAGTCCTCCACAGATACTACTTCCATCTGATCAGATTGAACTGGTTGAAGTCCAAACTGCACCGGACTAGAGTAAACCTTCGTCATATCATTGTTCCACGTGGAAAAATCCAAATCCGGCCCATATTGCTCCTTCTGCATGGAACCCGGACCACCAGCCGTCTCCTTAAACTGTATATCTTTATTTATATGCACAAGAGCCTGCAACAGGTGATTAGCATCTCTTATCGTAGAGCCTAACGTAAACAATAAAACAACATATTTTTCGTCACTCATCTCCGGAATACAGCCATACGCTTCCAACTCACGCTTTAAGCCAAAGCCATCCAGTACACCAAATGCATCGTACAGCACTATTTTAAAAGGGTCATGGGTCGAATAGCCACCTATGGTCTCTCTGTCCCTCTTCAAGCGCTCTGTAATGCCCTCTTGGGCTTCATTCCCCTGAGGCGCCTGCTGAATAGGCTCTACAAGACGAAAGCGTGGAAGCTGCTTCAGACCTTTTCTAAAAGCATCTGCTGCAGCCAAACCTTCCGTAAAGGCATCCGCCCCATGAACCGCAATATGCCGCCTTGCCAAATCAAGCGAAGCCATTAGTGGATACGAAGGGCTGGAGCTTTGCACCATAGCCAGCCGCTGACGAAGCAGTTCTCGGTTGATTCGTCTTCCCTGCACATGCAGCATGGCCCCCATAGTCATGGCTGGAAGCATCTTATGTGTCGATTGGACGACCACATCAGCTCCACAGGACAAAGCAGAAGCCGGCAAACGGGGATGCAGCCCGTAATGGGCACCATGCGCCTCATCCACCAACAAAGGCACATGGGCCGCATGACAGGCTTTAGCCGTTGCTGTCAGATCATAACCCATCCCATAGTAGTTAGGCAGCGTAATCAATACCCCTTTGGCGGAAGGACAGGCTTTTAATGCGGTTTGTATCGTATTTGCTGATGGAGCAACCGCAAGCCCGCTGGTCGTATCTATTTCCGGCTCCAAGAACACCGCAGCAGCCCCGGACAGCATAAGACCATTCAGGACCGACTTGTGTACATTTCTCTGTACCAGCAGTAAATCCCCCGGTTCCGTACACACAGTCAAAATCATTGCCAAATTACCGACTGTACTTCCTCCAATCAGCCAAAAGCTTTCCTCTGCACCGAAGCACATCGCCGCCAGCTCCTGGCCCTCACGGATCACATCCTCAGGATGATGCAAATCGTCCAGTCCGGTAATTTCGGTCGCATCAATAGACATTACTTCTTTCAAGAGAAATGCAATATCTTCATTTTCATATACTTGTCCATTTTTGTGGCCAGGCACATGATAAGAAGCATTGCCTTGAGCCCGGTAACGTAATAGAGCTTCCATTAATGGTGCATGCGAAGACTTTTTCCCCATCATTCTGCAATCCTTCCGAAACAAAGCTTTATATCTACCCTATTTTATCGTAAAATCAAGCGGAATCCTACTTTTACTCACAGAAAAAAAAGCCCGTACTGACAGGCCTTGGAATACTAACCCTTTAAAGACTAGCTGACAAAGGATATTATGCATTTTTCTGTATCCAAATTTGCTTTAGTTGATCAATAAAAAAATGATATTTGGCGTCTGTCGCATCCGTACGTACCATTTCAGCTTCACACGCATCGCAGATGAACTCGGAAACGATAAAGATGCCTTCATGCTTGTGTTGTCCGCATATAATGCAGCGGTGGCCGCCTTGATCATGCATATCCATCCCACCCTTGTTTCTTTTACTATTAGTATGGGCACTTTCTACTATTTTAAACCTTTTCATAGCCCAGCTCGACGATATACTCTATATATATTCCATGTGAGCCCTTATGGTGTTTGTACTCACATGTTTAAAAAACAGCCTTCTATGCCGATATAATAAGAAAAGCTCCTACACATGGATACCCTTTCATTGGAGCCGTTTCATACTTCATTCGTGATAGCTTTTCCCTGTAATTATAGAATAGGTTGGCTCACACTAGAAGCCGATCATTCTATAGCCTTACCCAAGCAATGTAGTGCTTGTCAGAGCCGCATGAGCGCAGTACCGTCCCTTTTTCCGGCTGTGGGCGGTTGAGAAGTCACTTGTGATGCAGTAGATTAATGAAAGGACTGTTTGCATGACAGAGGAAACCGGAACCAAAGCTACCTACTATCACTACAAGCTCATTAAAAAAATCAGTATTCCACGTCAGCTGATATGGAGTCACATCTCGTTGCCTGTAATTATGCTTCTTTTCCTGCTTCTTGCCTTTTCATGGACTAGCCTGTTTTTGTTTGTTCTAGCTTTCTTCCTGACCTTATGGGTACACTTCGTGATCTCCCGATCTGTACTGTTCATAAGCAAAACAGCCTTCCGCAAGCGCTGGGCATTTCACCGCAAGCTGCCTTGGCTGGGTTATATGACAGACCAGTACATAGGCTACGGCCTCTTTCGCCGTGTGCATATACATACGCTATGGATCGGCATCTGCTTGTCGGCTGTATTCATTCTCTGGTCTCCACCAGCCTTTACTGTATCCTTGCTCTTTTGGCATCTGTGGCTTATTGCACCGCGCCTATACATCCTGAGCCGTCTTACAGGCGAAAGGAAAGATGGCATGTTGAAGTTCACCGATGAAGATGCCTCATATTATCAGCAGTAGACTAGCCATTCATCTATCCATATAGTTAGAAGCTTATACCTGATCTGGCATATCTCCAATGAACTAGAACCGCATATTCAAAAAAGGAGCAACCCCATAAGGTTGTTCCTTTTTATCTTCCTCCCCATTCCACACTACCCTTTAACACTCTTGTTGGATTGTCTGATCCTCATTCCTTACCCCTGACCTCATAGATAGGTTAACTAATATACCAATCAATATAGAAAAGGAAGCCCCATCTACTTAACAACAGCAGTTTCGAGTGCTTCCTTATGCTTTATCATTCATTATACTTAGCATCTTATCTTTTACATTTTAGGTCGCCTGTGACTTACTTAAAGGAGTCCCTATGTCCGCAGCCCGCTGTATCCGGGTTGAGAACCGTGAAATCACTAATTAAGATCTACACTTTTGCTTTTCGCAGCAGCCTTACCATCCTTCGGGACCAATACAGTAAAAGAACCATCATGCACAGACAAGTGCACCATATGTTTATTTTTCAGGAATACTTTCTGATTAAAAGTCGATAGATTCGGTTCTTCTGTCCAGCCCCAGGCTGCAATTTCCTCCAGATAGGGGGCAGGCAAGCTATCACTTTCCTTCAAAGCCGGTAATGCATAGCGTACATAGTCCATGTCTGAGTTACTGCTGGCCCGATCAGTTTTACTCGCTTCTTTAGGGACCGGAAACGTCTTTTCGTTCGCTGCACCCTCAAACGATGTCCAAGAAGGTTCCTCTGTCCCGCACCCGGTAAGAATCGCGACAGCGACACTGAATAGCACCAATAGAGCAAGCCATTTATTTCGCCGCATGATCTCCCCTCCTTACCAGCTTGATTCACTATACAAACCCTATTTGAGAATTTGCATAATTCTGCAAGAACGCAGCGTGTGTATATGGGATTCAGTACCTATATTATACCGGGTTCCCACTAACATTCCGTAACAAAAATGTTACCTTCCTTTGGCAAGAGCATTTCTAAAATATACGTACGCAAAAAAGGATCATAATCTCCAAGAGATTATGATCCTTTTTTCTTTTGCTTGGCGACGTCCTACTCTCCCAGGACCCTGCGGTCCAAGTACCATCGGCGCTGGAGGGCTTAACGGTCGTGTTCGGGATGGGTACGTGTGGAACCCCTCCGCTATCGCCACCAAACATGAATTTACATCGTAAATTCTTTTTCAGGAATCAGCATCGCCAAATGCTGTGTGTTCGCTTGTCTCATATAAGCTACTTGAGCTTATACTATACAAAGCTTACACCCTGAAAACTGGATCCGAAACTCCATTGCGTTCTATACTTTAGGATAAGCCCTCGACCGATTAGTATTGGTCAGCTTCATGCATTACTGCACTTCCACCCCCAACCTATCTACCTCGTCGTCTTCAAGGGGTCTTACATACTGGGAAATCTCATCTTGAGGGGGGCTTCACGCTTAGATGCTTTCAGCGCTTATCCCTTCCGTACATAGCTACCCAGCGGTGCTCCTGGCGGAACAACTGGTACACCAGCGGTACGTCCATCCCGGTCCTCTCGTACTAAGGACAGCTCCTCTCAAATTTCCTACGCCCACGACAGATAGGGACCGAACTGTCTCACGACGTTCTGAACCCAGCTCGCGTACCGCTTTAATGGGCGAACAGCCCAACCCTTGGGACCTACTTCAGCCCCAGGATGCGATGAGCCGACATCGAGGTGCCAAACCTCCCCGTCGATGTGGACTCTTGGGGGAGATAAGCCTGTTATCCCCAGGGTAGCTTTTATCCGTTGAGCGATGGCCCTTCCATGCGGTACCACCGGATCACTAAGCCCGACTTTCGTCCCTGCTCGACTTGTAGGTCTCGCAGTCAAGCTCCCTTCTGCCTTTGCACTCTTCGAATGATTTCCAACCATTCTGAGGGAACCTTGGGGCGCCTCCGTTACTCTTTAGGAGGCGACCGCCCCAGTCAAACTGCCCACCTGACACTGTCCTCGTACCGGATCACGGTACCAAGTTAGAACCTAGATACGATCAGGGTGGTATCCCAAGGATGCCTCCTCTCAAGCTGGCGCTCAAGTCTCTCAGGCTCCCACCTATCCTGTACAGATCGTACCCAAATTCAATATCAAGCTGCAGTAAAGCTCCATGGGGTCTTTCCGTCTTGTCGCGGGTAACCTGCATCTTCACAGGTATTAAAATTTCACCGGATCTCTCGTTGAGACAGCGCCCAAGTCGTTACGCCATTCGTGCGGGTCAGAATTTACCTGACAAGGAATTTCGCTACCTTAGGACCGTTATAGTTACGGCCGCCGTTTACTGGGGCTTCGGTTCATAGCTTCGCCCTAAAAGGACTTACCACTCCCCTTAACCTTCCAGCACCGGGCAGGCGTCAGCCCGTATACTTCGCCTTGCGGCTTCGCACAGACCTGTGTTTTTGCTAAACAGTCGCTTGGGCCTTTTCACTGCGGCCCCCTCGGGCTATTCACCCTACCGAGGCACCCCTTCTCCCGAAGTTACGGGGTCATTTTGCCGAGTTCCTTAACGAGAGTTCTTCCGCGCGCCTTAGAATTCTCTTCTCGCCTACCTGTGTCGGTTTGCGGTACGGGCACCTTCTCCTGGCTAGAGGCTTTTCTTGGCAGTCTGAGATCATGACCTTCGCTACTGTAATTTTCGCTCCCCATCACAGCCCAGCCTTACGATGTGCGGATTTGCCTACACACCAGCCTCACTGCTTAGACGGACATCCATCAGTCCGCGTCACTACCCTACTGCGTCACCCCATCGCTCATAACGGATTACGGTGGTACAGGAATTTCGACCTGTTGTCCTTCGACTACGCCTTTCGGCCTCGCCTTAGGTCCCGACTTACCCTGAGCGGACGAACCTTCCTCAGGAACCCTTAGGCTTTCGGCGGATCTGATTCTCACAGATCTTTTCGTTACTCATACCGGCATTCTCACTTGAATGCAGTCCAGCGCTCCTTACGGTACACCTTCAACCCGCATTCAACGCTCCCCTACCCCTGATACCTAAGTATCAAGCCATAGCTTCGGTGGCGTGTTTAGCCCCGTTACATTTTCGGCGCAGAGTCACTCGACCAGTGAGCTATTACGCACTCTTTCAATGGTGGCTGCTTCTAAGCCAACATCCTGGTTGTCTGTGCAACTCCACATCCTTTCCCACTTAACACACACTTGGGGACCTTAGCTGATGGTCTGGGCTGTTTCCCTTTCGACAATGGATCTTAGCACTCACTGTCTGACTCCCGGAACCAAGTCTATGGCATTCGGAGTTTGACTGAGCTTGGTAACCCTTGCGGGCCCCGCACCCAATCAGTGCTCTACCTCCACGACTCTTATTCCGAGGCTAGCCCTAAAGCTATTTCGGGGAGAACCAGCTATCTCCGGGTTCGATTGGAATTTCTCCGCTACCCCCACCTCATCCCCGCATTTTTCAACATGCGTGGGTTCGGGCCTCCAGTGCGTGTTACCGCACCTTCACCCTGGACAGGGGTAGATCACCCGGTTTCGGGTCTACGTCCACGTACTCAAGTCGCCCTATTCAGACTCGCTTTCGCTACGGCTACAGTTTTTCACCTTAACCTTGCACGGGAACGTAACTCGCCGGTTCATTCTACAAAAGGCACGCCATCACCCATAGATCGGGCTCTGACTTCTTGTAAGCACACGGTTTCAGGATCTATTTCACTCCCCTTCCGGGGTGCTTTTCACCTTTCCCTCACGGTACTGCTTCACTATCGGTCGCCAGGGAGTATTTAGCCTTGGCAGATGGTCCTGCCGGATTCATACGGGGTTTCACGTGCCCCGCACTACTCGGGATCCGTCTCGGAGGGAACAGGTTTTGAACTACAGGGCTTTTACCTTCTCTGGCGGGCCTTTCCAGACCTCTTCATCTAACCGGTTCCTTTGTAACTCCATGTGAGACGTCCCACAACCCCAAGGAGCAAGCTCCTTGGTTTGGGCTAATCCGCGTTCGCTCGCCGCTACTGACGGAATCACTATTGTTTTCTCTTCCTCAGGGTACTTAGATGTTTCAGTTCCCCTGGTATGCCTCTGTTCTGCCTATGTATTCAGCAGAAAGTGACTGTCGATGAAGACAGCCGGGTTTCCCCATTCGGACATCCCCGGATCAAAGCTTGCTTACAGCTCCCCGAGGCTTTATCGTTGTTCGCCACGTCCTTCGTCGGCTCCTGGCGCCTAGGCATCCTCCGTGTGCTCTTTGTAGCTTAACCTAGCATTTACTTCGTAAATGCGATTTGCTTTGAATTTCGGTTCCACACGAATGTGTGAATGAAATTCAAGGCAGCTACCTTTATTTCACTTGTTTACACAAGATCAGCGTAAAGGAATATTCTAAAACGCAATTTCGTTTCGGTATCCAGTTTTCAAGGTGCAATTCGCTTCAAAGAAGCGAAACCCGATGAATATTTCGGTTCCACACGGATGTGTGAATGAAACATTCGTCGAAGCTAGAGAGTTTGAGCTCTCAAAACTGAGCAACGAGTGAGTAAGTGTTTGAAGCTTACGCTTCATATTTGAATGTTTCCGTTGCAGGAAACGATTCTCCATAGAAAGGAGGTGATCCAGCCGCACCTTCCGATACGGCTACCTTGTTACGACTTCACCCCAATCATCTACCCCACCTTCGGCGGCTGGCTCCCTTGCGGGTTACCCCACCGACTTCGGGTGTTGTAAACTCTCGTGGTGTGACGGGCGGTGTGTACAAGACCCGGGAACGTATTCACCGCGGCATGCTGATCCGCGATTACTAGCAATTCCGACTTCATGCAGGCGAGTTGCAGCCTGCAATCCGAACTGAGACCGGCTTTTCTAGGATTCGCTCCAGATCGCTCTTTCGCTTCCCGTTGTACCGGCCATTGTAGTACGTGTGTAGCCCAGGTCATAAGGGGCATGATGATTTGACGTCATCCCCACCTTCCTCCGGTTTGTCACCGGCAGTCTGCTTAGAGTGCCCAGCTTGACCTGCTGGCAACTAAGCATAAGGGTTGCGCTCGTTGCGGGACTTAACCCAACATCTCACGACACGAGCTGACGACAACCATGCACCACCTGTCTCCCCTGTCCCGAAGGAAAGGTCTATCTCTAGACCGGTCAGGGGGATGTCAAGACCTGGTAAGGTTCTTCGCGTTGCTTCGAATTAAACCACATACTCCACTGCTTGTGCGGGTCCCCGTCAATTCCTTTGAGTTTCAGTCTTGCGACCGTACTCCCCAGGCGGAATGCTTAATGTGTTAACTTCGGCACCAAGGGTATCGAAACCCCTAACACCTAGCATTCATCGTTTACGGCGTGGACTACCAGGGTATCTAATCCTGTTTGCTCCCCACGCTTTCGCGCCTCAGCGTCAGTTACAGCCCAGAGAGTCGCCTTCGCCACTGGTGTTCCTCCACATATCTACGCATTTCACCGCTACACGTGGAATTCCACTCTCCTCTTCTGCACTCAAGCTCCCCAGTTTCCAGTGCGACCCGAAGTTGAGCCTCGGGATTAAACACCAGACTTAAAGAGCCGCCTGCGCGCGCTTTACGCCCAATAATTCCGGACAACGCTTGCCCCCTACGTATTACCGCGGCTGCTGGCACGTAGTTAGCCGGGGCTTTCTTCTCAGGTACCGTCACTCTTGTAGCAGTTACTCTACAAGACGTTCTTCCCTGGCAACAGAGCTTTACGATCCGAAAACCTTCATCACTCACGCGGCGTTGCTCCGTCAGGCTTTCGCCCATTGCGGAAGATTCCCTACTGCTGCCTCCCGTAGGAGTCTGGGCCGTGTCTCAGTCCCAGTGTGGCCGATCACCCTCTCAGGTCGGCTACGCATCGTCGCCTTGGTAGGCCTTTACCCCACCAACTAGCTAATGCGCCGCAGGCCCATCCATCAGTGACAGATTACTCCGTCTTTCCTCCTCTCCCCATGCAGGGAAAGGATGTATCCGGTATTAGCTACCGTTTCCGGTAGTTATCCCAGTCTGAGGGGCAGGTTGCCTACGTGTTACTCACCCGTCCGCCGCTAGGTTGTTTGAGAAGCAAGCTTCTCAAACAACCCCGCTCGACTTGCATGTATTAGGCACGCCGCCAGCGTTCGTCCTGAGCCAGGATCAAACTCTCCATTAAAGACCAACCGAAGCTGGTTTATAGAAAGAGCGATTTGCTCATTTTGAAACTGACGAGATAAAATATCTCATTGTTCGCTTCCATTTTATACAGCCTGACGGCATGTACCAAAATTTCAGCGTTGGATTTTGCAAGCAAAATCCGTACTCACTCGTTGTTCAGTTTTCAAAGATCAAACATTTCGCGTCTGCTTCAGGGTTTATTTCATCCCCTCAGCAACTTTTATAGTATATCATGTTTCTCTCAGTTGTGTCAACACTTTTTTTAAAAGTGTTTTTCGCTCTTATTTGATAACACTAGAAGCGACAAGAAATAATATATCATACTTTTATTATATTGTGCAACTGTTTTTTCAAAAAAAAATACTTAAGTAACAATACACTCAATATAAAGCTCTCTTTGAAGCATTAAGTTAACGATTTCTCCGTTTACCTGCACCAACGGACGTGTCGGATGGTCTCGATCGGCAAATATGATTTCCCCTGTACGGCTATCATTGAGACGCACCTTGGTTCCGTTATTGAATTGAGTAAGCTTTTGGATGAAAACCTGTACAACACCCGGGTCCAGCTTACCAAAGGATTCCGATTTGATTTGCTCCAGTACCAGATACGGGGATTGTGCTGGTCGGTAGGTCTTCTCCAGCGTCATGGCATGGAATACATCAGCCACTCCAACGATTTTAGCGTAAATATGAATTTGCTCCCCTTTGAGTCGCAATGGATATCCGGTACCATCCACTTTCTCATGATGCTGAAGAGCTGCCAGACGTACTCCTTCATTAATGGCCTTCACATTTTTGAGTAATTGGTAGCCTAATGAGGTATGCTGTCGAATTTCTTCCTGCTCCTCCCACGTTAATGTAGAAGGCTTGTACAGAATGTCCGGGTCCATTTTAGCATTCCCAATATCATGGAGTAATCCGGCAAAAGCAACCTGCATCCAGTCCTTTTGGGGCAAGCCAATCCATTGAGCAATAGAATACGAGGTCAGAGAGGTTAGGACCGCATTATGAAAAATATAATCAACTTCAATCATGGCACGCGGAGAATATGTCATTACATTATAGCGCTGGATGTATACCAGCAAGGCTTCCAGCTGCCCCCGCAACTCATATATGGATAAATTAGATACGAGTACCGATTGGAACGCATTTTTCACGAGCATCACCATTTTGTCGTACTCTTCCTGAAATAAAACGGACTCATCTCGCTCCTCTAGCGAAGGGAATTGCGATTCAGGCGCTCCAACTCGGGCAGTAGCATGATCTTCACCAGCTTTTTCCAAACCATCAGGCCCTACTTCTACTTGCTGGATCAGGAACGCTTGTAAAATCTCCAAATCACGCGGTAGCAGAATACGGCCCTTCGGAAGCAGCAAGCTGCCCATTTCAGTAAATACGTCGCTTTGCAATCTTAGTCCTGCTTTTAATTCGGATACGGAAACTGTTGTCATGGTCAACCTCTCTGTTCTCATAGCAGCAGCTCTAGCTGTCAGTTTTTATTATGTCATTATATTACTTGAACTTGCTCCTGTACATTCATTTTATATGATTTGTAGCATACTTGCTGTATTCATTTTTCGGCAATAGAAAAAGACTCCCTGACCAATGGCCAAGGAGTCTTCCCCGTCATTTAGAAACCAATACCACTGTTTATATCGGTGGATTGTTATGCGTCTTCAGAAGGCTCCGAATCGTTACCTTGTGTTCCTTCTACATCCGTCCCAAGGGCTGAATCATCTGTTGATGGAGATGCACCCTCACCAACTTCTAGGTTAGGATTCTGCTCATCAAGCAGTTCATCTAGCAATTCATCTTGCTCCTCATTCTTGTTCGCACGACAAACGGTAGCAACTGAATCATCTTCGCGGATGTTGATCAACCTTACCCCTTGTGTATTCCGACCCATCGTCGAAATTTCTTCCATGCTGGTCCGAATCAAAGTTCCGCTGGCTGTAATGATCATTAGATCCTCTTCGGTTTTTACAACCTTGAGGCCGACAACTGGACCATTTTTATCTGTGACGTTAATCGTCTTGATCCCCTTACCTCCACGGCTTTGAATACGGTAATCCACTACAGGCGTACGTTTGCCATATCCTTTGGCCGTTACGATCAGGATATCCAGGCTAGTATCAACAATATCCATGCCTATTACAGCGTCACTCTTGTCGAGAGTAATACCTTTAACCCCAGTAGCACTACGACCCATGGAACGTACATCACTCTCAGGGAAGCGAATAGACATACCTTGCGCCGTACCAATGATCATTTCCTGCTGTCCATCGGTCAGCTTCACTTCGATCAGGGCATCATCCTCACGCAGGTTGATAGCAATCAAGCCGCCCTTACGGATATTAGCGTAGTTATCGAGCGGTGTCTTCTTGATAATCCCTTGCTGAGTAGCAAAGAACAGGTAGCTGTCCTCTACAAATTCCTCAATTGGAATGACCGCATTGATCGACTCACCCTGCTCAATTTGAATCAGGTTAATGATCGGTGTCCCCCGGGCTGTCCTGCTCAGATCAGGAATCTCATAGGCCTTAATCCGATATACTTTCCCCTTGTCGGTGAAGAATAACAAATGATGATGTGAATTCGTAATGAACAGATGCTCTACGAAATCCTCATCCTTGGTATCCATCCCCACTACACCACGACCGCCACGTTTTTGACTACGATAAGTAGTCACGGGAAGACGCTTAATATATCCGGTATGGGTTACAGTAATGATAACATCCTCACGCGGAATAAGATCCTCGTCCAGAATACTCTCTTCACCCACTGTAATTTCAGTACGGCGTTCATCTGCGAAACGCCCTCTTAGCTCATTAAGCTCTTCGCTGATAATGTTAAGCACCAGATGCTCGTTGGCCAAAATTTCGCGGTATTCCGCAATCTTTTGCAACAACTCATTGTATTCGTTCTCGATCTTCTCACGTTCCAAGCCAGTCAGGCGTTGCAGACGCATATCCAGAATGGCCTGAGCCTGCTCGTGAGACAGCGAGAACCGTTCAATCAATCCTTCACGTGCTGCTTCTGCGGTCTGTGAGGAACGAATTAATGCAATGACCTCGTCCAGATGGTCAAGGGCAGTGCGCAAGCCTTCCAGAATGTGTGCTCTGGCCTCGGCTTTTTTTAGATCAAATTCTGTACGACGACGAATGACTTCAACCTGATGCTTGAGGTAATGATACAAGACATCTTTCAGGTTCAGAATCTTCGGCTCGTTATTTACAATTGCGAGCATATTGATACCGAAAGTGGACTGCATTGCCGTATGCTTGAACAAATTGTTCAGAACAACGTTCGGGTTCACATCCCTGCGCAACTCCATAACGACACGCATGCCCGTACGGTCTGATTCATCCCGCAGATCGGTGATACCCTCAATACGTTTGTCACGTACTAATTCAGCAACTTTTTCGACCAAACGAGCCTTATTTACTTGGTAAGGCAGCTCATGCACGATAATCCGTGCTTTATTGCCAATCTCTTCTATGGTGGTCTTCGCACGCATAGTTACAGATCCGCGGCCGGTCTGGTATGCCTGACGAATGCCCGAGCGTCCCAAGATATAGCCTGCTGTCGGGAAATCCGGCCCTTGAATATAATCCATCAGTTCCATCGGTGTAATGTCAGGGTTCTCAATCAGTGCTTGTACACCGTCAATAACCTCTCCTAAGTTATGCGGAGGAATATTAGTAGCCATTCCGACCGCAATCCCGCCGACACCGTTCACCAGCAAGTTAGGATAACGTGCAGGCAACACGACCGGCTCGTTCTCCTCCCCATCGTAGTTCGGCATAAAATCAACGGTCTCTTTGTTCAGATCACGCAGCATTTCCATCGCGATCTTCGACAATCGTGCTTCCGTGTAACGCATCGCAGCCGCCATATCTCCATCAACGGAGCCAAAGTTACCGTGTCCGTCCACCAGCATATAACGCAAGGAAAAATCCTGCGCCATCCGAACCATCGTATCGTATACGGCCGTATCACCATGAGGGTGATATTTACCGATAACTTCACCGACGATTCTTGCCGATTTTTTGTATGGCTTGTCTGGCGACATGCCTAGCTCGGACATCGCAAACAAAATACGTCGGTGTACCGGCTTCAGTCCGTCCCGCACATCAGGCAAGGCACGGCTAACAATAATACTCATGGCATAATCCATAAAGGATTCGCGCATTTCCACTCCGATATCCCTGTTGATGATTTGCGAGTTTTTTTGATCCGCCATGCTGGTCCTCCTTCTCATCCTTCAATACATTGCTCTCTATGTGAAAAGCCTAACAAGACACTGCCTATATACTCCGCTCTGTGCGCAGGATTTTGGCTGAAATCCTCATCTGTATAATTATATTACTTTCACAAAAAGAGCACAATTAAACGCATCTGTCCGCTTTACAGCGTAAAACTCTCAGTGATTGCCCTGCTATGAGCAGCAGATGGCTACCCATCATACAACTCACAGGTCATGATTATGACAAATTCCCCCGAACTGGGGATTAGCCCCCACCCTGAAGGCCTTTTCCACATACAATACGTATACGGTCAGGGTTAACTGAGCACAATTCCGAAAAAACGCCGTATTTCTCTATTATATCATTGTTTTACGCACTTGTCCTTTAGTTTCCCTTGTTTTGTTCAAGCGTTGTAATTTCCATGAACGTAGCTTACATTTCCAAAAGAAAGGGATGAGAATACTTGTCTATTCAACGAGTATCCAGTAAGTGGACCAAAACAAATATCATTCTCCCCAATTCAATGTTGTCCGCTTATGTACCGGAAACACGTTTGTATGCAATGGAGCATTTGAATGAAATGCTGGCATTGTACGGAACCGTCTATATTAAGCCGGATAACGGTACTTATGGGAAAGGGGTTATGCGGGCAGAGAGACTCACTGAACCACTTCCGCCGAATGAAGAGGGAATTATCGGAGAAAGAACGTGGTACATCCTCCGTTATGAGGTAGAGACCCATACCTTCGAAAATCTGGAAGACCTGCATAAAGCAGTTTCTCACCGCATACGGAAGCGTCCCTATCTAATTCAACGAGGAATCCCCCTTCTTCATCATGATGCACGACCCTTTGATCTACGAGTATTAACGCAGATGAACTTAAGAAAGCAATGGGAAACGACGCTCATCATAGGGCGTGTTGCTGCTCCCGACAAAGTCGTCACCAATCATCACAGCGGAGGCACAACACGCTTTTTCAATGAACTGGTAGCTCCATATCTGGATGTAAAGGAAGCGGTACGGCTGGAGCAAAAGCTATCGAAAATGGGCGAGCGGGTAGCTTGGCAGTTGCAAAAGAGGTATCCCCGCTTGAAGGAAATTGGTTTGGATATAGGACTGGATCAGCAAATCTATCCGTGGATTTTGGAAGTGAATACGAGGCCAGCCATTAAGGTGTTCTCTTCCCTGCCCAACAAAAGCCTATATCATAAAATATTCAGGTATGCTGTAGGCTACGGCCGTTATACAGCATCCACGGGTAAGCCTGCACGCACTAAGAAAAAGGCGTAAAGCTTTGAAATTAAATATTCAAATTTTCTCCGACGGGTTAATGACAAGACAAGGGACGCTCCATCTGAGCGCCCCTTGGTGAATTCTTTCTAAAATCACATCATGTATTAAACATCAAGATTTTTCACGTACTTGGCGTGCTCCTGAATAAAGTCGCGACGCGGTTCAACATTATCGCCCATTAGGGTATCGAACATCGTATCAGCCAGCATGGCATCACTGATGGTAACTTGAAGCATTGTACGGCTCTCAGGGTCCATTGTCGTTTCCCACAACTGGGTTGCGTTCATTTCACCCAGGCCTTTATAACGCTGTACGTTGTACTTCGCATTTTCTCCGAATTCACTGATGATAGCATCACGTTCGGCTTCAGAGTTTGCATAACGTACGACCTTATTGCGCTCTACCTTAAACAGCGGCGGCTGAGCAATATAGACATAACCGGCGTCAATAATTTTACGCAAGTACCGATAGAAAAATGTCAGCAATAGCGTCCGAATATGGGCTCCATCGACGTCCGCATCGGTCATGATAATGACCTTGTGATAACGAGCTTTAGCAATATCAAAATCGTCGCCAATCCCCGTTCCCATAGCCGTTACCATTGACCGAATTTCATCACTGGACAAAATACGATCCAAACGTGCCTTCTCGACATTCAGGATTTTACCGCGAATAGGCAAAATAGCCTGAAAGTGACGATCACGGCCTTGCTTGGCCGATCCGCCCGCTGAATCGCCTTCAACGATGTACAGTTCGCTAATCGACGCATCCTTGGAAGAACAGTCTGCCAGCTTACCTGGGAGAGAGCTGATTTCCAGCGCACTTTTACGACGAGTCAGCTCACGCGCTTTCCGTGCAGCCTCACGAGCACGGGCTGCTTGTAATGATTTATCAACAACGCGGCGCGAGACAGACGGATTTTCCTCCAGAAATTCCTGAAGTTTCTCTGCGAACAGGGATTCGACAATCCCGCGTACCTCACTGTTACCCAGCTTCGTTTTGGTCTGACCTTCAAACTGTGGTTCCGGGATTTTGACGGAGATAATCGCTGTCAGTCCTTCACGCACATCGTCACCCGTCAAGTTGGCCGTGTTGTCCTTGATAAAGCCATTTTTGCGTGCATAATCGTTAATGATCCGGGTCAATGCGCTCTTGAAGCCAGATTCGTGGGTGCCGCCTTCATGGGTGTTGATGTTGTTGGCGAAAGAATAAATATTTTCGGTATAGCTGTCGTTATATTGCAGCGCAACTTCGACTTGAATCATATCGCGTGAGCCTTCGACATAGATCGGTTGCTCATGAAGCGCTTCTCTTTTCTGATTCAGAAATTGTACGTATTCACTGATTCCGCCCTCGTAGTGGAACGTATCACTGGCGCCAGTCCGTTCATCAGTCAGGCTAATCGCAATTCCTTTGTTCAGGAAAGCCAGCTCACGAATCCGCGTTTGGAGCGTATCATAGTCATATACAGTCGTTTCTGTAAAAATTTGATCGTCCGGGTAAAACGTCGTTTGGGTACCGGTTTCGTCCGTATCGCCAATGACTCTGACATCATACTGCGGAGCACCACGATGGTACTCCTGCTCATACACATGTCCATCCCGTTTAACGTGAACGATCATTTTGCTGGAGAGGGCGTTCACTACGGATACACCAACGCCGTGCAGACCGCCGGATACCTTGTACCCCCCACCTCCGAATTTACCACCTGCGTGAAGTACAGTCATGACTACTTCCAGCGCAGATTTTTTCATTTTGGCGTGTTCGCTTACCGGAATACCGCGTCCGTTATCTGTAACGGTGACGCTGTTATCTTCGTGAACGACAACTTGAATGCTGTCACAATAGCCTGCCAGCGCTTCGTCAATGCTGTTGTCCACAACTTCCCAGACCAGATGATGGAGCCCTTTGGCACTGGTGGAACCGATATACATCCCGGGACGTTTCCGAACCGCCTCCAGGCCCTCCAGGACCTGAATCTCACCCGCATCATAAGACGGTTGATTCATAGACATGCCTTTCACCTACTTCTATAGATTCTATGGTTAAGCATTGGCAACAAACTGGTTTGCCCGCTTTTTGAGAGTTGTTGAGGAGATGGGGGAATAATACACCGTATTTTGAGTCACCACGATGGACTTGGCTTCCTCTTCACCAATCATCTCGACATGCTTTTGCTGTTGGGCGTGGTTCACGTACTGCTTGGAGATTTTAGAGGATTTTTCAATCGAGATATCGAAAATAGCCACAAGCTCTGACGAGCGGATGATTTTTTCTCCACCCAGATGAATATACATAGCGGTCACTCACTCCTTAGTGTTCCACATGCCCGTCGTGGACGTGGTAAATACTGGCATCCTTGAGCCGTTCTGCATTCAAGGTCTCAATACCGGTTGCCGTGATAAAGGTCTGCACCTTGCTCTGGAAGGTCTCGATCAGTTGGGTCTGACGGTAGGGGTCCAGTTCGGATAGAACATCATCCAGCAGCAGGACAGGATATTCACCAATTTCCTCATGGATTAATTCAATTTCAGCCAGCTTCAAGGACAGGGCAGTCGTCCGCTGCTGCCCCTGAGAGCCATACGTATGCACTTCCCTGCCGTTAATGGCAAAGGCCAAATCATCACGATGGGGTCCTGCCAAAGTCATACCACGGCGGATTTCCTGTTCCCTCATTTGGGATAACTTTATCATAAATCGCTCCAATAAGACAGCTTCATCTTCTTCCTCCGGCTCGCTGAAGGAGGGAACATAGGTCAATTTTAACTCTTCAGCTCCTCCAGTGATCCCTTCATGAATGGCCTGAGCCCACTTTTGCAGCTTTGTTATAAATTGTTTCCGCTTTTTAACAATTTTAACACCGTGCTCAACAAGTTGCTCATTCCAAACCTCCAGCATGAGCTGTACGGAAGCCATATCTTTGCCCCAAGCTTGCTTGAGCAGATTGTTACGCTGGACCAGCACTTTCTGGTATTGCTGCAAATGGTACAGATATCCTGGAGCAACCTGTCCAATTTCCATGTCAAGAAACCGGCGGCGAACCCCCGGCGTTCCCTTGACGATTTCCAAATCCTCAGGTGCAAACATAACGACATTCAGCGAACCGATAAAGTCGCTTAGCTTTCGCTGCTCCAATCCGTTGATCTTCGCTTTTTTTCCTTGTGTGGATAACGACAGATCCAGCCTGATTTTTCCGTATTTCTTATCTACATCCGCAGCAATGTGAGTCGAGGTAGCCCCGAAAGAGATCAACTCCTTGTCGCGCGACGTCCGGTGGCTTTTGGTCAAAGCCAGGACAAAAATCGCCTCTACCAGATTCGTTTTGCCCTGCGCATTTTGTCCGATCAGCAAATTAACGGGCCCAAATTCATTCAGCTCCAGCTGTTCATAGTTCCGATATTGCTGCAAAACAATGTTGTTCACAAACACATAGGGTCCCCCTTGTTACTCCGCACCTAAAAGGAGTCCTTGCCGACCAGGCGATCATGCTCCTGCCGTGATCTCGAAACTTCCGTTGTCCTCTACTTCTACGGTATCGCCCGGGTACAGTTTTCTTCCGCGTCGTTCTTCCGGCTCACCGTTGACACGAACTTGCCCCTCCTGCAACAGAGCTTTGGCCATTCCTCCTGTAGAAACACAATCGGCTAATTTTAAAAATTGATCGAGCTTGATGTATTCGGTCTGTATAGATATCCGTTTCAAGGCTTGTTCATCCTTTCGCTTGTTCTCGGGTGGGTGACGCTAGACGTTAGTTGGTGGTGCGATATGGCAGGATGATGTACAGCGCATTGCTGGAGTCCGCCGGTTTTAAAATGATGGGGCTCATAATGCCGGTAAAAGCAATCGTCAGTTGCTCGCTGTCAATCACCTTCAGCACATCAAGCATATATTTCGAATTGAACGAGATTTTGAGCGGCTCTCCCTCAAATTTGGAGACTGTGACTTCCTCGCGTACTTTACCCAGCTCAGAGGAGCTGGAGGAAATCTCCAAGCCGCCGTTTTCCAGCGACTGCATTTTTACAATATTCGTTTTTTCCTCACGGGACAGCAAATAAGCACGGTCGATGGATTCGCTCAAACTTTTTGTATCCACAATCAGTTCTGTTTTGTAGGAGGTTGGAATAATTCTAGAAGTATCCGGATACGTTCCGTCCAAAATGCGGGAATAAAACAGAACCCGGTCAATTTTGAATAATACCTGGTTGTCTGCTACGACGATATCCACAAGTATATTTTGATCCGGAATAATTTTGCTCAGTTCGTTCAACGTTTTACCTGCAATGACAACATTGCTGAAACGCAAGCCTTCAGACGTTTCCAAACGGGCGCTTCGGGTGGCGAGGCGGTGGCGGTCCGTTGCTACAAATTTCAATTCGTCCTCAGCCAAATTCCACAATACCCCTGTCAAAATAGGTGTCGTTTCGTGGGTGGAAATGGAGAAAACGGTCTGCTTAATCATGTTCTTGAGCAAATCGCCTGGTACAGAGATGACCTGATTTTCTTCAATGCTTGGAAGCACCGGGAATTCCTCAGGGTCCAGACCCACCATCTGAATTTCGGTTGCACCGGATGAGATGAAGGTTTGGAAATGGTCTTTTACCTCCATACGGATCTCCTGAGACGGCAGCTTCTTGATAATTTCGACAAAGAACTTGGCTGGCAGTACAACACTTCCCGGTTGTTCAACTTGAACGACAGTTTGGTCACCATCCTCCATAGGAATAAAGGATTGAATGGAGATGTCGGTATCACTGGCAGTCAACGTTACTCCCTGATGATTCACATCCAGCTTAATACCACTCAAAATTGGAATCGTGGTCCGACTTGATATGGCCTTGGATACATGTTGTATAGCCTCGTTCAATACGTTTTTCAAAATGCTGATCTTCATAAGTTCCTCCTACGGGTTTTAATCCTTCAAGCACGCGTTGACGCGGGCCTTATTTAGGTGATGTATATCTTTAAAATCTATTAGTAATAGTAATAGGCGCACTGAATATGTGGATAAGTCGCTGCAAGCCTAATAAAATCAAGCCTATCCACATGTGTATAAGTTGTGTATAGGCTCTGAACTTGTTCAGGTTGGATTTTTGATTTTTTCAATTAGGCTGTTGATAACTTTGAACAGCTCCTGATCCACTTGAATGGATTTGGAGATTTTTTCGTGCGCATGAATGACGGTTGTATGGTCGCGTCCACCGAAGGCTTCTCCAATTTTCGGCAAAGAATAGTCGGTTAGCTCACGGGACAGGTACATAGCGATCTGCCGTGGAAAAGCCACCGCCTTTGTCCGCTTGCGTGCTTTGAAATCCTCCAGGCGCAGATTGTAAAATTCCCCGACTTGATGCTGTATATCCTGAATGGTAATCATTTTGGGACGACTGGAAGGAATAATATCCTTTAACGCCTCGGCCGCGAGATGACTTGTCACATCCTGATTGGTCAGCGAGGAATAGGCAACGACGCGAATCAGCGCCCCTTCCAGCTCACGGATGTTCGTATCAATCTGGTTGGCGATATACATCATGGCCTCATTGGGAATATCCAGGTTTTCCGCTCGCGCCTTTTTCCGAAGAATTGCAATTCGCGTTTCCAGATCCGGCGGCTGAATATCCGTAATCAATCCCCACTCAAAGCGGGAACGCAGCCGTTCCTCCAGCGTTGGGATCTCTTTAGGCGGACGATCGCTTGATATAATAATTTGTTTGCGTTCCTCATGAAGCGCATTGAACGTGTGAAAAAATTCCTCCTGCGTCGACTCCTTGCCTGCAATAAACTGAATATCATCGATGAGCAAAATATCAATATTACGATATTTGTTCCGGAAGCTTTCACCACGGTTGTCCCGGATGGCATTAATAAATTCGTTAGTAAACTTCTCAGATGACAAATATACCACCTTGCTGGCCGGGTTGTGCTCCAAAATATAATGCCCGATGGCGTGCATCAGATGCGTTTTGCCCAGACCTACGCCGCCGTACAGAAACAGCGGGTTGTAAGCTTTGGCCGGCGCCTCGGCGACGGCCAGCGATGCTGCATGGGCAAAACGGTTCCCCGATCCGATGACGAACGTATCGAATGTATATTTGGGATTCAGCATATGGGACACGGCTTCTTCATGTATGACCGGCTGCTGCTGAGGTTGTTGCTGGAGATCGAACTCGGCGGGCTTGTTCTCTTCAATGACGAACTTGACCTCCAGCTGCTTGCCCAAAATTTCATAAACCGTTGCCCCGACTAGCTTGGTATAGCGGCTTTCAAGCCATTCCACGGCAAAAGTTGTCGGTGCAGAAATCACAATGGAGTGGTCATTCAGTTTCGCTGCCTTGGTAGCCTTAAACCAAGTGTCGTAACTCGGCTTACTCAGCTTGGTTTGTATGATGGATAGAATTTGCTGCCATAGTTCAGAGGTATGGCTGTCCAC